>JALQUR010000379.1 GCA_023260695.1 Planctomycetaceae bacterium
CGCACAGACTCAGTTTCACTCCGGTCGGCACATGCTGGACGGTGAGTTTCCGACGTTGGGAGCATGGGTGCATTATGGACTGGGGTCATTAAACGACAACCTGCCCCAGTTCATCTCAATTGGAAACCGGGAATACTGGAATGCGAAAGACGGGCATTATCTGGGGCCGGAACACGACGCAATTCCGCTCCGGATCGATCCGCGAAACCCCCTTGATTTTGCGAGTCCCGCTGCGGATCTGAGCGGAGATTATCAGCGGATCGGGTTTGACCTCGTCGGGCAGCTGAATCAACTGCGATCCGTCGATTACCCTGATGATCCTGCTCTTGCAGCAAGGATTCGGGCTTATGAGCTCGCTTACAGAATGCAGCTGTCGGTGCCGGAAGCGATCAGTTTCGATGACGAGACGGCTTCCACTCAGCAGCTCTACGGTATCGACCAGCCTGCGACTCGCGATTTTGGGATGCAGATGCTGGCTGCCAGAAGACTTGTTGAACGTGGTGTGCGATTCATCCAGGTGCAGCATGGCGCCGGGGGGGCCGGAGCATGGGATGCTCACAGCAGTCTGCGAGCCAATCATGAGCGAAATTTTCGTGCCGTCGATCAACCGATCGCGGGGCTGCTGAAGGATCTGCGGCAGCGGGGACTTCTTGATTCCACGCTGGTTCTGTTCGCGACGGAATTCGGCAGGACCCCGGGAACCCAGGGTTCCGATGGGCGAGACCACCACATTTACGGTTTTTCTGTGTGGATGGCGGGAGGCGGCATCCGAGGTGGGATGGTTCACGGCGCCACTGATGAGATTGGCTTTCATGCAGTGGAAGATCGGCACTATGTCACGGACATTCATGCCACGCTACTGCACCAGCTGGGCCTGTCGAGTCGTCGACTGGAATTGCCGGATCGGAAGCGTCTGGATATCGACCATGGCCAGCCGATCCATCAGATCATCAGTTGAACAGCTGCGACTGTTGCGGCCCCGCTGTGTTTTCGCAGGTCACTGACTGGCAGCGGTGGCGGCAGCCCAGTCATCTCAGCCAGCTCACTCAATAAGGTCGAATTGCTTTCCAGCGGAGCCAGTGATCGGCAAGAACGATGGCTGTCATGGCTTCTGCCATCGGGATGAATCGCGGCAGCAGGCAGGGGTCGTGTCGGCCTTTTGTACTGATCGATGTTTCAGTGCCCGCGCGGGTGACTGTGGGCTGCGGTCTGGCGAGGCTGCTGGTCGGTTTTACAGCGGCGCGGAGGATAATTGGCATACCGGAACTGATGCCGCCAAGCATCCCTCCGTGGCGGTTGGTTTCAGTGCGGATTTCTGTTGCACCGTCTGCTGCTCGTTCGGGAACGAAGATGTCATTATTCTCGCTGCCACGCAATTCTGCACAGGCAAAGCCATTTCCATATTCAACGCCCATGACAGCGGGAAGGCTGAAGAGCGCTTTCGCGAGATCTGCCTTGAGCTTATCGAACACAGGATCTCCCAGACCAGCCGGAATTTCGCTGGCCACGATCTGAGCGACGCCGCCGATCGAATCGGTATCCCGACGAACCTGATCGATCAGTTCCACCATTTTTGCTGCCGCGTCGTAATCGGGGCAGCGTACGAAATTCGGGCTGCCGTCCGGCAACTGCTCCACCTGTTCCAGAGTGACCAGCTCCGGCTGCTCGATCGTCGCTCTCACAGAGCCGATCTGGCACACCCACGAAAGCACTCGTCCGCCAAATTCGTGGGCGATCAGCTTTTTGGCGATTGCTCCTGCGGCGACCCGAGCAGTTGTTTCCCGAGCGCTGCTGCGTCCGCCACCGCGATAGTCCCGGAAGCCGTATCGGGCGTCGAATGTATAGTCTGCATGCCCCGGACGGTATTTGTCCTGAATGTCGGAGTAATCGCGGCTCCGCTGGTCCTGATTGCGAATCAGAATTGCGATGCTGGTTCCGGTCGTTTTGCCGGAAAAAACCCCGGCAAGGATCTCGGGCGTATCCGTTTCCTGACGCTGGGTTGTGAGCAGACTCTGGCCAGGTCGCCGGCGTTGCAGATCGGGGATCAGATCATCTTCTGAAAGTGGCAGGCCTGGCGGTACACCATCAATGATGACGACGTTTCCCGGTCCGTGGCTTTCTCCCGCGGTGGTGATTCTGAAGAGACTTCCGAATGAATTACCCGGCATGGAATTGCCTGTCTGCGAAGTGATTTAAGTACGGTGCTGACGCTGTGTCGTGGGACAGAGAATGGACGTGGATTTGTCACAGGCTGATCAGCGCCTTCATTTCCCGTACGGCATTGTCGAGCCCGACGGTAACGGCGCGGGAGATGATGGAATGGCCGATATTCAGCTCGTGTGCTCCGGGGAGGGCTGCTACGGGCTGGACATTTCGGTAATCGAGCCCGTGCCCGAGATTGAGGATGAGTCCAAGCGAAGCGGTCAGTTCTGCGGCAGTCTGCAGTCTGTGCAGCTGGTTCTGGCGCTCAGTTCCCGGGGCAGCATCGGCATACGCTCCCGTGTGGAGTTCCACTGCCTGTACGCCGAGCTCCTGACAGCGTCGGATCTGAGCTTCGTCCGGATCAATGAACAGACTCACAATGATGCCAGCGTCGAGCAGAGCGGAGCAGCATTCGGCAACACGCTGGTGATGCGTAATGACGTCGAGTCCCCCTTCAGTAGTAATCTCTTCCCGGCGTTCCGGTACCAGAGTGACCTGATCGGGAACCACCTGCAGGGCGAAATTGCAGATTTCCGGGCTGACCGACATTTCCAGATTCAGTCGTGTGGAGACCATCTGGCGCAGGACCCTGACATCCCGATCCTGAATATGCCGACGATCCTCCCGCAGGTGAACCGTGATACCGTCGGCCCCAGCACTTTCTGCAATTACAGCAGCATGCACCGGATCCGGTTCACGGCCGCGCCGAGCCTGCCGCAAGGTGGCAACGTGGTCGATGTTTACTCCAAGCAACGGCATGTTCATTGTTCCGGTAATTGTGCAGGACAGCAGAATTCTGAGACGCATTCAGACACGGCAGACACCCATTGCCTGTATCTTCGGCTATCGCTGGCAGCGATGCGAGTTTGCGGGAATGCAGCATGGCTGTTTCGAGAAAAATTCCTGAATCTTTGCTGACGTGTCTGCATTGCTTGTTCGGGGAGTTGCAGATCCTGGAGGAAATCGGCAAACTTTGCAGCGAAGGTTTCCGTCCTGTTTTGTTGAGGGCGGAAGCCGTGGTTTTTCCTGCCATCAGAACAAACTCCCACCCCCACCCCGGCACCTGCCTGTATCACGGCTCGAATCCTTCCCCGGTCTGTAGAGAACTCCAGTCAAATCAACATTGCTCCATGAGCGTGACCTGGGTTTTCCTGTCAGGATTCACAACAGCGACAGTTGTTCAGTGGCAGTTGTGCAGCGGCGACGGGCAGAGTTTCGTGGCTGTGGCAGATTTCTGGGACAGCTCCCAGAGGATTTTTTTTCGAGAATCATTCAGGAAATCCTCTCCGGCGGCAACGTCCATTGCTGATGGCAGCGAAGCACCAGCCGACTCTGCTGCGCCAGGCCCTGTCTGGCCTTCAGTCTGGGTTTGATGCCGCTGGTTATCTGTGTGAGCGTTCGGCAAGGTGACTGGCATACGCCGTCTGGCGGTCAGTGCCCTGTCGCTTCAACGACCCTGCGGTCAGCAACTGCAGGGTCAGGGAAAACATGTCTTTTCTGGTCAAGTTGTTCAGCTTCTGAGAATGAAAAAATGAGCAGTGTGCAAACAGATTCTGCGGAGGTGATGATCGAGTCTCGCGGGCTCAGCAAGTTCTACGGCGAATTTGCTGCAACGCAGGACGTCAGCTTTCAGGTACCTCGCGGTCAGGTCTGTGCTTTTCTGGGTCCGAACGGAGCTGGAAAGAGCACGACAATGAAAATGCTGACCGGATATCTTGCTCCGAGTCGTGGTCAGGCATTCATTGCAGGGTTCAACGTGGCAGAGGATCGGCTGTCGGCGAGCGAGAACCTGGGCTATCTGCCTGAGAACGGTCCACTGTACGTAGAGATGACTCCGGAGAGTCTGCTGAAATACATGGGCGAGGTCCGCGGACTGAGTGGGGCGCGACTGGCTGAACGAATGGACTGGGTTTCCGAAAAGTGTTCGCTGGGTGAGGTCTGGCGGAAGCCGATTTCCAAGCTGTCCCGCGGATTCCGTCAGCGGGTTGGTATGGCCCACGCACTGCTGCACGACCCCGAGGTACTGATTCTTGATGAGCCGACCAGCGGTCTTGATCCGAATCAGGTTCAGGGGGTTCGAGACCTGATTCTGGAACTGGCGAAAAGCAAGACCATCCTGTTGTCAACGCACATTCTGCAGGAGGTTCGAGCGGTCTGCAGTCGCGTGGTCCTGATCAACAGTGGTAAGGTCGTGTTCGACGGCAATACGGCAGATCTCGGCAGTTCTGAAGTAGAGATGGAAGCGAGCTTTCGCGACAAGACTCTGGCTGCAGTATAAGGCACTGAACGTCAGTGAGTCGGTCGCGACCGCTGAGGTTTCGACCGTGGGCAAATGAACCTCCGCTCGCCAGCTGCGAGTAACTCAAGTAAATGCAATCGAGCATCGTGCAATCGAGGTAGTAAGAATGATTCGCAAACATGTGGTCAGTGCAGTGGCAAGACGGAATTTCCGCAGCTATTTCTCTGGCATTCTGGGGTACCTGTTTATTCTGGTGTTCTGTGTTGCTGCTGCGGCGATGACGTTTTCGACGGCGTTTTTTGCTGCCAATCAGGCCAACCTTGATCAGCTCACTCAGGCGTTTCCCTGGCTGCTGCTATTTGTGATTCCGGCAATCACGATGACTGCCTGGGCTGACGAACGAAAACTGGGGACGGACGAGCTGCTGTTCACCATGCCAGCGACTGAAGCGGAAGTGCTGGCGGGCAAGTATCTTGCTGTGGTCGGAGTGTACGGGGTTGCCCTGCTCTTTTCGCTGGTGAATGTCGTTGTGCTGTTTCTGCTGGGAAGCCCGGATATCGGAGCTGTATTTGCGTCATACGTTGGTTATTTCCTTGCCGGGGCGGCGTTATTGTCTGCAGGCATGCTTGCTTCAGCGTTCAGCAGCAGCGCGACTGTGGGTTTTGTCATGGGAGTTGTCCTCTGCTGCGTTCCGGTGATGCTGTACTATGCCACGGACCTGATTGAGTGGGTGCTGGGGTTGTTTGGCGGCACTTCAGAACTCTACAGCCTGAGAAATGCCCTTGCGTCACTCAGTCTGCAGCAGCAGTTACTGGATTTCAGTGTGGGTATTCTGCCGCTGAATGGAGTGATCTGGTTCGTAAGTTTCACTGCAGTGATGCTGTACCTGAATCTGGTTGTGATTTCTCGACGCCGCTGGTCTGAAGGCCGCGAAAAGTCAATGGGCCTGCAGTTTGCCGTTCGAGCATTGTCGGTCGCGATTACCAGTGGTTCGCTGCTGTACATTCTGTCCTTCATGCCGACGCGGGCAGACCTGTCCGCAGAGAACCTGTACACCCTTTCGGCGGCGACGCGCAGTACATTGGGGCAGTTGCAGTCCGGTCAGGCCATTACCGTGCAGGCGTTCATCAGTCCGGAAGTTCCTGCGGACTATGTTGAAACGCGTCGTCAGCTGCTTGGACTGCTCCGTGAGTTTGAACGGTCCAGTGGTGGTTTCGTTGTCGTGCGTGAAGTGGCCGTTGAGCCATTCAGTCAGGAAGCGGAGCAGGCACGTGCTCTGGGAATCGAACCTGTCCGACTGCAGTACGAACGAGACGGAAAACGCGAGGAGGCTGAAGTGTTTCTGGGGGCGTTTCTGCAAAGTCCCTCAGATGAACTCGTGATCCCCTTCTTTGGCAAGGGGCTTCCGATTGAATACGAACTGACCCGTTCATTGCGGACCGTCTCATCAGCAGAGCGTCTGCGTGTGGGAGTGCTGCAGACAGATGCTCAGGTGATGACGGACGGCGCCGGTGGCGGGCGCTGGGAGATCATCCGTGAGCTGGAAAAGCAGTACAAAGTGATTTCGGTCAATCCCGCACAGCCGATTCTGAAACCTGTTGCGGGTGCTGCAGATGAAGGCGAAGGGCGTCCGGAGACCACTGTTGATTTTGACGTTCTGCTGGCCATCATGCCGTCCTCGCTGACACAGATGCAGATGGAGAACTTCCTCGACTACGTTCGAACGGGTCGTCCCACGCTGGTATTCGACGACCCTTGTCCGTTTGTATTTCAGACTCAGGCTGGATTGGCGATGGCGCCCCGAATGCCGAAGCCGGGCGGTGGCGGCGGAATGTTTGGCGGACAGCAGCAACCGGAACCGAAGGCCGATAATGGCCAGCTGACCGGCCTGCTCACCGCACTCAACGTTCGCTGGGACAATGGCGCGGTGGTCTATGATCGCAGTAATCCACACAGTCAGTTTCAGACACTGCCGCCGGAGTACGTGTTTGTCTCACGCAGCGGCAAAGGAGCATCTCCGTTTGGTTCTGAGAGTGTTGTTTCATCCGGTCTGCAGGATATGGTGATGCTGTATCCAGGAACGCTGATTGATCGAGCTGGTCGCAGCGAGCAGGAGTTTGTTCCGCTGCTGGAAACATCAGAAGAGTCGGGTGTGCTTGACTGGGATGACTACACTTCTGCGTCATTCAGTCCGTTTTCGATGTCTCCATCGCGTCAGATCAATCCCAATCCGCGGCGGACGGATGATTCCAGCCGCCACGTACTGGCTGCACACATCCGCAACGACTCGGAACAGAATCCGCTCAATGTGATTTTCTGTGCTGATATCGACCTGATCACCGACTGGTTCTTCATGGAACGAAATCGCGGGATGCTCGACATTCAGTTCGACAACGTGACATTTGTGCTGAATGCAGTGGATCAGCTGGCTGGTGATGATACGTTCATTCCATTGCGATCGCGCCGCGAATCTCTCCGGACGCTGCGGTTTGTTGAGACGCGCACAAGTTCCTTGCGGATGAATCTCAGCAAGGAAGAGGAAGATGCTCAGAAGACAATGGATGAAAAACTGCAGCAGGCAGAAAAGAAACTGCGTGATGCAATGGAGGAAATCGAGAGCGATACCAGTCTCGACAGCCGCAGTCGCGATGTTCAGCTGGCTCAGCTGGAAGAGAAGCTCAATCGACAGCTTGAGGTTCAGCGACGGGAACTTGAACGTGACGTGAATGGTCGGATCCGTCGTGCCGGGCTGGAAATGAAGCGGGAAGTTCGGCGAGTGGAAAACACTGTTCGCATTGTTGCCTGTGTTGCTCCGGCCATCCTTCCGATCTGTTTTGGGATGCTGTTTCTGGGAATGAGGAATCTGGCTGAGAGTCAGTCCATCAGTCCTGGTCGTCGCAGGAAGTGAAGACCGATTTCGGTCTGCATTCTTCTCCTTTTGAGATTTTTCCAGCTGTCTTTTGTTCAGCAGGTTGCACCATGAATTCATCAAAACGAACACTCATCTTTTTTGCCGTCGCCGCAGGCTCTGTGCTGCTCGCAATGATCGTGAACACCGTCAATCGTCCTGCGGTTGTGGAAGGGTTTTCAGAGGTCGGTGAGGAGTTCTTCCCGGAGCTCCGAGATGGCAAAGCCACAGAACTGATCGTGAGCAGGTTTGATCAGGAGATTGAGGCGCTACAGACATTCTCCGTGAAGCAGACTGACGATGGGTTATGGGTCATTCCTTCTCATCATGATTATCCCGCCGAGGCAGAGGATCGACTGGCCCGGACAGCTGCGTCGATGCTGGGCATTCGCAAGCTGGGGCTGATCAGTCGCAGCAAGGATGATCACGAACGCTACGGAGTTGCTGGACCTGATGCCCAGGTAAGTCTGACAGCTTCTGATGAGGGTGATGAGGATGCTGGCGACCCGCGGGGCACACGTCTGACTCTGAAGGACAGCAGTGACAATGCTCTGGTAGACCTGATTGTCGGCCGATCGCCGGAAGCAAATCCAGGCCAGTACTATGTGCGCGAGCCAGAGAAGAATGCAGTCTACATCGCCGAGATGAGCATTGACCTGTCAACGAAATTCAGCGACTGGATTGAGCCGGACCTGCTGAAAGTCAATCAGCCGGATGTCAAACAACTCCGCGTCAATCGTTATTCCGTGGATGAGCAGCGAGGCGAAATTGTCCAGGGTGATGTGCTCGATTTTCTGAAGGACGAAAGCAGTAAATGGACTCTGGCGGGAATTGACGAGGAGTCCGAACAGACAAAAGCGGCGGCTGTGACCGATCTGGTCCGGAATCTTGATGAGCTGAAGATTGTCGGCGTGCGTCCCAAGCCAGAGGGGCTGAATCCTGACCTGACGGTGTCGCAGGAAGTTGCTCAGAATCCTCTGCTGCGACAGGTGCTGCAGGCGGATATGGCTCGGCAGGGATTCTTCATTGCACGTGGACCGAACAATGCTGTGCAGCTGGTTTCCAACGAAGGTGAGCTGGTTGCTGGTACGTCCAATGGTGTGCAGTACACGTTGTACTTTGGTGAGATCGCTCGCGGATCGGCGCAGGATATCGAAGTCGGTTCCCTTGCGGACGCAGGTGCCGACGAAGTGACGGAAGCTGACGCAGAAGAGGCAGAATCTTCTGAGGCAGCGACTGATGAAGAAGCGGGGCCGCGGCGGTACCTGCTCGTGAAGGTCGCTTTTGATGAAACTCTGCTCGGAGAGCGTCCCGAGGAACCTGTTGCTCCAGTGAAGCCTGAAATCCTGAACGATGCTCCGGCGGACGGCCCTGCTCCAGACGGTGATAAGGCAGGTGCTGACGATCAGCCGGCTGACGAGAATGGCTGCGACGAAGAGACGGCTGCGGCCGTTCCAGCCGACGAAGGATCAACTGATACAACGGCTGATGAAGGGCAAAAGCCAGCGGAGGAAGCCGCAGAGGAAGCAGTGAAAGACCCTGCGGATGAACCTGCAGCCGATGATGCTGATCCTGCAAAGACTGATGATCCTGTGCCGGCGGACGCTGACGAGGAAAAGCCGGCAGTGGATCCTGTGGTCGAAGCGCAGCAGGCGTATGATGCCGCTCTGTCTGAGTTTGAGGGAGCAAAGATCGCGTATGAAAATGCAGTTCGACAGTGGGATGAGCGTTCAGCTGAGGGCAGGAAGCGAGTCGAAGAACTTTCAACCCGGTTTTCCGGCTGGTACTACGTGATTTCTGCAGAGAGCTTTGAGAAGTTTCGACTGTCGCGAGAAGATGCTGTGGAGCCGAAGGCAGCTGGGGCTGCTGATGCAGCCCCAGCCGTCCCCGGTGGCCTCTCGATTCCCGGGCTGGGCGATACGCCACTTGGTCTTCCGCCGGGCGGTAACTGAATTGAGCACCGGAATGGTGCTGCAGAGTCATCAGAATTGAGGGGCAGTCCTGGACAGCGACTGTCCCTTTTTTTTGCGGCATCTTCTGTCAACGGATCTTTGGAGGAATCGCTGCATTGCACACGTTTGATTTCATTGCAGAGCAGCGTTTGGAATGAAACTCTACGTTGAATTCGGCGTTGACCGCTGGCGGTTGGGCCCTCGTCCGGTAGCTGCTGCGGATGCTGTCAATCTGTGTGGGGATTGCTCGGATCTCGGCGAATCAGGCCACTGGTTGACCTCTCAAGTGCGCCTGCAGGAAGACCAGCCAGGTATCGCCTGAGACTGATTGAGTCACATCCTCGGCGCTGCTGTGGATGCCATCTGGCGAGCGGGAACGAGTTCAATCCGACGTTGCGCAAAATGTTGCAGCGGGCCGGCACGAACACAGTGGCCTGGAGTGGCTGGAGCCTATTTGCGGACAGGAGGGGCCGTGAGCGGATCTTCCGGCCACGGGTGACGTGGATATCTTCTGGCCAGCTGCCCACGAATTGTCGGATAGGTGTTCTTCCAGAAGCTTTCCAGATCGCTGGTGACCTGTTGAGGACGGTGGTTCGGCCCCAGCAGATGCATCAGCACAGGAATTGTGCCGCGTCCTACAACGGGAGAGTTCCTGAGCCCGAATACCTCCTGAATTCTGACCGCAAGAATCGGAGGCCCGTTGTCCTGGTAGATGAGTGGGATCTGGCTGCCGCTGGGAACCTGCAGGCGTTCCGGTGCAAATTGTCTCAGCGCGGACTGCTGTGCGTGTGTCAGTTGCATTTCAAAGACACTCATCCAGTCGGCTTTCCGCAAATCATCAAAGGAGCGACACTGGCCGCAGAGTGTCTTCAGGCATTGCAGCAGAGTTTCGTTACCGAAATCCGGCAGCAGCAGATCGGGCATCCATTCTCCAAGGCAGCGAACGCGCTGAAGAAATCCATGCGCCGATGATTTTTCGTCCGGAAGCAGCGATTTGAGTGACGAAGACGCTGCGGAGAAAAGGACCTCCGCAGCTGCTGCGTGGTTGGTGACGGGAGCAGGAGTTTCGTTGAGAATAAGGTCCAGAAAGGTTGTTCTTCTGCGGGCAACAACCTGTTTCTGCGACGGGTGAAAAAACAGATCTTCAGACTCAGAAATCAGATCCTGCGGAAGCCAGTTCAGTTCTACAGCCGAGGCCTGTCGCACTTCTGCCTCGGAGCCGGATCCGTCGACATTGATGCAGATAAACAGGGATGCAGCCCGCACGGCAGACTTCTGAGCCAGTCGGACACGTCGTCCTCCCGCCATCATTCCCTGAGGCGCTCGCGCAGTCTTCCGCAGGGCTACTCGGTCCGGAAATCCTGCCAGCAATGCCTTTTTCAGTGCTGCATCAGCGTCTGAAATCTGTTCCGTCGGAGGAATTCGGCTGGCAACGTGATGCAGGGCGTCGGCAAGCTGCTTTGTGATTCTGAGAATGCTCTGCAACTGGTTTCGGTGAATTTCTCCGAAGGGCGTTTCCTGCTTCCCCTCGTTCAGAAATGTCTCAATGGCGTGCAGGCGATCGAGGACATCGGAATCTGAATCGAGAATCAGCTGATCGCGTGGTGAGCGGTGGTCCCTTCCCTGCAGAAAAGGTTCCTGCTCCGACAGCAGAGCAGCCAGCAGACAGGCACGCATGCCGTGGCCACTGCGAAAGCCGTCAATGACAACGCAGGCGAGTCTGGGAGGCAAAGGGAACTGGACGGCCCAGTGGCCGAGGTCAGTAACCCTTGAATCTGCGTCGATGGTTCGCAGCAGCTGCAGCAGCTCAAGTGCGTGCTGTACGGATTCTTCAGGTGGTGGCTGAAACCACGGAAACTCCGAAAGATCGTTCTCACCCCATGCCAGGAGTGCAAGAATGACGCCGGAGAGATCGCTGCGACTGATCTCTGCGGGTTCTTCGTCGCGCCGCAGACGGTGCTGATGTTCTTCCCAGAGCCGCAGGCAGCGACCGGGGGCTGTGCGCCCGGCTCTTCCGCTCCGCTGATCGGCAGATGCCTTCGAGATCTGCTGCAGTTGCAGTCGATTGAGTCCGGTCTCGGGATCAAATCCCATCTGGCGAACAGTTCCAGTATCGACAACTGCGGTGACTCCCGAAACTGTCACCGACGTTTCGGCAACATTGGTGGCAAGAATGATTCGCTGCTGTTTCGATTCAGCCAGCACTTTGTTCTGTTCATCCAGGGGCATGCTGCCGTGCAGATGCTGGATCAGGAGTGAATGTTTCTGTGCCAGCGGCTGCAGCAGTCGATCAGTGCGATTGATTTCGCCCTTGCCGGGGAGAAACACCAGCACGTCTCCCTCAGCCGACCGGAAAACATCACGGACACCCTGAGCAGCAAGGTCCGGGATGGACTGCCTTTCGTTCCTTCGGCTCCAGTGAATATCGACCGGAAACGATCGTCCCGGACAGTCGATGATCGGGCAGCGATTCAGGTATTCTGAGACTGGCTGCGGGTCCATTGTGGCCGACATCACGACAAGCCTCAGATCCGGTCGGACTGTCTGCCTGATACGTTGCAGCATTGCCAGGCAGAGATCGGTATCCAGACGTCGCTCATGGAATTCGTCGATAATGACTGTGTGGATCGATTCAAGATAAGGGTCAGCCTGAATCTGACGCAGCAGGATCCCTTCCGTGACTGCCAGTATTCGTGTGTGTCCGGAGCAGCATTCTTCGAAGCGAACGCGATAGCCAACGGAGGCTCCTGTGGATTCCGATTTTTCCTGCGCCATTCGTGTTGCTGCTGCTCTGGCTGCAACGCGTCTTGGTTCAAGCAGAATCAGTTTCTGTCCGGAGTCGGGTGCTGCTGCGGCGACTGCAGGCGGAACACGTGTTGTCTTGCCGGCTCCGGTGGCTGCCCGCAGAACAACGCTGCCGTGTTGCTGCAGGTCCTGAACCAGCTGTGGGATAATCTGATCGACGGGAAGTACCGGGCCGGGCGAAGTCATGTAACAGCCTGTGCGCTGAGCGGACGCACGTTTGGGGCAGAAAAAAACCCGAAGCCAGCAGCTTCGGGTTCGAGTGTCATCAGGATGATCGAGGATCAGTCACCGAAGGCTGCGTCAAAAGCGCGTCCTGACGGCGAGAAGTCCACATTTTTGCAGAACTGAGCCGCTTCCGTAGCACCCTGCTCGCGATCCATCCCCATGTCTTCCCATTCAACCGAGAGCGGGCCAGAGTAGGAGACTGCATTCAGAGCTCGAATGATCTCTTCGAAGCGGACGCCGCCGCGACCGACGCTGCGGAAGTCCCAGCCGCGTCGCGCATCCCCAAACGACAGGTGGCTGGTCAGAATCCCCGTACGACCATTCAGTGTGACCGAGGCATCCTTCATATGGACGTGATAAATCCGCTCCGGGAAGTAGCGAATGAACTCTACCGGGTCAACTCCCTGCCAGATGAGGTGGCTGGGATCAAAGTTGAACCCGAATTCCTTCCGCCCATTGAGTGCTTCCAGTGCCCGTTCAGCAGAGTAGATATCGAAGGCAATTTCGGTGGGGTGAACTTCCAGAGCGAACTTGATGCCACAGTCTTCGAAGACGTCGAGAATCGGGTTCCAGCGATCGGCCAACAGCTGAAAGCCGGCATCAATCATGGTTCGGGGTGTCGGTGGGAAATCATACAGCAGGTGCCAGATTGAGGAGCCTGTGAACCCATTGACCACGCCGACGTTGAGTTTCTGGGCTGCTCGGGCAGTGTTCTTCATTTCCTCCGCCGCTCGCTGGTTGACTCCGGCTGGATCGCCGTCTCCCCAGACATAATCAGGGAGGATACTCTTGTGGCGAGCATCGATATTATCCAGCACCGCCTGTCCGACGAGATGGTTGGAAATTGCAAACAACTTCAGATCGTATTTTTCAAGCAGTTCCCGCTTGCGGGTGCAGTACGAGTCATCAGAAAGTGCCTTGTCGACTTCAAAATGGTCGCCCCAGCACGCAAGTTCGAGGCCATCGTAGCCGAACTCTCTGGCTTTGCCGCAGAGCGTTTCCAGAGGCAGGTCGGCCCACTGACCGGTAAACAGCGTAACAGGACGAGACATCGCAGAATTCTCCGTCAAAAAACAATTCAGGGACGATTCAGAAAGGAAGTATTCGGGGCGCGGTTTGCAGGGTCCTGCCGTCAGGAATCCGGCACCGTCATGACGACCAGACTGGTTGGTCTGAGTTGCTCTCAGGCGGTGCTGCCGCAGGCAATTCTGCTGATTCTGCTGCAGGTAATTCCACGTGGGAAAAACCCGCGCCTGCAGGGGAATTTACATGGACGGCGCCGGATGTCAACTTCGCACACTCGCAGCATCTGCCGGCTACTGTTCTTCTATTCTGTTCGCGAAGCAATCTGCAGTGGGTGCTGGCGATTCGCCAGTGGGAGAGAGGTGCTGAGTCCACCACGCCGGTGTGACTCGAAAACACCGCAAACGGCTTCAACGGTGCTGCAGCCCTGATGGACATCACAGAGTGGCTGGCGGTTTTCGGTGAGCGAGTTCAGCAGGTCCGTGCCGGAGACGTGGTGCAGCGCCAGCGGCTGACCTGCATGCGGGTGAGTTTCGGGTGCTCCGATGCCATTGCTGCTGACAGGGATCCACTGCCGGGGAGCTGAAAAGTCCGGATCGAAGGGGCTCCCAGGCAGAATGGCTGCCAGGGGTTCTCGATCGACTCTCAGGTCGATGATGCCGGCTGTGCCGATGAGCTGCAGGCCAAACGACGCCGGATGACTCACTGCGGCAGTGCGGAGGCGAGCATTTCTGATGGAATCGAAGAAGAAGGGGGGACCACCTGATGTTTCAAATCGAGCATGCAATTCGTCGCCAGGCAGCGGTCCCAGTCCTTCCGGACCGTCTGCCAGTTGTTCCAGTGAGGCTGGCTGCTGATCATTGAAAATGCGGGCAGACACCGAGATCAGATCACCAAGCAGGTATTCTGCCAGATTGATCACGTGGGTCCCAAGTACCCACAGATCCTGACTGCCTCCACGCGTGTCTTCCTTACCGCGTCCCCGAGCTTCCAGCAGGTGACCAATCGCCCCATCCTCCAGCAGTTTTCTGATGACCGGCAGTACAGGATGCCAGCGATTTCGATGAGCGACGGCGATGCGAGTGCCATGTTCCTCGCACAGATTCCTGATGTTGTCTGCTTCTGCCGGCGTTCGCACAAAGGGCTTTTCCACGTAGATGCCACGAGCTCCGTGCTGGATTGCTGCCTGCATCATCGCGTGGTGCTGGTCAATGTGTCGCGGAGCTACTGCGACGATTTCCGGCGTGACCTGTTCCAGCATACGGCGATAGTCCGCGAACGCAGTTGCGCCGGGAAGGCGGGCAACCGCAGCCTGCAGTCCGGTCGGGTCAGCATCGGCAACGGCAACGATCTTCACACCATTGATGTCCTGCCACATGGTATCCAGGCCATGGCCGTAGTTGCCGCGGCCGGTGTGTCCAATGACAGCCACACGAACAGGCTGCTGGCGGGATTCGTCGGCACAGATGCCTCTGACCGCAATTCCGGCGCTGACTGAGCTGAGGAAATCTCTGCGTCTCATATTGGACTCCTGATTGCTGCCATTGAAGACTGAACGCTGAATGCAGCACGTGATTGTGCAGAGAAATACCTGAGAGGGGAAGGATCAGCGATGTTGCCGGCAGTCATGGTTTGCTGATACGCATTGAAGCGATGGTATCTTTGAGCAAATCTGGTTACCGTGGGTGCCCGGAGCATTATCGTTGTGACAGCAGGATGACCGGAGCAGACGAATCCTGCGTTTCTGATCCTCCGGTTGCGGCCTGCAGCCGGAGAGCCAGGTCGCTGATAAAGCTGGACGGAGCGTTATCGCGTAACAGCAGGTTTGTTGTGACAGTGAATGGAGCGGGTGAAAGGGCTGGGAATGCGAATACTGGTAGGTTGGGATGATTCCGGGCAGGCGGAACTGCTCCGAATGTATCTTGGGGTCGACGGACGCGAAGTCTGCATTACCTCAGACGCGAGCGAATTCGTGACTGCGCTGGAAACATCAGAATGGGATCTGGTGTTCATGACGATTCGGTTTCCGGATCACGAACGGGCATTTGAGATCTTTTCACAGTTGCGCTCTGAAAATCCACAGTTGCCGATTGTGGGAGCGTGTCGTCCGGACGAAATCTATCGGCTGGCGGGATTTCTGACTCAGGGGCTGAGGGCGTACCTGATTCAGGATGACAATGGCGATTTCATGTTTCTGCTGAATGCCGTTGTTGAAGGTGTGCTGAAGCAACTGGAAGCAGAGCGGGAACGGCAGGTGGCTGAGAAGCTGAGGCGTGAGATTGATTCCGTGCGTCAGTTACAGGAGTCCATCATACCGACACAGATCAATTGTCCCGATGGTCTTGAGGTAGTGGCTCGCTATGAATCTTCCCAGATACGAGTCTTCGGGGGAAACCCGGTGACAATGGCGGGAGGCGACTACTACGACGGCTTCACGCTCCATGACGGGACCGTGGTGGTTCTGGTTGGCGACGCTTCCGGGCATGGCATGAAGGCGTGTATGTCAATCATGACGATGCACACGATCATTCGCATGATGCGCGACGAGCAGTTCCGCGACCCCGGACAGTTTGTCAGCCACGTCAACAATCTGCTCAGCGCACAAAAACTCGTCAACGGTGAGGGGGGCTTTATTACGATGCTCTTTGGTCTGCTCACGCCGTCTACCGGTGAGTTTCTGTGGGCATCCGCGGGACATCCTTCACCGCTGTGTCACGTGCTGGATTCGGGTGAAATCAGTGAGATCGGCGGCAGCAATTCTGCCGGGATTCCACTCGGGATCATGACAGGATTTGAATTTGAGACTCAGAAATTCCAGATGCCGTCTCGTTCGCGGATCATGATTTACACAGACGGCATAATTGAGGCATTTCCTGCCGCCGCTGAGACTCACGAAGAGTTCGGCATGGCTGGAGTGCATCGAAGTCTGCTGGCGGCTGCCGGCGACTCACTGCAGGATACTCTGGGGCGGCTCTTTGCCGATTCCGAAGCATTCACGCAGGGTGAGGGGCGTCACGACGATACTTCCGTGATGTTGTTGCAGCGAGATTGACAGGTATCACATTCGTCGAAATGTGCGATATTTTCGCCGAAGTTGTGCGTGAAGGACTGGATCCTGTGTGGCCCGTGGCTGAGACTGATGCGGTCCCTGGCCTGCGACCTGGTTGTCATTCGGCAGTAGGGTCTCAGGCCGTCGATTGAGCGGGTGTTCGTCTGTTTGTTTCGAGACAGCTTTCAGTAAATCTGCTGTGATCCGCAGCATGCGGGAATGAGTTCACAGCACACAGGGGATTCCGAAGATGCGCAAGTCAGCGATGATTTTCTTTACAGGGCTGGCGATGGTTGCTGGTTCTTTGCTGGCAGAGGATGCTGTGGATAGTCACTCCGGGGCTGCCGCTATGTGCGGGTTCTGGAAGGGAGAGTGGAAAAGTAGTGACAACGGCCATCATGGACCGCTGCGAGCGGAATTTCGAAGTTGTCACGGCGATTGTTGTGACGTTGTGTTCACCGGACGATTCTGTGCAGTGGTTCCGTTTCGTTATCGACTGACGCTGCAGGCCACGCCTCAGGAGGACGGTTCAGTGAAACTCAGCGGGAGTCGCAGTCTGGGACTGTTGCTGGGGACGTTTCATTTTTCCGGTGAGATCCGTGATGATCAGCTGCACGCAGAATTCTCTGCTGCTGAAGATCATGGGGTATTTGAGCTGAGTCGATCGGAAGCACCGGTGCTGCGACGACTGCTCTCACATGACTGATCTTTCAGGCGAGGCAGTCGACAGGGCGGAAGTTTTCGGCGAATATGGTGCGAGCTGAAAATGTGCAATTCCGGTGAGGCGGCCAGCCTGTTCACTTTCTGTGCCGCCGACTGCATCTGAAGGTATGCATCTTGCGGTCTGAAGGAGAAACAGGTTGTGACATCAAATGTGTCGAGACGGTCATTCATGAACACCGCCGGGGCTGGTGCTGCAGCATGCGGCCTTGGTGCCGCGGCAAAGCAGGCTCCGATTCGTGTCATCAGTTCGGGGAATGGGGCTGCTGCGTCCGAACGCGCCTATCAGCTGCTTCTTGAGGGGGCTGATACCGCCGATGCGGTGGTCGCCGGCGTAGGGCTGGTCGAGGATGATCCCGGAGATACGAGCGTAGGGTACGGCGGTCTTCCGAATGAACTGGGAGTTGTGGAACTGGACGCTGCAGTAATGCACGGCCCAGGTCATCTGTGTGGTGCGGTGGCATCCCTGCAGGGATTTCGACACCCCGCGCAGGTGGCTCTGAAAGTCATGCGCCGTACCGACCATGTTCTGCTTGTCGGCGCTGGAGCAGCGAAATTTGCGCGGGCTCACGGGTTTACTGAAGAGAATCTGCTCACTGATCATTCGCGAAGGATCTGGCTGCGGTGGAAAGAGTCACTCAGCAGGGAGGATGACTGGCTTTCTGACGAAGAGCAGGAAGATGCTGCGGTACGTGATTTCTTCCGACGAAATTCTGTCGTTACGGCCGGCAGGACTCTTCGTTTTCGGCGTCCCACCGGGACGATCCACTGCTCCTGCCTGAACGCTGCAGGTCAGATGTCATGCACCACAACGACCAGTGGACTTGCCTTCAAGATTCCCGGGCGCGTCGGTGATTCCCCGATTATCGGTGCCGGGCTGTATGTGGATAATGAAGTGGGATCCTGTGGCAGTACGGGAAGAGGAGAGGCAAACCTTCAGAACCAGGCATCCTTTGCGGCCGTGGAACTGATGCGCGGCGGGGCGAGTCCGGAGGAGGCGGGAATGGAGGTGTTGCGGCGAATTGCAGCCAAAACCGTTCCTCGGCTGCGAAATGAGAACGGACGGCCCGATTTTCAGCTGAGCTTTTACGTGATGTCGAACACCGGGGAGTACGCAGGTGTCTCGATGTATGCGGGACTTAAGTTTGCAGTAACCGATGCTCAGGGAACACGTCTTGAGCCATGTGTCGGCCTTTATGAATCCCCCTGAAGCTGCGGCCGGCTTCTCTGACAACGCTTCTCGCGGTTCTCAGAAGCCGATATCGGACTGCTGACACCTGACACCTGACTGCTGCACAAGTTCACCTCGGCGATTCACGCATGCGGGGTCGCGATGTTGCGGTGTTTTGATTAGCATCCCTGCGTGTTCAGGTAATGCGTCCATCCGCTGGGCGCTGGCTATCTGCCGTGCTGACCTGTGGCACTGCTTTTGTATACCTCCTGCTGCGAAGGGACTGGCGATGCTGATTTCGTTGAGGCGATCATTGCTGATTCTGTGTGCGTTCATAGCTGCCGCCGTTGCAGAAGTCTCTGTTGCTTCCGAGCAGTTGATTCAGAAGTTCATCCCCGGGGGAATTACCCAGCGCGTGGGGGGATATCGTCCTGTGCGTGCCGAAATGACAGCGGAATCTGACCTGATCAAAGTGCGTCCGGAGGGCATCAGTGGCGGAAGATTTGGAACGCTGCAGTCCGGAGAATTGAAGTGGGGTTTTCTGCTCGTTGAACCGGAAGTTGCGAAGGCGGACTCGTCAGCGGGGCCGTCCACTGAAGAGTCGGATCAGCAGCAACAACCAGCCCGATTGTGGGTGGACAGCAACGCCGACGGTGATCTCAGCAATGATTCGGAAGTTGCCTGGATGCCTCGTGAGCAGGGTGGCCTCACGATGTACTCCGGAAAGGTTCGCGTGAATCTGGATGGTGACCGGCAGGGAGATCTGGTCCTTTATCGCTTCGATCCCAGTGACCCGCGTCGAGCGGCGCTGGCCAGCACCATGCTCTATTACACGGATTTTGGATTTGAGTACAGCTTCGAGATTGACGGACAGAAACTGGCCACGTTTCTGTCGGGAACGCCGACTGAGGGCGCACGCCTGCCTGTTGACCGAGACGGAAACGGCCGTGTCAGCAGTCGATTTGAGGTTGCAACTGTTGGTCAGGCATTCAATTTTACCGGTAGTTCGTGGGTCTTCCGTGTCACTGACGGACAGTTGAGTCTTGTTCCTTCAGACGTGTCTGTCGAGCAGCTTCCATTGCCACCGGATCTGCGGCCAGGCAAGCAGGCATTGGAATTCACAGCAGTAACGCTCACCGGCAGGCAGCTGCAGTTTCCCGGTGCATTCCGTGGTCGGATTGTGATGCTGGACTTCTGGGCAACATGGTGCGGTCCTTGTATTGGTGAGATTCCCCATATGAAGCAGGCCTATGCCGATTGGCATGAACAGGGGTTCGATATTCTGGGCGTGAGTTTCGACCAGGAAGGTATGCAGGAAAGGGTGACCAGTTTTCTCGAAGAACGAGAAATTGCCTGGGAGCAGATTTACGAAGGCAAGGGTTGGGAGACGGCCCTGGGAATGCAGCACGACGTGAGCAGTATTCCGTTCGTGCTGCTTGTTGACGGAGACACAGGAACAATCCTCGCGGATCAGAGACAACTGAGGGGCCCGGGACTCAGCGAATTCATTCGCAAGATGCTGAAGACGAATGCTGGTGGAGCGGTGAGTGATGAGTCTGAGTGATTCGCCGGGGAACGGGCAGTCGCGAACGCGACTGCGGGTGAGGAATCTCTGCCGTAGTTTCGGTGCTCGTCAGGTTGTCAGTGATCTTTCCTTTGACGTGGCAACAGGAGAGATCTTTGGTCTGCTGGGTCCGAATGGTGCCGGCAAGTCAACGACGATGATGATGATTACCGGTCTGCTGTCGGCAGATTCTGGTTCCGTTTTGCTCAATGGAGTCCCGGTGACATCCGATGCCGTTTCAGTGCGGCAGCAACTGGGGTTTGTTCCGCAGGACCTGGCAATCTATTCAGAATTGAGTGCCGAAGAGAATCTCAGATTCTTTGGACGGCTGTACCGAATACCTGCCGATCAGCTTGGCAGCCGAATCACGGAAGCTCTGGAGTTTGTCGGGCTCGCGGAACGCAGACGCGACGAGGCCGGGACGTTTTCCGGAGGGATGAAAAGACGCCTGAATTTTGCCGCAGCGATTCTGCATCGCCCTGCCCTTTTGATACTTGACGAACCAACCGTGGGCGTGGATCCGCAGAGCCGGTCGCATCTTCTGGAGTGTATACGACGGCTGCAGGAGTCCGGAACTTCTGTCATCTATGCCAGCCATTACATGGAAGAGGTGCAGGCGATCTGTTCCCGCGCAGCAATCGTGGATCACGGGCGGATGCTTGTCTGCGGCACAATTCCGGAACTGCTGTCGGCGATTCCGGCAGAAATCAGTGTTCGCATCAAGGGAGGGCCAATGGGCGGTGTGTCTGCCGACCTGGGTGCTGCGGAGCAGATTCAGGGAGGCGACACGATTTACTCCCTGAAGCTGAACTCCGGGGAGACGACCACGCAACTGAATAATGAACTCCGGAATCTGCTGGGCACCGCCCACGACGAGCAACGTGAGGTGGTCAGCATTCGAACGCTGGAGCCCAATCTGGAAAGGCTTTTCCTGAGTCTGACGGGAGTTTCATTGCGGGACTGATGACTGCCGGCGTAGTGTGCAGCAGGCAATCAGAAGAAGCTGGTTCATGCTGCGGTGCGGGAGTATTTCGGACTGCGCTGTACCTGGCATGCACTCGATGAGAACCGTCGGTGAGTGATGCAGTTCCAGGCAGGAAACTTCGGCAGAAGACAGTGCGGCAATTGCTGCGTTGTTTTCGAGTCGCTGCTGCCCGATCCGGACGTTGCACACTTCTGTTTCTGCGAATTCTTCTGCTGCACACCGCGTCGCGGTGCTGCACAATTCACAACGTCTGATTTGTGAGGACTGGTGCAACGGAAGGTTGGATTTGCCCGTTTCGCAAAGTGGATTCCCGAATCATCTTCTCGATGATGGGGGTAATTTCCTGTTCAAAGTCACGGAGGTCTCTTTGCAGGTCTCCCAGGAACTTTGTGAGACAGGGGTTTTCCACAGCGGATGCTTCAATCCTGATGGTGCCAGCCTGTATTCCTGAGACGAGCAATGGAAGCGTCAGGATATGGGGGTCAGCATTGCCGTCGTGATTTCTTAATCGTGTTTCGCCATGCCACACTTCGTTTGCTGACGGAATTGAAATCAGCAGCTCCAGTCGATGCAGTTCCAGATTGATCGCCAGAGTTTCCAGTCTGGCATAGATTGCATCCCAGTCATACTTACCTTGCAGTACAAACTGCTCTGAAAACTTTGGCTTTTCGGCAGGTGAAATACGCCCGATACTCTGAAGAAATCGTTTGACTCGTCGCAGGATCAGTTTTGCTTCAACGAATCCGAATGAACCACTCGCCACAAGCAGGCTGACAGCGATGATTCCTCCCAGGATGGCTATCGCGTCGCTGCCCATCTGAGCCCCGAGGATCGCAGTTACGCTGGTCACCAGGCACAGACCGGCGACGTAAAGCAGCACGCGCACACCATTCCTGGAATCTCGCAGCAGGCAATGGTGAAGATGATTGCGATCGGTGGCATAGATGCTGCGGCCAGTAAGCTTGCGACGCACGATTGCCATGCTGGAATCAAAGATTGGAATGGTCCAGACCACCAGCGGCATAATCAGTGCCATTGCAGATGATTCCTTCATCGAGCACTTGATGGCAACAGAGCCCAGCATCAGTCCGGCAAGCATACTGCCGGAATCCCCCAGAAACATTCTTGCCGGCGGCAGGTTATGAAAGAGGAATCCAACAAAAAATCCCGCCAGTGCCAGTGATACGAGAATGCCGTCGGGACGCATGTCCAGAGTCCATGCGATCCCGGCGCACGAGAGACTCATGAAAAGACCAACAGTGCTGGCTACGCCATCCGCACCATCGATGAGATTCAGTGAATTGATGGCACCAAGCAGCCACAGCACTGTGAAAACAGCAGCCAGATCTCCAAAGTCAATTGGGAAACCGAACACGTCGATTCGTTCGATCAGGATGCCTGAAGGAAGCATCAGGAGCGTCACCATAAGTTGCATGAGCAGTTTCTGCCTGCCACGCAGGCCAAATCTGTCATCGAGCAGTCCGACGCAACACAGGGTCAGCGAAGCGGCCGCGAGCCAGCCGAAGAATCTGCGGTCACCGCTTGACGCGGAGAGCAGTTCGGGGAATGTGAAAAACGCATAACCGATAGCGGTAAGCACAGTCAGCAGCAGAGTTGGACCACCCGTCAGCGGGATACTTGAATGGTGCTGTTTCCGGCCCCCATCCGGATGATCAACAAGGTTGAACCTTCGGGCAATCGCCGCAATGACTGGCGCTGCAACCGCTGCAGTTGCCAGTGCGACAAAAAAAACAGGGAGCATCTGATACACTGATTCAGACTTTACAGACAATTTGTATAAGGGCAGAAACGCTGGAGAGTCTGTTTCCCGAAAGATGGGACCACGCAGATGTTACTCTGACCGAACGACCACTTCAGTTCTGCTGTTTCTAACGCTGTTGTTCCGCAATGTACATCGTTCATCTGAACAAAACCACACTCCGGAGAAGTGGCGGTTCATGATTGGCACAATATTCAATTTGTGTTCATTATCGGTCAAATTCAGGCAAGGCGGGACAGGTCGAGCCGATGCTGAAGAGCGAGAGTGCTTTCGATACCCTGTCCGAAGACAGATCAAACAGTTGTTGATCCGTCACTGCATCGCCTGACGTACGGATTGCCGCACTTCCAACCAAGAATATCGGTAATATCCTCATTCGCCGTTTAATTCCACTGTCCTGCAGCGTTAATCTCATCCTGCGGGTTATATCGCATGCAAAGATTCTGTTCTTCCTGTTCTTCCAGTACTTACTGTTCTTCCTGATCTTTCTGTCTTCACTTTTGTTCCTTTTCTGCGGTCTGCCGTTTTCGGGGGCCTCAGACTGATCCTGGTGGGGACCGGCCGATTGCGACCATCTCGCCATCGAGCCAGGCGGAAGACGCGGGTTTTCCGTCAGTTGTATTCTGGTCATTTTGTACGCAGGCTGTTCAGTCCCTGATGCCGAAGAATCACGCCAAAAACGCAGGATTATTGAGGGTATTGCCGGAAATTCTGCTTCTGTTTGTTGCCGTTGTCTGGGGGGTAAACATCCCGGTTATGAAGATTGCGATGGCAACGGGGATCAACGCCTTCGTTTTCAATGGCATTCGCCTGATCTTTTCCGCGGTCATTCTGGGAGCGTTTGCCGTCAGATCTGCTCCAGCGGATGAGTGGAGCCGCCTGCAGTCGGTGCGTGGCTCGGTATTGTCATACGCAATGCTGGTTTCGGTTCTTTACCAGCTGCTGTTTCTGCTCGCCGTGACATCCACAACCTCCGCGGACACAGCGTTGATCATGGCAACGATTCCGCTCTGGACTGCCATTGGAGCCAGGGTTTTCCTGTACGAACAAATCAGTTCAAACGCCTGGTTGGGGCTGGTCCTCGCGTTCTGCGGGACGGTACTGGTCACCATTGGGGGGGCTCCAGCGGAAGGTTCGTTCGAAGCTGCAGGTGCATTTGAATCGCCAGCTGCCTCACTGTCAGCCGCACCGGACCGGGTACAAGGGTTTGCCGGAAGTCTGCGGTTGCGTGGTAATCTGTGTGCTCTTGCGGCCGCCATGGCGTGGGCTGCTGGTACAATTCTGAGCCGTCCTGTTCTGCGAACAATTCGGCCACTGACCCTCTCGTCCTGTTCTGCATCGATTGGGTTGCCGCTGCATCTGCTGATCGCGTTGACGGCGATCTCGGGCCAGTCGTCATTGGTGTTTGATCCTGCAGTGCTGGGGGCAATACTTTATTCCGGACTACTTTCCTCAGGCCTGACGCTCCCGATGTGGAATTTTGGTGTGCATCGAGCCGGAGCGGCGCAGGCGGGCCTGTTCCAGAACCTCGCTCCGCTGACTGCAATTGTGGCCGGCTGGCTGCTGTTGAGCGAACCGCTGACAATTCACCAGGGCGGTGGCGGAACACTGATTCTTGGTGGCTTACTGATCGCTCGGCGAGGCGCGCGCCGCTGATGCACGCTGTTGCCTGGCAAGTCCGCAGCCGACTTGCGATACTCAGGGCAATTGCGAGTTGAAGAACCGGAAGTTGAAGAACTGGGGAAAGTTCGCGGCATCGCCTGACGCTGCTTTCTGGTCACGGGAGTCACCATGTCTGATCTTGTTTTTATTCGGCCGTCCGCGCTGAGGATTCTGACTGTTGTGCTGCTGCTGAGTCTGTCCGGCGTCTCCGCCGTGTACGGGCAGGCTCCGGGCTGGGTAAATCTTGACGTTCCCCAGGCGTGGCGCAGTGTGCCGCAGGGAGAACTCAGCCCTCAGAACGGGTACTCGTGGTATCGAGCTCTGGTGTTTCTTCCGGAGGCGTGGCAGGGAGATACTCTGACTCTGTATGTGGAAGCACTGGATGACGCTCGCATGGTGATGTTTGCCGGCGGTCCCGTGGGGGCTGTCGGCACCTTTCCGCCGCAGTTTCGCAGTGGACTGGGAGAGCGAGGCGTATTCACGGTTTCCGCGGAGGTGACATCAGAACGCAGGTTCTGCGTGGTCGCCGCCCGCGTTTTCCAGTCTGACCCAAGGCCAAATTTCAGTGTGGCCCCCGTGGTGGTCATGAATCCTGCGAAGGGTGAGGCGATACGGCTTGAGGGAAAGTGGCAGTATCGCCCCGGTGATGATCTGAGCTGGGCGAACGCGTCACCGCAGGACTTTGGTGTCCCGGAAAACTGGACACCGGAAGGTGAGCTGCCTCCGGGCGTTTTTGCAGCAATCGACTCCGTGGAGGATGTGCAGGAGTACATCTCCCGCAGAAGCGGCGATACACCGGCTTTGTCACCCACGGACGCACTGGCGAGATTTCGGACCAGTGCGGACCTGCGAGTGGAGCTGGTTCTTTCCGACCCCGAGATTGCTCAGCCACTCTTCATGACGTGGGATGAGCGCGGTCGTTTGTGGGTGATGGAGTACCGGCAGTATCCAGACCCTGCCGGACTGAAGATGCTCAGCCGCGATACATATCTCCGAACTGTTTATGATCGTGTTCCTGCAGCGCCGCCCAATCATGTACCGGGGGCAGACCGCATCAGCATTCATGAGGATACGAACGGTGATGGAACGCTCGACACTCACAAGGTCTTTGTTGATGGTCTGAATATCGCCACGTCGTTCGCGCCCGGGCGTGGTGGGGTTTATGTCACAAATCCTCCGTACCTGCTGTTTTACCCTGATACTGACGGGGATGATATTCCGGATGGGGATCCGGAAGTGCTGCTGGAAGGGTTTGGACTGGAAGATTCACATTCGGTGATCAACAGTCTTCGCTTTGGTCCTGATGGCTGGCTGTACGGTGCGCAGGGAAGCACTGTTACGGCATCCGTGAAGGCTCCGGGAAGCGACGCTCCGCCGCAGAATTCGATGGGCCAGCTGATCTGGAGATTTCATCCTGAGCGGAAGGTGTATGAGGTATTTGCTGAGGGAGGCGGCAATACGTTTGGTTGCGAGATCGACTCCATCGGACGAGTTTTTTCGGGGCACAACGGCGGAAATACTCGGGGGTTTCACTATGTACAGGGTGGTTATTACAGGAAGGGCTTTGGCAAACACGGGCCGTTGTCGAATCCGTTTGCATTCGGATTTTTTGAGCAGATGCAGCACCACGACGTTGCTCGGTTCACGCACAACTTTGTGCTCTATGAGGAACAGCTCCTGCCGGAGCGATTCCAGGGGCAGTTACTGGGGGTTGAGCCATTGCAGGGGCAGGTTGTGCTCAGCGGTGTTCAGCCGAGTCAGACTTCCGTTGCCACGTCTGACATTGAGCGAGTGCTGACGACAGATGATCCGTGGTTCAGACCGGTCGATATCAAGTGTGGACCGGACGGGGCGGTATACATTGCCGATCTCTATGAACAGCGAATTGATCACAGCAGTCACTATGCCGGGCGTGTGGATCGGGGCAGTGGCAGGATTTATCGACTCGTTCCTGCCGATTCTCCGCCGGGGCGGTCCACTCGTGTTTCCGTCCCCGACAGCGACTCGCTGGCAGGTTGGCTGGAGCACAGGTCGCACTGGTATCGGCAGACAGCCGTCCGGCTCCTGGGCGACCATCCGGATGGCCTGCAGCAGTCTCTCTGGAGGCAAGTGCAGCAGGATACCGGTCCACGTGCGCTGGATAAACTCTGGGCTCTGCATGCCGTCAATGGGTTGACGCAGCCCCGTGCACTGGAGTTGCTGGAGCATCCACAGCCTCAGGTGCGTGCATGGACCGTACGACTTTTGTGTGACCCGGCGAAGGAACTGTCGGCGCCTCTGGTGACTGCTCTGCAGCGGCTTGCTGACAAGGAGGGTTATGCAGAGGTGCGTCTGCAGCTGGCAGCATCGGCTCGACGCCTGCCACCCGAACAGGCGGTGCGGCTGATCAGTGGTCTCCTGCGGCATGAGGAAGATGCGGGGGACATTTTCATTCCGATGATGCTCTGGTGGGCAATTGAAGCTCAGGTGGCGGACGCGGATCCAGACGCGATGATTTCGGCCCTGCTGCCGTCTCCGGAAGTCTGGAAGTCTGAGCTGATGCGTGGTCAGTTGCTGGAATTCATGATGCGGCGTTACTGCGTTTCCCAGGAGCCTCGGCATTTGTCTGCAGCTGCCAGATTGCTGCGGGAAGCGCCGAATGCAGATTTCCGAGAGATTCTTCTCCGAGGATTTGAGCAGGCCTACACGGGCAGAAGTCTTGCCGGGTTGCCGGTGGATCTGGCAGAAGCTCTTGCGGCGGGTGGCGGCGGTTCGCTGGCGCTGCGTTTTCGCCGTGGAGATGCAGAGGCGGTCACAACTGCGGTTGAGCAGATGCTGGACAAATCCGGAAGCGTGAGTGAGCGAGTTGCGCTGATTGAGATCTGCGGTCAGTTGCAGCAGCCCGAGATGCTGCAGGTACTGAAACGCCTGATCACAACCGATGAAAACGAGCAGGTGCTTGCTGCATCTCTGATCGCAGTTCAGAGCTATACAGACGCAGGACTGGCGACTGTGGTGCTCGATTCATGGGGAAGATTCAGCGGGACTGCGCTGATGGCGGCGGAGTCAATGCTGGTCAGCAGAAAACAGTGGGCAGCAGCGTTGCTCGACCGGGTCAGAACCGCAGGGATCCGAGAGTCAGAAATCTCCACCGCGGGCATTCGCCGGCTCCGCATGCATGGTGGTGAGATTGAGCAGCAGGCTGGTGCGATCTGGGGGGCTGCGGCTGGTCTGAGTGCATCGGAGGCAGCAGCGGAGACTGACATGATCTCTGAATTTCTTGCGACAGGATCGGGCAATCCACGTTCGGGAAAGCGACTGTTCACGCAGCATTGCGGGAGGTGTCATCGACTCTTTGACGAGGGTGGACAGGTTGGCCCGGATCTGACCCCTTTTGCGCGGCAGAATCAGGAACGAATGCTGAGCAGTATTGTTAATCCTGCCCTCGAAATCCGAGAAGGATACGAGACTTTTGTGCTCATCACCGCTGACGGAAGAATCCTGAACGGGTTCCTCGTACAGAGCGATGATCAGGTTGTGATTCTGCGTGGAGTCGATGGCCAGAATCAGATTGTTCGACGCGAAGATGTCGATGACCTGAATGCGATTCCGCAGTCAGTCATGCCATCAGGACTTCTGCGCAGTCTGGAAGCGCAGCAGGTCCGAGATCTGTTTGCCTATCTGAGATCAGCGCAGCCAGTGAATTACTGATCCGGAAACAGTGTTTCTCTTACAGTGTCTCTCTTGATGTCGGGGATGCCGGCTTTACGTGCATGCCTGAAACCAGTTTTTGTCCTTGCTCAGAGCACTCAAATGCAGTCAGTTGTCCAGGTTCACCGAATCGATCACGCCAGTTTTGTCGTACGCGATCTGGAAGCGAGTCGCAGATTCTATGTCGACGTGCTGGGGATGCGAGAAGTTGCGCGACCGGCATTCAGTTTTGGGGGGGCCTGGTTTCAGGCCGGCGAAACCCTGGTGCATCTGATCGAGCAGCATGATCAGAGCGCGCGAGCAAGCGGTGGTGATTCCGCCGGAAGCACTCGCTGCGACCATCTTGCATTTCTGGTGGACGATGCCAGAGCTGCTGCGGAGCAGCTGAAAGCCGCCGCTGTTCCACTGCTGGACGATGTCAAGGCCAGGCCGGATGGCGCCTTTCAGGTTTTTGTACTGGATCCTGATGGGCATGCCATTGAACTGTGTTCCGAGCACTGATTCATTCTGCACAGGACCGCGCAGATGACACTGACAATTCGCAGAGCCGCTGCGGCTGATGCACAGATCATTGCAGAAAATAACTGCGCCCTGGCGTGGGAAACAGAACAGCTCCGGCTGAATCCTGCAATTGTGGCTGCCGGTGTGAGGATGGGGCTGCAGCGTGCTCCGGAAGCACGCTACTTTGTCGCGGAGCTGGCGGGTCGTGTTGTCGGGCAGTTGATGTACAGCAGGGAATGGAGTGACTGGCGTAATGGCTGGATCATCTGGCTGCAGAGCGTCTATGTTTCTGCTGAGTACAGGCAGCAGGGCGTCTTTCGTCAGCTGCTTGAGCAGTCAGCTGCGGAGGTCAGCCGGGAGGACCGTCCAGTGTGCCTGCGGCTGTATGTGGACCAGCAGAACCGTGCTGCAACCGGGTGCTACGAACGGCTGGGGTTTGCTGCGGACAATTATCGGGTGATGGAGAAACAGCTCCGGCTGCCAGATGCAACCGAAGGCTGAACGGCCGATTGTGGCGGCCGTCTCACAGGATTGTTCACGCCGCAATCGCGTAACACTGGCAACGTAAGGCTGCTCGCAGATTGTCTGATGCTGGATTCCTGAGGCAACAAACGGTGATCCGCCAGCCAGGTGCCGGATTTACTTACTGGCAGAGATCTATTGGCAGAGATCTATTGGCAGGGGTGAGGCTACAGACGGAGGACGCCTGTCAGAAGATTGCCAGCGGTCCCGGAGATCACTCATCGTCATCATCTGCACCTGGGGCTTCCGGTGCTTTGGAGATGCGGAAGAGTTTTTCCTCACCCATTTTTGCGCTGCACTTGGGACATTTTGCCTTAGCGATCCCTTTGCCGGCCGAACCACCAAGTTTCTTGCTGGCGCGACCCTCTTCACTGATGACAGCCTGACAGGCGGTGCAGCGAAACCCTGTCAGTTCCAGTTCGTAGTTGCTGTCGTTCTGGTAGAAGTTCAGATCAGAAACAAACTCTACTCGAGACTGCTTGATGAAGCAGTTGGAAGATTTCGTCTTATCTTCTGCCGGAACGCCGTTTTCCGTTGCGGGCAGTGTTGCATTGAAGAGCTTGTTCAGGCCGTATGCGAACTGTCGCCAGCCGGAGAGGCTGAATGAACAGTACAATTGCTGATCACCCTGCTGCTCCAGTGGCAGGAAGACAGCAATTCGTCCCTCCCCGAAGATCGGTACACCGGCAAACATGGATTCCTGAACTCGTGCCACCGGCTGCACCAGCCGCAGGTCCGGGATGCTGGCGACATCAATGGTTCGTACTTCGCAGTCCGACAGATCTGTGAGACTGCCTTTCTCAGCAATCTGATTGCGTAGATTTCTGCGTGCGTCGTCTTTTGAGCTGGAGCCACCGCCACCGAAGGCGAGCAATGATTTTTTCTTTCCACCGGCATCAAGAGAGACGATGCTGATTCCCGATTCGGTGAGCGCAATATCTGCTTCGGTGTGGTTTTTTTCTGCACTGCCGGGCTTGAGGACGACTGAGGTTGGGGTCAGGACATGGAACCAGACGTCATCAATCCATTTGATCTGCAGTTGCGGAGTTGCATCGGTTTTCCTGCGTTCAGTCACGCGGCGGCGAATCACGGGGACCTGAACGGGCGCTCGGCACTGTCGGCAGCGGACCACCATTCCTGCGAGGCTGTCCTGAACTCGAATCCACGCTCCACATGAGCAGGGCAGCAGCATGGTCTTGCGAGCACGGTCTGCACGCCGATCCCTGCGTCTTTGCTGCGCATCGCGCTGTTCATCGATCGCGATCTGAAACAGGTCCGTTTCTTCCTGCGATTGACTTTTTGCGGGCCTTGTTCTGTCTTCTGACGCCTCTTCTGCAGCGGGATCGTCTTCAGTGACAGCATCAGCAATGATCCGCGTGGTGCCGCTGTCTGGCGTCTTTACCTTTGGAGCATCAGGAGCTTCAGGATTCATTAGCGCATCAGCAAGTGCCGCTGCATCATCAGTGGCTCCGGCACGTTTATCAGCCGGCGGGGTTTCGCTTCGCCGTGAAACTATACCGTCGGCGAGCGTGAAGCCACCATCATCATCACTACGTCGGACACGGCTTGCTCGTGCCGGGAGCAGTTCCGTTCGCTGTTCCGGCGGGATCGAACTGTAGATGATCGGCTGCGGATTGGTGGCGAGTTCGTTGAACCGGTCTTCGATTTCCTGCCGCATGAATCCATTGCACTGCCAGCAACGAAGCAGCCCGACGGGAACGCCTTCTCCACAATGCGGACAGACTTCTTTCTGCAGTTGTCGCATCCGAGCGGGAGACATGTCGTCCAGCAGAACGGCCTTTTCTGCTCTGCTCTGGTCCAGAATGTGACCGCATTCCGGGCATTCGTCAGTGTCTGCAATGATGACCGACGAGCAGTTGGGACAGTTGTGAATGGCTGTAGACATGAAGCGTTTGTCACCTGCAGAGACACCGAATCAGACGCTTTCAGACGCTGCTGTTCTGATGCTGTCGTGTCTCATTCCACGGACTGAAGGACAAGTTCTACCCGACTGAATGTGCATGTCCTTTCGCTACTTTCGTCGGATAACCCAATGTTTCAGTCTACCGAAATCGAACGGAAATTCAGCCAACTTTCATCATTTTTCAGGAGGCTGTCGCGATCTGAGGTCTGCTGCCTGCAGGGCTTGTCAGTTCGGTCCGATCATCCTGAATATGCCGTAAGTCCTCCCCGGATCACAGCTGAACAAACCTACCCCGGCTCGCCGGAGGCAACCTGTTCAGTTTCTGTTTAATTCACCTTAAGTTTCTGTGAAGATTCAGTTTAGTCCGATTCACAATTGACTCGGTTCAGATTCTGAAGTCTGCCACCAGACAGTTCCGAACTCTGGTCTCCGCACGGCCGTGGCAGGCGGAAGGTCAGAATTCAATCGAGGCTGATCAACCCTTCAACTGGGTTCTCACCCGGACGCAGATACTGGCAGCGAAATTCCCCCGACTTTGCAGCTCGCTGTGGATCCATAATGAACTCAAAATTCTCGATGGAGACGGTTTCGTAGCCGTCGAGCCCAAGCAGAATATCGTCTGTTCTGAGAAGAACGGCTGCAGCACTTCCAGCTCTGACGGCAGTGATTCGGAGGCCCCCGTTATAGCGGATATCCCCGTTTGCTCCGGGGAAGCTCTTTCCGGTAATCGTCTGCAATTCAGCCGGAGTCAGTTCTCGCACGCGCACTCCAGGCGAGTTCCAGAACATTTCCTGCGGCGGGAGAGCATTGCTGACTGCAGGTTTCATGCTGCCGGAAGTCGACTGTGACGCCGAGACAAACTGTGTGCGAGAAGGCTGAATGGACATCCCGGCAAACTCACTGCCCACTCGTCCCAGTGTCAACTGGCAGAGCAGAGGCTGATTGCTGCGTTCGATGGCGACATCGACAGGAGATCCTGTCGGCACTCCGAGGAAGGCCCGTTCAAGGTCGGTGGCGTCTGCGATCTGGAGGTCGCCTATTCTGCAGATGGTATCACCGGACTGCAGGCCACAGGCCGCAGCAGGACTGTCGGGGCGGATGCTGGTGATGGTCAGCCCATTTGAGTGCGGCAGACGTCGTGCATGAATACCGTGGGTATGCCCCCGCAGGCGTTCCACGCTCAGCAGGCGGGCAATCACATCACGAGCATCATCGATCGGGATCGCAAAGCCAATTCGCTGAGCACCGGAGCGAATCGCGACATTAATGCCGATCACGTCGCCGGCGACGTTCAGCAGTGGGCCACCACTGTTTCCAGGATTAATACTGGCGTCGGTCTGGATCAGATTCTGATAGGACTGAAACTCGTCCACCTCCACGTCGCGGTGCAGAGCACTGATAATTCCCGAGGTCACCGTATGTTCATAGCCAAATGCATTTCCAACGGCGAAGACGGTTTCTGCAAGCATCAGATCTGCTGATGAACCGGTCGGCATGACCTCCAGCGATTCTGAACAATCGATGTGGATGACTGCCAGATCTTCCTTGCGGTCGAAGGAGACAACAGTCGCTTCACTGGCTCGGCCGTCGTAAAATGTCACCGTGATGCGGCTGACGCCGTCGATCACGTGGTAGTTGGTGACGATGTAGCCGGCTTCGTCCACTACCAGCCCGGTGCCCATGCCTGAAATCTTACGATTTGGCTGCTGAAAAAGTCGGTTGTCCCGAGTTGCAGCAGCATCCTTTTCAGTATGGATGTTCACTACTGAGCGACTGGCCTGGCGAACTGCGCGAACGAGCGGAGATTCCCTGATATTCTCCTCGCCGAACCCATTGGCAGCCAGCATCAGAACTGCTGCAACCAGGGATCCCATCCGAATTCGCGGCAAAAATTCGTACATCCTGTACCTGCGCATTGTTTGAGTTCGAGATCCATCTCTTTGCGTGGTGCGGGTCTGTGTGTTTGCGACAGCCCGCAGTGGACGATCGACCCGCCAGGCCAGTGGCCTTGAAAGCTGCTACTGTTGTCGTGCCTGCTTACCTGTCTTGACATTGTCAAAACAGGTAAACAGTGCGGGCGTGTGCTGCAGTTTTTTGGAATGGTTTGCACATCCGGGGGCAGAAAAGTGCTATCATCAGGTTCCTGCGAATGCATCGCTGCAGGATCTTCCGGCGATCAGACGGCCTTGTTTCAGCTGCTCGATCCGGAACAGAATCGTCCGCAGCAGATGCTCCGTCGGAATCGTGATTCAGGAGTACCGTGAGTCTTCTGGGGAGATGAGACGATGTCGGATGCCGCCGCAATCTCGGAACTCAGTCAGCAGGCACGCAGATTTCTGCGAAATCGTGCACCTGCGGAAGCCGCGGCTCTGCTGCGGCAGATCGCAAAAGCCGATCGAAATGAAGGTCACTGGTTGTTGCTGGGGACCGCCCTGTTTCAGGCTGGCGAACTTGCGGAGGCACAGGAGGCATTTGATGCCATGACACAAAGCTTTCCATTTGCAGTGGAGGGCTGGGTCAATCTTGGCTGTGTGCTGAGTCGTCAGGGAGAATTTCGCAAGGCGGCAGACGTGTTGCGTCGGGCAGTGCAGAAAAACAAGCGATGTGCTGAGGCGTGGTACAATCTTGGGATTGCTCAAAAAGGCCTCAATTCTGATTCGATGGCAATTTCGGCGTACAAGGAAGCGCTACGAATCAACCCTGAATTCACCGATGCCTTGATGAATCTGGGGAGAATTTACCTTGAACGCAGCAGTCTGATGCTGGCTCAGAAGTGTTTTCAGGATGTACTGAAACTGCGTCCTGACTACAAACGGGCTCAGGTGCACCTGCAGGAAGTCCAGAATGCTCAGAAAAAACTGAAGAGTGAGGAGTCGCCGTTCGGGCGACTTGTGGATGTAGATCGTCTCGCCAATTCCGAAGCCAGCACGCAGCGACGACAGATTGGTGATGTGGAGCGGCAGGAAGAGCGAGAGCTGTGCCGTGAGGTTTCGCGTGGTGTGCGGGTGGTTGCCAGAGAAATGGCTCAATTGCTTAACCCTGATCTGCGTGATCAGTTGCATGGTCTGGAACGGCTGCTTGTCGATGACGATGCCAGGTCCAGAAACAACAGTATCGTGACTGATCTTGGCGAAAGTATGCGGCGACTGAGCGAAGGCCGTGAGGCGATCAATAACGCTCTCGGACGTATCAGAAGTCTGGTGGAGTAGGAGCGAGGTTGGTTGTTGTCGAGGTTTCTGTTTTGCCAGGGTTGATCCTGAATGATCGTTGAGACATGCCTGCCGGGCTGTATTTCTGCCGCCAGGTCACTGTTCTTTTGTTCATTATTGAGATTGGTTGTTTTTTGCAGACTTCCAGAGTTTGGTGGACAAACAGGGGCATTTCCTGCGAAAATCATAAGAGGTGTGGCAAGTCTGTTCCGGAAGGTTCAGAACTTCCCGCTCATTCAATCCTGAAGATCTGAATTGCGTGTTGTGCGCAGGAGCGATCGCCGTGAGTACAGTCCCCATGAATTCCAACGTTGATCGAGATCTTGAGGTGATCGAAGAGGACACAGCCTTCTGGGCGTTCTTCGATACTGTCCCGGCGTGGGGGACAAGCCTGCTCCTGCATGCCGGGTTGTTTCTCCTGCTGCTGTCGATCACGCTTCCGGAAGTGCTTCTGGAGCAACTGAGTCTCACCTCCACGGTGAAGGAGGAAGAGGTCCGCGTTGAAGAGTTTGCGATCGACAGCAAGCCCACTGAAGAACTGGGCAGTATGAGTGACCTGAATGTTCAGGGGGCATCAGCGGCAGTAGCTCAGCACAAGGGGCTGGATAACCACCGAGAGGAGATCCGGCAGATTGAAGACACGATCGTGAATCCTCGGATTGAGATGTTCGAGTCGATCACGATGCCGAGTGAAGCGGATACTCTGGAGAATATTGATCTGACCGGCACCACAGAGCATCCCGGAGGAACTCAGGGAGCGGTTGACCGGGTGACGCTGGAGATTGCTTCATCGCTGCGGCAGGGGAAAACGATTCCTGTCTGGCTTTTCGATGAATCCATTTCCCTCGAGACTCGTCGCGAGGAAGTGACAGAGAGATTCCAGAATATTTACAAGCAACTGGGGTTGATGGATGACATCGACACGAGGGAAGCGTTGCTCACCGGAATGATTGGTTTCGGCCAGAACGTGCACGTACTCGTTGAAGAGCCAACAAACGATCTTGATCAGCTGGTGAAAGCAGTGCAGTCGATCGAGAGTGACACCAGCGGCGTTGAGAATGTGTTCGCCGCGGTAAATACTGCAGTGCGGCAGTATGGCAGTATTCGCAGGAAACTGCGGGCCAACATGATGATCATCATCGTGACAGACGAGCGTGGTGATGACTTTGGCGGCGAGTCCTATTCGATTCTTGAGGACACCGTGAAGCGACTTGCTCGCGAGGGCATCCGGGTTTACTGCATTGGAAACTCATCTCCGTTTGGTCGGCAGAAGGGTTTTGTGCACGTGAAGTGGACTGCTCCGGACGGCACAGAGTTTGAAGATGATCTGCCGGATGCAGATCAGGGACCGGAAACTCCGCTTGCTGAAGGGCTGCAGCTTCCGTTCTGGACAGCAAATGCCCGCAATCTTGAGCGGATGTCATCGGGTTATGGTCCGTACACACTGTCACGACTCTGCTCAGAGACGGGCGGTATCTTCTTTGTCGCAGACGACACAACGGTACGGAAATGGGATCCGCAGATCATGCGTCAGTATGCTCCGGATTACCGACCGGGGATTGAGTACAAGCGGCAACTGCAGAGCAACCTTGCCAAGAGTGCTCTGATCGGGGCTGCTCAGATGTCCATATCAGAGAATGTACCTGTTCCACAGCGGGTGTTTACGGCGACGAACGACAACATTCTGCGGCAGGAGATTACGGAGGCTCAGAAGCCTCTTGCCGTAATGGACTACTTCCTGACGCGAGTTCATACCGCACTTGAGGCGGGTGAGAAGCATCGCGACAAACTGGATACAGATCGCTGGAGAGCTCAGTACGATCTGGCCATGGGGCGAGTGCTGGCATTGCGAGTGCGGGCATTTGGTTACAACAATGTGCTGGCGACCATGAAGGCTTCTCCGAAACCGTTTGAGAAGGAGGGCAGCAATCAGTGGACGCTGGAACCTTCAGATGAGATTCAGGGGGCAGCCAACATCCGTAAGATGCATGAGAAAGCTCTGGATTATCTGAATCGGGTTGTTGAAGAACACCCCGGTACTCCATGGGCGTTTCTGGCTCGTATTGAACTGAGTGAACCCCTCGGATGGCAATGGCGAGAGACAAAGATGCCGATTCCGGAAGCTGGCATGGGTGGCGCCGGAAATGATGCGCGACGTCCGCAGTTTGCTCCGGAGGAGGAAGCGCGACGTCGGCAGGCTCGCGAAATGCAGCAGAAAAAAGAGCAATTCAAGCCTAAGGTGTGACACGGACGTCTGCTTTACACTTCGGAACGAAGTTGCACTCTGCACTCGCTGTTCTGAGAAGGTCTGCCTGAACAAGCATGTCGGACGATCCGCTCATCCGAGAGACACGCAGTGGTTTGTTCTGCGAGCAGGGTGGGTTCTACATTGATCCCTGGCGCCGTGTAGAGCGAGCTGTGATCACTCACGCTCATGCAGATCACGCTCGCCCTGGCTCGCGGAGCTATCTCTGCAGTCGTGACGGACTGCGAGTCACTCGCTCCAGACTTGGTCCTGCTGCAGAAATTGACACACTGGCGTACGGCGAATGCCAGGTCATCAACGGTGTTCGGGTATCCTTGCACCCGGCTGGACATATCCTCGGGTCAGCCCAGGTGCGTCTGGAATACAGGGGTAAGATCTGGGTGGTCAGCGGTGACTACAAGGTTGAGCCGGACCGAACCTGTGCGTCGTTTGAACCGGTCAGGTGTCATACGTTCATTACGGAATCGACATTTGGTCTGCCCATTTATCGGTGGCCGGCTCAGGAGTCGGTTTTTGCCGATCTGAATGAGTGGTGGATCCGCTGCAGAGACCGTGATCAGCCGGCAGTTGTCCTGGCATATTCGCTTGGCAAGGCACAACGCGTGCTAGCAGGAGTCAATCCGGCAATCGGTCCGATCTATTGCCACTCTGCAGTGGAAACACTCAATGCAGAATACCGCGCTTCGGGGGTGGATCTGCCGCAGACGACAGGAGTGACCAGTCTGCCCCGGCGAAAACGCTGGGGCGGTGCGCTGATCATTGCACCGCCGGGATCTGCGGAATCTGCATGGATCGGTCGATTCGGTCCAGCTCCCAGGGCCATGGTATCGGGATGGATGCTGACTCGTGCGGGAAGACGCTGGAATTCGCTTGATCGAGGATTCCCGGTTTCTGATCACGCAGACTGGCCGGGACTGCACTGGGCCATTCATGAGACGGGTGCCGAAGAAGTTCTGGTCACGCACGGTCAGACGGAGGTGATGGTGCGTCACCTCCGCGAGCAGGGGATTTCTGCCCGCGAGCTGCGGACGCGTTTTGGCGATGAAGATGTGCCCGTGCAGCAGAAGGAATCGTGATGATGCAGACGGAAGCACGGCTGACTGGCAACTCGCCAGCGGTTATTGCGCTCGGTGAAGTGCTCTGGGATTGTTTTCCCGATGGTGCGAGGTTTGGGGGGGCTCCTGCAAATTACTCGTGCAGTCTGGCGGAGCTGATGGCTTCCGGGAGTGTTCGTCTGTTGAGTGCTGTGGGAGACGATGAGCAGGGGCATGCTGCAGAGCAGGAATTACTGTCTCACGGAGTTGAGACAAGCCTGCTGCAGCACTCGAGTCATCCTACCGGCCAGGTTTTTGTGCAAACGGACTCGAAAGGAATTGCCAGTTATCGATTTGCTGAGCATTCTGCCTGGGATGCTTTGCAATGGCATCCTGAACTGGAGCAGGCTGCCCGCGAATGCGATGCTGTCTGCTTTGGTACTCTTGGGCAGCGCAAGCCGGAATCAGCTGAGGTGATCCGCAGGTTTGTCGCCGAAACCGATTCCGGATGTCTGCGAATTCTGGATCTGAATCTGCGTGCACCGTGGTTTGATGAAGATGTGATTGCAGCATCCCTTGAGCTCTGCAATGTGCTCAAGGTCAATGAGGAGGAACTCTGCAGTCTTGCCGCGATGTATGGGTTCGTCGGGTCTGCCGAAGAGCAGTTGCAGCAGTTCTGCAGCCATCTGCGACTTCGCTGTATGGCGGTGACGCAGGGAGACAGCGGAGCAGCTCTGAGCGATGGAAATCAGTTCTGCTCCTGCCCTGCCCTGCCGGTTGTCGTGCGGGATACAGTCGGTGCGGGTGATGCGTTTGCGGCGGCAATGACACTCGGGCTGCTGCATCAGGAGCCGCTGCAGACAATTCTGGAGTCAGCCACACAGGCCGCTGCCTTCGTCTGTACTCAGTCCGGCGGTACTCCGCACTTTCCGCACGTGTGAAGCACGTGGAGCTGAGAGTTCACTGCGACTTGCTGCTGGCATCATTCTGCGCGGGTCGCTTTGCGAGTCTTCAGATGACTTTCGAAGAACTGAAAACAGCGCTCTGTGACTGCCGGATCGCTGAACTGTCCGTGTCCGGCATCAGCGACTCGGACGAATTCGCTCGAGTTACCTGCCTTTTTCAGTGCTTCGTGAAGTACTTCGCTCTGGCGAATGGACACCAGCGGGTCCTTTTCGCCATGCACAATCAGAAACGGCGGTGCGTCTGATTCGATCCATGTGAGTGGAGATGCAAGGCGGGCGAGTTCCTGCTGCTGCTGGAGCGGACCTCCGAGGAGCAGTGATTCGGGACTTCCCGGTGCGTCGTGATTCAGAGTTCCGAGTTCTCCGGCATGCTGATTCATCCTGAGCAGGTCAGTTGGTCCGAACCAGTCACAGACGGCCTGCACCGCACAGGAAGCGGGATCGGTCGCGTCTGTGGCCTGTAGTTCTGTTGCTGCAGCAGAGGTACCCAGCAGTGCCGCCAGATGACCTCCGGCAGAAGCTCCCCACACTCCAATTCGTTCCGGGTCGATACCAAACTTCCCGCTGTTGCTGCGAAGCCAGCGAACGGCCGCTCGACAATCCTGGATCTGTGCCGGGAAGACTGCGTGATGGCTGAGCCGATAGTTGATGCTGGCGATCACAAAGCCACGTTCAGCGAGATTCGTGATCGGGCAGGACTGCGCTGAGCCTGCTCGCCACCCCCCGCCATGAATCCAGATCACCAGCGGTGCGTTCTCTGCAAAGGGAGGAGCACGGTAGATATCCAGTGTATGTCGCTCATGCCCGTCGCTGACGTAGGGAATGTTGCGCTGGATTTTCCAGTCACTGCGATTGCGCTGTGACTGTGACTGTGGCTGTCCCGGGCGGCTCAGGAACTGTACATGCTCAGCGAGGGAAATCCGGCCATTGCCGTCGGTATCAACGCGATCAAAATTTGCCCGCAGAGCCGGGGGGAGTTCCTCCCGGGAGATTGATCCATCCTGATTTCGGTCAAGTCGACTGAATCCCTGAATTTGTTGCGGAGTACCGACTTCGTCTGCGGCAACGGCCGGGCCGGAATTTGGCGTTTTCACAGCCAGCGTGCACAGCAGTAGTGCTGTCAGCCTGAACATGAACTCGATCTCCTCAATGTACTTATTCGGAAGCAGAGAACTCCTGCAGCAGTGCGCTGAGCTGTTCCAGCTGCTCAGGATTTTCATCAGCAAGATTGGTGGTTTCATGAGGGTCGGAAGTGAGGTCGAACAGGCGGAATTCCTGATTGTCCCACTCGTGCAGTCTGCTGTACTGCGTAGTGTCAAGCCCCTTGTATCTGCGAATCAGTTTCCAGTTCCTGTGAATCAGCCAGCGATACTGCAAGGCCCGGTCCGGATGGTCCGTTGTCATATTGAAAACGGAGTGTGTGACCCCTGAAATCGTCTCACGCAGACCACGGACTTCTTCATCAAGCAGATTGATCCCCGTCAGGTTCTCCGGAACAGGCATTCCGGCAATTGCCGCAATCGTCGGAAACAGGTCGCTGGCGTGAGCCGGATCGCTGCTGCGACTCGGAGCAATTCTTCCTGGCCAGGAGACGAGAACTGGAGTCCGGATGCCAGCTTCGAAAGGTGATCCCTTGGAACGCAGTGCGTACTGCTGCCATGATTCCTGATGCGGGTCCCTGCTGTTCGTGCTTCTGGCTGCCCAGCCGTTATCGCAGATGAAGATGATGACTGTGTTTTCAAGGATACGGCGATCTTCCAGATGACTGACAAGACTGCCGCAGGTTTCATCAAACCATTCACAACAGGCGTAATAGGCGGCCACATCGTCTGCCCGGCCTGCAGCCTGGTATTTCTGCAGCAGCCGAGCTGGCGGGTTATGCGGGGTGTGGGGCATCATTGGTGCGTACCACACAAAGAACGGCTGCTGTTCTTTGACGGAGTCGTCAATAAATCGGAACAGCGGCTGCATCGTGTTTCGCCCGATCTGCAGGCCGATGTCTCCGTGACGTCCCCTGTTTGAGGGATCTCCATGTGTCATGCCGTGCGTAAACCCGCCGTCCTGCCATGAACCTTCCCACCATTTTCCCGACTGAAATGTGCGATAGCCGGCATCGGTCAGGCTGCGGACCACACTGGGCAGCTGATGGAATTTCTCACGCAGGGGCAGATCCAGTTCTGCTCGACGGTTACGGCCATCAACGTCGTTACCTGTAATGCGATGCAGCGATGGCGAGAGCCCTGTCAGCATGGTCGCCAGTGATGGTCTGCAGAGCGGCGAGGCAACATAGCCACGTTCGAAGACGATGCTGCGTTGAGCCAGTGCGTCAAGGTTTGGGGTGTGGATCTCTGCGTGCCCCATGAACCCGTAGTCGGACCAGGCCTGGTCGTCCCCGATAATCAGCACGATATTCGGGCGTTCGGCAAACGCAGCTGAACCCAGCAGGGCTGACACGAGCGGCAGCAGGAGCAGGATCAATTGGTACATGCAGAAAAAATCCAGTGATGCTGATGAGGCAGGTCGGGCAGTTGCACAATTCCTTACGGTGTCCTGGTGGTGGCGGTGATGGCTGCTGCAACCTGATCCGCCAGTTTCCGGGAGCCGTTCGTGGTGAAGTGTACATTTCCAGGCCCGCTGAACATATCAGCGGTGAAACGACTTGTCAGCGCATGCAGGTCATTCACTTCGACGGAGTACTTCTGCATGACACGCAACGCAATCTGGTTGTATTTGTCATCGTCCCCGACGAAACGGCCGGCTTCACCTTCAGGAACAACGGTTGTGGTGGCAAAAATCAGTCTGGCCCCGGTTTTCTGCAGACGCTGTACGAGCTTCTCGAGATTCTGCTCATATTGCTCCGGAGAGACGGCCTGAGTGCCCTTGATCTTGTCGCGGTTTCCCTGTGTTTTCGAATCCGGATGGCGATAGCAAAGATCGTGAAGTCCCCAGTTAAAGTGGATCACGTCCCAGTCAGTGGGTCCCAGCCATTTGTCGATGGCCCCAAGTCCGGTGACGGTGCTGCCACAGTTTGCCTGTGGTCTGCTGACATTCACTTTTCCCTGCAGGAGTGTCTTTACGTGGGGTGTGTACCCGATCGAGATGGAATCGCCAAGAATCAGCGCCTGAGGTAATTCATCAACGGACATGTTCGGGATTAATGGAACGGCCAGGAGTAACAGAATGAATGATCGCATGGACAGGGTTGCTTCCTGATCTCTGGCGGATGTTGCTCCGCGTGGGGTGAGTCCGTTGGTGGCCAGTGAAAACGAAAAGCTGCGATGAGTCAGGGATAATCACTGCCCACAAGGCTGTGCCGAACGCTCTGCTGCCACTGCAGCAGGTGTTCCCTGAGCTCATCTGCAGTCTGCGGCTGTTCATCGATCAGATTGCGGGATTCAGCCGGGTCCCGACTCAGGTCGAATAACTCAGCCTCCTCACCCGTGTTGCGAGTGTGAATGACAAGTTTGTGATTGCCTGAGATGACAGCTCGGGCACCCTGTGTCAGTGGTTCCGGGATTTCCGAGTAGCGAAAGTTCTGAAATGTGCGATTCGGTTTGCCATTCATGAGCTTGACGAGTGGAGTGGTGCCGATCTGTTCCTGCGGATCAATCCACGGCGTCTTTGGCGATCCCTGCAGTTCATCCGTATCGAGCATCCAGAAAAAAAGAGGGGCGGGCCGTACAGACATTCCGGTCTCCCAGACTGGGCTCAGATTGATGCCATCGACTGGCCGATCCGGCAGTGGTTGTTCTGTAATGCTGCAGATTGTGGGAAGCAGATCGCTGGTTACGGCTCTGACACTGCTGCTGTGAGGCTGAGGTATCGCTGCGGGCCATTCAATCAGGCCCGGAACCAGAATACCTCCTTCATAGATGGTGCTCTTCACACCCCGGTGCGGTTCACCGAGAGCCGATTCGCCGGAGGTACCGTTGTCACCGCAGTAGAAGACCAGCGTATTCTCGCGCAGCCCGGTTTGCTTCAGATGGTTCCGTAACTCACCGATTGCTCGATCCATGGCAGTGATCTCTGCGTACCGCTCGCGCAAAACGTGCCCTTTGGGACGTCGGACCGGAAGTCCCGTCTCGTTGGATGTCAGTGCAACTTCCTGCGGGTATTCTGTGAGCAGGCGATCATACAGAGCGAGATCCTCCGGCAGCCCGCTGTATGGTTCGTGCGGAGATCCGAACCAGACAACCGCCAGAAACGGCTGCTTCGATTCACGGCAGCTGTCGACAAATCGGATTGTCTCGTGGATCAGGATCTGAGAACTTTCCCCATTGAATGTCTGCGGCGGGGCGCCATTGCGGGAAAGAGATGGGTTGAGTTCGAAAAAGTTGTCATGCGAAAGCCACTCATCAAATCCCATTGCTCCCGGATTCAGCGATGAGTCCTGTTTGACAGTTCCGACATGCCATTTTCCGAAGTGTCCGCAGCGATAGCCGGCATTTGCCAGCACCGCTGCAATGGTGATTTCTTCCGGACGCATCGACCAGCCGGGGGCAAAAGTTCCCATACGATTGGGATGCCGGCCTGTCAGAAAACTTGCTCGAGTCGGGGAGCAGTTCGGATGCCCGGCATAGAAGCGATCAAACTTCAGGCCCTCTGCGGCCATGGCGTCGAGCACCGGAGTCCGGACCCATGGATGGCCATTGTAGCCGGTTTCCTCCCAGCCGTGATCATCACCCATCATCAGAATGATATTGGGCCGCTCTGTCGCAAAGCCGGATTGCTGCAGCAGCACGATGGCAGTGATCAGACAAATCTGCAGTGCACGCATCATTCCGCTCCTTCCGATGAATCGAAACCGGGCTCCCGCAGTCCCGTACCTTCAACTCCGGTCAGCGAGTCCCCGAGATCCTGCCGAGCCACGTCGGCCAGTCGCTGCAGCTGGGCAACAACCTCGGGGTGCTGAACAGACAGGTCATGCAGTTCACCCGGGTCCGAATTCAGATTGAAGAGCGACAGCGGAAGCTGCTCAATCCGATACCCGTGTCGACTCGCGATACCTTCAACGCCGGACTGTGTGATGGACTGCGGCGCCAGTCTGCCCCAGTTCGACGGTTTTCCATTACGTCCAGGTTCCGCGGCCACCGTCAGATATGGGTGCGGGAAATGCAGTTTCCACGCTCCCTGGCGGATCGCCTGCAGCTGAGTTCCGGAGTAGAACAGCAGCACGTCATGTGGTGGAGCGGCGTGCGGCTGTCCCAGCAGGAGAGGAAGTGCGGAGCGGCCATCAATAGGAACTTCCGGTCTGCGACCATTGACCAGTTCCGTGAATGTCGGCAGCAGATCAATTGCCATCCATGGCTGATCGCTCACTCGGCCTGCCGCAATTCTTCCCGGCCAGCGGATCACACAGGGGACCCTGACTCCACCTTCAAATACGGTCAGCTTTCCTTCACGCAGCGGAGCCGCAGAACCAGCGTGTTCGCCATAGGACAGGAATGGTCCGTTGTCCGAAATGAACATGATCAGAGTCTTCTCATCAAGCCCGCAACGACGGACCGCAGCGAGGATCTGAGCGACAGACCAGTCCAGTTCTTCAATCACATCTGCGTAGAGACCGTGGCCGCTGCGGCCGTTGAATTCTGCTGATGCAAAGATCGGGACATGCGGCATGATATGTGGCAGGTACAGAAAGAACGGGCCGTCCTTGTTCTGTTCGATGAACTGCACAGCTCGTTCTGTCAGACGTTTTGTGAACTGCGTCTGGTCCGGATCCGTTTCAATGATTCTGCGACCATCATAGAACGGCAGCGGTGGCATGCTGTCAAAGAGCACTGGATGGTATTTTGTGTTGTCATTCGAATACGGGATTCCCATCCAGTCATGAAAGCCGTTGTTCATGGGGTGGAACATGGGGCGTGTGCCAAGGTGCCATTTCCCCATGCCACCGACCTGATAACCCAGTTCCGCAAACATCTCCGAAAGCAGCCATTCAGAATCGGCAATGCCTCCACGGCTGGTGTGGTTGTAGGCGCCATGCATCCCCAGTCGGTTTGGATAGCAGCCGGTCATCAATGCCGTTCGGGATGCCGTGCACACAGCCTGAGCCACATAGAACTGTGTGAAGCGGACACCTTCAGTGCCGAGCCGATCAATTGCCGGGGTGCGGATCTGTTCAGCTCCCTGAATGCTCAGGTCGGCATAGCCCAGATCATCTGCCATGATCACAATAACATTCGGTTGCTCCACATCAGCTGCACAGGAATGCCAGCAGAAACCGTTCAGCATCAGGACTGACAGCAGCAGTCGGATGCATCCTGTCTGAAACGTCGTCATTCGATCACCTCTGGTTCAAAGTCGCCGGGATTGACCCATCCGGCAGATGGTCGTTTCCCGTTCATGGTCTGTTCGTGGAAACCGGCGCCCGCAGTGGGGCGGTAGTTATCAAAGATTCTCCCCTGCCCGAACATGCGCGGATCTCCACTCTGACGCAGTTCAGACTCCATCTGCTCGCGGAGGATGCGGATCTGTTCCGCCGAGGATTCACTCACCGCGAGATTGTCGACGCAGTACGGATCAGATCGACGCTGATACAATTCATCTGACGGCCGTTTGCCGAAGTTCAGCTGCCAGAACAGATCGCTGCGATCCCGGCGGCCACGTTCCAGCAGGAGTGTCTTCAGGGGACTTCCATCGGTGTCAAGATAGCCCGTTTCGGGATTTCCAGCCGGCCAGCGATCGGGTTCGTAATTGTGCAGGTACACGTGTTCTGCAGTGACAATTCCGCGAATCGGATAACCAGCGTCTCCCGGGCGGCCAACATCAGTGCGTTCCTTTCCGATCAGGACATGATTCCGATCCGGCTCAATCTGACCAGAACTGCCGCTTTCCAGCAGCGGACGGAGACTGCGGCCAAAGAATGGGCGCATTCCGGAATCCGAGGCTGAGATGCCGGCGTAGTCGAGGATCGTGGGCGCCAGATCCGTGAAGTTGATGTAGTCCTCGACGTGCCGGCCGGAGACTTCGATTCCCTCAGGAAATCGTACAGCAAAGGGAATGCGATTGGAGTCGGGACTGGCGTACCCCTTGACGCGGGGGAAGGGCATCCCATGATCGCTTGTCACGATGATCAATGTGCTGTCCAGCAGTCCTCGCGATTCCAGTTCCTGCAGCATCAGTCCAAGGTGGCGATCGGTGTGTTCAACTTCAAATGCATAGTCCAGCATGTCATGTCGCACTGTCTCGTTGTCGGGCCAGAATGCGGGAATCTCATCAATGTCGGAGAGTTTCAGGCCGCCCTTTGTGGCCCCGGCCTGAAACTCGTAGCGGCGATGGGGTTCTGTACTGCCGTACCAGAAACACCAGGAGCGTCCTTCCGGACAGGCGTCCAGAAAACTCCGGAAATTCCCCGCGTAGTCGTTGTTGCTGATGGCTTCGGCTGGTGGCTGAGCCTTCAGTTGCTGCCAGGGTTTCCCGGTCAGCTGTCGATTTACTCCAGCTGCATTGCGTGCAATTCCCGGCCCCCAGCCCTTGCCTGTAAACCCCATGTGCCACCCGGCTTCCGTCAGTGCTTCAGGCCAGCTGCGGAATCTGGCCGGAAACATTGCTAGGTGATTGCCTGCTTCCTCAAGCTGCCAGAAATTCCTTCCCGTGAGCACAATCGCTCGCGATGGAGCGCATTTTGCCATTGGAGTCCATGCATTTTCGAACAGGACACCTTCCATCGCGACGCGGTCAAACGCAGGTGTACGAATCCATGGGGTACCGTATGCCCCTGCGTGCAGCCCCCAGTCGTCGGCGATGGCAAACAGGATATTCGGCGGCGCTGCTGCGGCCGTCTGCAGAACAGGCAGGATTGCCAGCAACCCCAACGCCAACCGGAAGAAAGTCTGCATCTGCGTTCCTTTTCATTCTGCTGCATGGTTGTCATTGCCGCAGGCGACAGATCCGAAGGGCAGTCTGCGAATTCGCATCGGGTACTTCGGTAGATCGGCTGCTGCAGCCCATCGCCGCAGGTTTCGAGTGTTCAGGTCAGCGTTCAATCGCTCCGGCGGCTCCCCAGGAATTCGGTTCACTGAGCAGTCGGGGAGAGACTGGCTGGAGTTGCTGATCGCCCTGCAACGCCATCCAGTAGTCAAGCTTCGTTCGCAGCCGCAGCAGTTCCGTCCGGAACTCCGGCCTGTCGGAAAGATCTGTTTGTTCTGCCGGGTCTGCAGTCAGATCGTACAGCTCTTCAGCTGGCCGCTGATGATAGCGTTTCAGGATTGCGGCTGCAGCCGGGTCTGATTCAGCAGCTGTTTCCCACGTTGCAAAGAAGTCACGTTGTCCCAGTCGTCCCGCCACCAGATCGATGTGAGTTGTGAAAGCGTTTTCGGGGTGCAGATTGCGGATGTACTTCCAGCGTTCTTCCGTAACGCTTCGCGCCGGGTAGACATTCATGCGGTTGTCATTTGAGTGGAGGGCGAAGATCTGATTCCTGTGGGCTTGCCGGGATTGCAGGAGCACTGGCAGAAACGAGCGACCATCGAGACCCTCAGGTGCGTGACCTCCGGCCAGTTCCACAAACGTCGGCAGCAGGTCCACCCAGCTCACCATTGCTGATGAACGAGTGCCAGCTGCAATCCTTCCGGGCCAGGAAAAAATTAACGGAACACGAATCCCGGCTTCGTAAAGATTCCACTTGGCGAATGGCCACTGAGCACCGTGATCAGAAGTGAAGATCACGACGGTGTTGTCGGACAGATGCTCCCTGACTCCGTTGAGCACTGTCTGAAGGTCGCGATCAGCAGATTCCACTGCTGCAGCGTAGCGAGCACGCCAGATACGTGTTCGCGGTGTGTCAATGCTTCCCGCCGGCAGCTTCAGCTCGTCTGCATTGATGTCAGTTGTGTCTTCCGGCCAGGGGACGTGTGGCCAGTTGCTGCCGACCATCAGACACAGCGGACGGGAGTCGGAATTTCTGCGCTGGGAAAGGAAATCAACAGCAGCGGTGATGCCCGCATGGTCATGAAAGCCATCATTGGCAAATACATCAAAACCATAGTCTGCGGTATGGCGATAATGAGAGACCTTGCCGAATGCAGCAGTCTGATAGCCCAGTTCCTGCAGGAATGACGGCAGCTTACGGAGCTCAGCTCGGGGACGGCTGTGGTTGGATTCAGCGCCATTGCGAGCCGGCATCAGCCCTGTCAGCAGGGCAGCGCGACTGGGTGCACAGGACGGTGATGCAACGTAGGCTCGGTCGAATGACATCCCTGTTGCTGCCAGCTGCCGGATGGCAGGTGTCCTGATTCCTGTGGCTCCCCAGGGCTGTGCATCAAGCTGGCTGAAATCATCAGCAATGACGAGGACGATATTGGGCAGCTCGGCATTATCGGAGAACAATGGGCTGCAGAAAACTGTGAACAGGCAGGCGGGAATCAACGTTGATAATGCTGATGCCATGCGAAGCTGAAGCATGGGGGGGCGGTCTTCAAACAGGTTGTGCAGGCGGAGGAAGCAGACTGGCAGAGTCTGACGCTGGCACAGGGTAACGCAGCAAATGCCGGGTTTCCACCGGCGGGCAAAAGCAACGGCCCCGCTGAGACAGGAGTCTCCGCGGGGCCGTCCAGTCGCACGATGGCAGAGCGGTCATTCAGTTCTGTGGCTCAAACGGAATGCTCAGAAGTCGAGTTCCACTGCTGGAGCTGACCAGAAGAACCAGCTGGCCTCTGCGGCCTGCCTCAAGCAGTCCCTGACGCAGATCATCAGCACTCTGCAGATCAGTATTCCCGATCCGTGTCAGAACGACACCGGGCACGAGCCCAAGTCGATCGGCGATACTGCCACGCAGCAGGTCCGTAACGACAAGTCCTGCATCGATATTGATGTCCAGCTGTTCTGCCAGCTCTGGTGTCAGCACTGCAACCGCGACACCAAGTTCCTCGATCCGGCTGCTGCTCGCAGGAGATGTACTGTCCGCCATATCCAGCGGAAATTCTGCCGCTGTAATCTGCAGGGATTCTGTGGATCCATCGCGGAGGACCACCATGGTGCAGGGAGTTCCGATTCTGAGCCGTTCTGCAATTGTCATGAGCTGCTGGCGGGTGCGGATTTCTTCTCCATTGAGGCTGATGATTACGTCCCCTGGTTCTACTCCGCCTGTGGCGGCCGGAGAACCGGGGCGAACACTTTCAATCACAACGCCACGGGAGGTGGGAAGTTTCATGGATCGAGCAATTTCCGGAGTCAGCTCGGCTGGCGTCACGCCAAGATAGGCTCGACGCACGCGTCCGTCCTGCAGCAGCTGATCGCTCACCCAGCGCGCCAGGCTCACCGGAATTGCGAGACTGATGCCATCGTAGCCACCGCTGCGAGTTTCAATTGCGGTGTTGATTCCGATGACCTCGCCCCGCATGTTGACCAGCGGGCCACCGCTGTTTCCCGGATTCACTGCCGCATCAGTCTGCAGAAATTCCTGCCGAACCGGCAGATTCTTCATCCCTCGGGATTTGGCACTGATGATGCCCTGAGTGACGGTTCGGTCCAGACCAAACGGACTGCCGAAGGCGAGTACCCAGTCTCCGATTTCTGCATCACGATCATCGCCGAGCGGAACAATCGGCAGCGTGTCCTCGGTGTCGATTCGCAATACAGCGATGTCTGCAAAGTCATCAGCGCGGATGTCGGTTGCCCTGAATTCCCGACCGTCAGCCAGACCGACATAGACGTCGCTTGCTCCGCGAATGACGTGTGCGTTGGTCATGATCAGTCCGGATGCTTCGATAATGAACCCAGACCCCTCACCCGTTGCGATTTCACCGGAGTTTCCCGGGCTCTGCTGTTCCTGCATCCTTCTGCGCAGGTCTTCGAACAGGTCATCCGCCTGACTACCTCCGAACCGGCGGCCAAATGGAAAATCATCCTGCCCCCTGGTCATGCGCGGGGAGGAAATCCGGCGGGTGGTACGAATCGACACAATTGCAGGCAGTGTACGTCTGGAAACCCAGCGAAATGCATCCGACAGTTCGGCCGCCCGAGCAAGGCTCGCCGGCGGCGGACCAGCGTCCTCATCCGCCGCCGCCAGTGGTGAAAGCGTTCCCGCATACATCAGGACACCGCCGAGAATCCCACCGCAAAGTCCCGTACCAAGGATCGTCCACTTCTGAATCGACATGTCAAATCTCCCGGACTGACGGAATGAAAGCGTTTGCGGAACCTGACTCGTGCTGCTGTAAATGCGGTCCTGATGGCCCATCGCTCATTTCGAACTGTGCACGTCTGTTCCAGAATCAGAGTTGCCGGTTGTGGTCAGATTCCGGGGCGAATTCAGAAGAATCTCCGGAATTCTGATCTTCGAGCATCTCGGGCCACTTTCCGGCAAACGTGCGTTGCGCCCGGTAGATTCCAGCCGGGCCACTGCACAGCCAGGCGACGCTGCAACCAACAGCCAGCTGCGGTAGAAATCCAGTGGCAGCAAGATCCGGACTGTTGGGCAGGAACAGTTCAAAGCCCATCAGGGTGGATGCCAGGGGGGTGTTTGTTGCTGCAGCGAAGACGGCGACAAACCCGATGCCGGCAAGGACATCCGGTGCAATCTGCAACGGGCCGCTGAGCACATTGCCCAGCGTTGCACCGACGTAAAACAAGGGAGTCACTTCCCCACCCTTGAATCCGCTGCCAATCGTGATCGCCGTGAAGATGAGTTTGCCGAGCCAGCTGAACGGGTTGGCACCGTCCTGTTCAAAACTGGACACGATACAGACTGCGTCGCGTGTGGCTGGGTTGGCTTCCACGCCGAGTCCAAGGAAGTGGTTATGGCCAGCCAGCAATGTCATCAGGATGATGCAGATCCCGCCGCAGCAGGGACGCAGCCAGGCAATGCGGATGCTGCGTGTAACGACGGCATGTACGGATTGTGATGCGACAGCAAACAATCTGCCGGCAAACCCAAAGCAGACACCGGCCACGGCAATCTGCAGCAGGACGGATGTTCCGCCTCCACCACCGGTAATCATGTAATGAGTGTGCGGGATGCCCCACGCAGTGGTGACTGCATCGGCAATGAGTGCGCTTGCCAGACAGGGAACCAGTGCACTGAGTCGCAGAGCGCCAATGCCGGGCATTTCCAGCGCGAAGAGAGTGCCAGCCAGTGGGGTACCAAATACCGCAGCAAATCCTGAGGCGACCCCGCAGCTTAACATGACGCGAAGTCGGCGGGGGCTGAGCTGCAATGTTCGGGACAGCAGTGCAGCGAGGCTGCCTCCCATCTGGACAGCCGTGCCTTCGCGACCGGCAGAGCCACCTGCGAGATGCGTGAGCAGCGTCCCTGTGAGCACCAATGGTGCCATTGCAGCAGGTACACCGTCCCGAGGACTCAGTAACTCATCGATGATCAGATCATTTCCACGAGCGGAGGAGCTTCCATAAAAGTGATAAAGCAGCCCCGAAATCAGGCCCGTGATCGGAAGCAGGAACAGCAGCCACTGGTGCCCCCAGTGGAGTCGGGTGACCAGATCAAGCAGCCACAGGAACAGTGCCACTGCAGATCCCACGACAATCCCAAGGAGCGTGCACAGTGGTGCCCAGATCTGCAGTTCACCGATCAGCTTGCTGGATGTAGATGTGTGCATCGGGGCCGATCGTCAGAAATAAAAGAAGTGTGGTTTTCGACGGGGACTGTGTCGTGAGGCCTTTCAGTCTGTTCATGATTTTCATTTTCTGTGCTGGCCCGGAAGCAATTGTGCGGAGGACTGGTGCAGTCGCCGGCGTCTGCGATTGTCTTCGGCAGCGTTGTCCTCTGATTGCAGATCGCGCAGATTTGCTTCGCAATTGCGACATCCGACTGTGGTCAGGTGAAAGCGAATGTAATCGGAGTGTTCCGGGGGCAGTGACTGCTGCTGGAATTGTCTGAGGAGGTCGCGGTCGGGGCAGCTGAGGCCAGCCCGTTGCCAGATTTCACCGGCGGAGTGTCCACCCTGATCGCGGATCTGCAGCAGCAGACTGACCTGTCGGCGTAGTTGTGCATCCGCGCGGAGCTGTGTCTCCAGGGCCACCATCTGATCTGCCGGCAGTCGCTCGTCCAGCCAGTTCACCAGCTCCTGTTCACTCCAGTGCATGCGGTTGTATTCCTGCTGTTGCTCTGCTGCTTGTGCTGTCTGTTGTGCCGCCGGATGAGAAACGCCGTAGCCGTAATTTCCGGGCAGCTGCGGTTGCTGTGCGGAGATGATGCGCTGGCGAACCCCGGCAGCAGTATACATGATCTAAGAGGACAAAGTATGTTGGCAGAGACGCGAGACGGCAGAACCGATTGATTCCTGAGTTGTGGTTTTGCTGCTGAGTCGTGGTCTGTGAGAAGCGGTCAGGATTGTCGAAACTCGGAAGCTGCCGATCGCAAATTATGGCGACTTGTTGTTCTGCAGACAGCCGGATAGATTTGGTTGCCGGGGGAACGAATCCGCTTTTCCCTGCCCTCCTGTTCCATAATCACGGTCGTCTGTGTTTCGTGCAGTGACGGCAGATCAACTCCTGGACTGGCGTCTCGTGCAATACCGAGTCTTCCACAACGCAGATCCCCCGCGACTTCACCAGCTCTGGCATCTCTGTCAGCTCGGACAGAATGCGGCGGAGGGGTTCCCGTGCGACCTGTTTGAGTTGTTTGCCGTTTCGCCGGTGTACTTCGACAGAGAAGGTCTGATCGTTGCGGAGCAGGCTGGGCGGGTGATCGGTTTTGTCCATGCAGGCTTTGCTCCGAACGCTGATCAGTCAGGGCTTGATCATACGCGAGGACAGATCTCTGCGTTGATGGTTCATCCACAGTATCGTCGTCGTGGCGTTGGCAGTGAGCTGGTCAGCAGGGCTGAGGCGTATCTGCGGCGATGCGGATCAGAAGTGGTTGAAGCCGGAGCAGGTCTGGATCGCAATGGATTCTACTGCGGAATCTATGGGGGGCTGGAGTCGTCCGGGTTCTGTGCAGAAGTATTTCCCGGGCAGGAGTTTCTCGGACGACTTGGCTACACGCAGCACGCTCGTACTCTGGTGCTGCGTCGGGATCTGATGCAGGTTCGTGATCCAGTTTCGGCACGGCTGCTGCGGCATCGCAGAAGTCTGTCGATGGTCATCACGGATCGCAATCTGAACGAAACATGGTGGTGGTTCAGCCGATTTGGTCATCTGGATTCGCTCAGATTCGACCTCCGTACGCGAGGGGATGAACAACTGGTAGCATCTGCTCAGATTATTGGAATGGACCTGTTCATCCCCAAGTGGGGGGTGCGGAGTGTCGGGTTGCGTGGGATGCAGGTACCCGAAGACAGCCGCAGGCAGGGTTACGGGCAGTCTCTGATTCTGGAGATCTGCAGGCGGCTCAGAGAGGAGTCGGTGCAGTTAATCGAAGCTCACGTGGATCATGCCAACGCGGCGGCTGTTGAGGCGTTTCGGTCTTCAGGGTTCGAATGTCGATCTGAACTGCATACGTGGCAGCGAAGTCTGAGCTGAACGCTGCAATCATGCAGGTGGTGCAGGCTGTTGCGGAACTTACGGTGTTTCGTGCAGCAGTGATTTTTTCGTCCGTCGACTGTTTGGGATGATCCGGGAGCACAGCATGGATCTGCCTGCGGGACTGCCTGATTGCTGGCGCGATGTGCTGCAGCAGCCGGAACTGGCAGAGACAGCAAGGCAGCTGCAGTCATTTCTGGAACAGGAACGCAGTGCAGCAGAGATCTTCCCGCCTGCGGATCGCGTCTTCACCGCACTGGAACTGACGCCGCTGGACAGCGTGCGAGTTGTGATTGTTGGTCAGGATCCGTATCACGATCAGGGACAGGCAGAAGGATTGAGTTTTTCAGTGCCCGGGGGCGTGCGAATTCCGCCGTCACTCCGAAATATCCTCAGGGAACTGCATCAGGATATCGGCGCGCCGCAGGACTCGGGAGGATCACTGCGGGGGTGGGCACAACAGGGGGTGCTGTTGCTGAATACGGTGCTGACGGTGCGTGCTCACGAGGCGAATTCGCACCGTGGTAAGGGCTGGGAAACGCTGACCTCCGCGATTCTGCGGGCTGCCAATGCTCGTCCTCGTGTCGTCTTCATGCTGTGGGGGGCGGCGGCGGGGCGGCTGCGCGATGGGCTGCATGAGCGGCATCTGATCCTGAGCTCCGCGCATCCGTCTCCCCTTTCGGCGCGTCGCGGTTTTTTCGGCAGTCGTCCCTTTTCGGCGGCAAACAAGTTCCTGCAGGAGCATGGATGCGGAGTGGTGGACTGGACTCGAACGGCGATCTCAGCGCACCGCAGCCTGTCTGAAGATGCAGGCAACGACTGATCGCTAGAGCATGCTGCTGCGGTGTTCCCGCGGATGCTGACACTCCTGCTGAGCTTTTTTCAGCACCTGGGACGTGCTGTCGATGGCGTCGTGCATGGAACGAATCATGCTCTGCATCGGAATCAGGTACTCGTCTTCAACCCGCCTGCTGACAGTGTCATTCCAGGCAGCACGCGCAGACAGCCAGGCAGCTTCAAGTTCTGCGAAGGCATCTTCCAGTCGCGCGGCGGAGCTTTGAAAATCAACCCGTTTCATCGGTGACTCCCTGAACGATTGCGGTCTGCTCTCACTGCTGCGTCAACTCAGCAAGGTTTTCCGGGACTGGCTGTACTGTGCCGCTGCTGTCAACACAGGCAAGTACGGACGAGCCTTCGGCGAGCAGGTCTTCGCCGCGAAACAATCGATACTGATGTTCCAGTTTGACAGGTCCCTGTTTCACCAGAATGGTCTGCAGCCGCAGCAGGTCATCGTAACGTGCTGGCTGTCGATAGCGGACGGAAACGGATGCCACGACGAAGAACAATCCCAGTTCCTCCATGCGGCGATAGTTTCCCCCCTGAGCCCGAAACAGTTCGGTACGTCCCATTTCAAAGTAATTCAGATACCGTGAATGATGCACGCAGTTCATTGCATCGGTCTCACTGTAACGCACCCGAATTTCAATTTCGTGTTCTGTGAGCATACCAAAAGTGTTTCTGAAGGGGCGGGTCAGTCGAGCTGTCAGCCGGATGCCGTAGTGACATCTCCGGATTTTCGAATGCCGGACCATTTGTGAAAGAGGGCTCGTACTGCGAGCGGCATCAGCCCGAGCAGAGCGAAGAGCAGCAGCAGACGCAGATTCAGCAGGGATGAGATTCCCTGATCGGCAATGATCCGGAGTGTTGGCACGCTTGCTCCGGCGGCAACATAAACAATTGTTCCCGGGAACATGCCCAGCTGACTGACCCACCAGAATGTTCTGAGCCTCATCGGTGTCAGCCCCATGATGATGTTGATGACGAAGAAGGGCATCAGGGGCACCAGTCGCAGCAGGAACAGGTAGGAAGCTCCGTGGCGTTCCAGAGCCTGCTCGATTTCCTTCAGTTGTTCCTGGAAGCGTTGTCGGACCTGCCTGCGAAAGAGCATTCTGCTGATCAGAAACGCAAAGCAGGCGCCTGTTGTTGACGCGAAGCTGATGATCAGCAGGCCGAGCGGAAGTCCGAACAGCCAGCCGACCACGACCGTCATACCAGCGGCAGCCGGGACACTGATCGCAGTGGCTGTGGCATACACCAGGAAGCACAGAAGCGAGCTGAGCAGCAGATGCCGATCGCACCACAAACGAAGTGTCGCTTCATGCTCCGCCAGTGCGGACAGGCTGAGTTGTCTGTGCAGCAGCAGGGCACTGACCCCCATCAGCATCAGGATGCTGATCAGCAGCAGGTTTCTGCCTGTAACTGAACTGATCCGAAGCATGGGCGGTTAGTCCTGCCGCAAGAGAGGTCATTCTGGAGTATAAAGGCTGCTGCCAGGGGCGGATGGTAGTCCTAATCACCCGGCAGATGCCGAATTACCGGGCAGACGCCTCAGCCAGAAAGTCCAGCCCCGCCTGTCGATCGGGGAACGGATGGAATGAGAAATCGGCTTTGGTGTTCTCCAGCAGCATCAGTGATTTGAGCATCTGCTGCATCGTATCTGAGAGGCTGCAGAGAACAGACAGGCCACCATCCTTGTGCACCCTCTGTGACAGGCGAATCAGGATGCCGACAAACGTGGATCCAAAGTACTGCAGGTTTGAGAAATCCACCAGCAGATGTCGTGTGCCAGGCTGCATCAACAGGCGATAGGCTTCGTTGTAGGCATCGCGAATCTCTGTATCGCGAAACTCCATAAACGAGCCATGCGCTGTGAGAACGAGCACATCAGCGTGTTGTTCGAACGAGAAGATAGCTTTGTTTTCAGACATTTGGCGAAGCTGACTGGTGAACGATAAAAAAAACAGAAGTCTGTACTGCAGATCTTATTCGGGAAGGCCGATTTCTTTCGTCTCTGGCCCCAGCCAGACCACCAGAATTCCCAGGACGTAGATCCCGGCCATTGTCATTCCTGCACGCGGAAAGTCGTTCCCGAAGTAGTTGATCAGGGTTGTGGTCTGGAGTCCTCCGATTGCAGCAAGAATCCTCCCAAAATTAAAAGCAAAACCCTGCCCTGTTGCTCGCACCGCCGTTGGAAACAGCTCAGGGAAGTACAATGGGAAGAAACCGTAGAATGATGAAGTGACTCCTCCTGCGAGGAAGGCGGCGAACAGGAAGCTGGTGCCGAAGCTGTCGTGCAGCCCGTAAAAGTACCATGTCGCCGCCAGCGAGCCGATGCAAAGGGCAGCATAGGTGATCCGGCGACCAAATCGTCCAGCGGCGACAGCTGCCAGAATCGTTGAGATGATTGCTCCGACTGCCATGGCAATCTGAGTCATCTCTCTGGGGTATGCCGCAAGGCTGCGGCCGAGTATTTGCTGGCCAGGATTCTGCAGGGGGAGTTCTGCGGACCATTTGGGAGCCCATTGCACAGCTCCCCATGTTCCCAGCAGCGCAACACCGGCCAGTAATGCGCCGAAAAGCATGCGGCCGGTGATCAGTCGAGCACTTTGCCGGGTGATGCTGCCGCTGCTCACCGAACGATTGAGGTATTTACGGACCGGGTGGATGAAGCCAGACAGCGAGATGACCAGGCCGAGCACTGTCAGGCCAATTGAGACACCTGTGGAAAGCTGCAGTCGATCGGCGATCGGAGACCAGACAATAACGATCACGATGGCACTGATGCAGCCCAGCAGAACCGCGAGCAGATCCGAGTTGCTCCAGTTTGAGGTCTTTCCAGCCGCGTGCTCCTCTTCCCAGCGACTGGACTCCGGAACGAACAGGCGAATGAAGAAGATCAGTAATGCGGGAACGGCCCCTGTGATCATCAGGAAACGCCATGCGGAGTTTCGGAGCAGACTGTCCACGGTCTGTTCGTTCAGCCCGGTCTGCAGCAGAACCGTCTGGATCTGGTCAATGACCCGAGCCATTTCCATGCTGAGCAGTGCGACAAGCAGGAATCCTACATTAGCTGCAGATCCGATCAGGCCGGCGATGAACGCTCTGCTTTTTCCCGGCCAGATTTCGTTCACAAGGGCGACGCCAAGGGACCATTCTCCGCCCATTCCGAGCGACGCAAAGAAACGCAGTCCAGCGATATGCCATGCCTCGGTCGCCAGGCCACAAAGCCCCGTGAACAGTGCGTACGTAACGATACTCAGAGACATCGCCCGCACACGGCCGATCTTGTCGCCCAGCCAGCCGAAGAGCACTCCTCCACTTGCCGCGCCGACAAGAAAGACAGCCATGATGACCCCGAACCACTGGTCCGAAGTTGAGGCGGAGTTTTCGCCGAGCAGTTCCTGCAGGGCCGGTTTGCCGGTGAGTGGAAACAGCCCCATTTCAAATCCGTCGAACATCCACCCCAGCAACGCGGCCGTAAGCGTTGAGAATTGTGCCCAGCGACCTCGAGTGGAAGAAGAACCGGATGCCTGTGGCTGCGTTTCTGTCATGGGTCGCATTCTTGCTGTGGAAGCCGCCGCCGCGAGGACTGCTGGCGGGGAAAACTTTGAGAAGTTCCGGATGAATCGGGAACACTATCCGGGAAGCCTACAACAGGTCTGGGCCGGAAACTACACTCCCGCCCATGTTTTTGGACTCCGCTGCTGCTCCTGTAGACTGTGCTGAGTTCCACTTGCTGCTGCCCTGACGCGGATCCTGAGTAAACGGGGCTTTGATCCACGTACATCAACTGCATCTGCTCAGAATCAGACACCCCGGAGAAATCCATGGCGAAATCTGCGTATCAAGTAATCATCGGGCTCGAAGTGCACGCCCAGCTGAAGACGCAGTCCAAGCTCTTCTGCGGGTGCAGCACGGAGTTTCGCCCCGATCAGCCGAATCAGCAGACCTGTCCTGTCTGTCTGGGGCTGCCCGGAGCGCTGCCGGTGATGAACCGTCAGGCATTTCGATTGTCCCTGATGACCGGCCTGGCACTCAACTGCAACATCGCAGCAGAAACACGCTGGGACAGGAAACAATATTATTATCCTGATCTGCCCAAGGCTTATCAGATCAGTCAGTATGACCAGCCATTCTCAAGTCATGGCTGGCTCGAAATCGCGGGGGATCAGGACAACGAGGAACCTCGCCGCATTCGCATCAACCGGGTACATCTGGAAGAAGATGCCGGTAAAAACATTCATGATGAATCCGGCCGCGGGGCGGACAGCCGGGTTGATCTGAACCGAACCGGCACGCCATTGATGGAAATTGTCAGTGAACCCGACCTGCGTTCGGCAGCAGAAGCCCGCAGGTATCTGGAGTCCCTGAAGTCGCTGCTGCTGTTTCTTGGGGTTTCCGACTGCAACATGCAGGAGGGCAGTCTGCGCTGTGATGCCAATGTGAATCTGCACCTGACAAATGCATCCGGAGAGCAGATCGCTACGCCAATCGTTGAACTCAAGAATATGAACAGCTTCCGTAACGTCGAGCTGGCTATCGAATATGAAGTGCGGAGGCAGTACCAGTTGTGGCAGAAAACCGGTCATGTCAAGGGGGACCTGCCCAAACAGACTCGTGGGTGGGATGCTGAAAAGGCGGTCACTTTCGGACAGCGAGAGAAGGAAGATTCGTCGGACTACCGCTACTTTCCTGACCCCGATCTGCAGTGCGTCGTGACAACACTCGCGGAGATCGAGCAGTTGCGGAGCGAATTACCTGAAACCCCGGATTCGCTTAAAGTCAGATTCTGCCAGCAGCTTGGGCTCTCGGACTACGACGCCGGTGTCATTCTTGATCAGGGACCGGAATTTGCCGCGTACTTCGAACATGTCCAGCAGAACTGCGGGGATGCAAAGACCGCCGCCAACTGGATGACTCAGGATGTGCTGCGTGATCTGCGGAGTCAGAGCGGGGCGATCGATTCGTTTTTCATCGATGCCTCGACGCTCGGATTTCTGCTGGCTCAGGTGGTTCAGAGCAGAATCACAACAAAGAGCGCCAGAGACATTTATTCACAATTGCGCACTGCTGATTCCGAGACGGTAATTGATGCCGCTGCCGTTGAGCAGGTGATTGCCGACAGGGGACTTGAGATTGTACGTGATGATGCAGCACTCGACGCTGCAGTTCAGGCTGCTCTGATTGCCAGGTCGGATGCTGTCGCTGATTTTCGCAAAGGGAATCAGAAAGCTCTGGGGCCCCTGATTGGAATGGTGATGAAACAGGTGGCAGGCGCCGATCCTAGTGAAATCCGCGATCGACTTGCTGCTGCCGCAGGAGCGGACAACGCCGGTGGTTGCAGCGGCTGAGACGGCAGAATTCCGAAAAAACCGCTGGCCACCTGCCTGATTTCGAAGAATGAGTGGGGCCAGGAATACGTAGTTTTCCTGACAGTGACCTCCGAGAGAAGATTTCCGGCTCAGTGGGTGCCCAGCAGTAATTCGCAGTATTGCAGCGCTGAAGCTTGAACTGGTTCTTGACAAATGGTCACGTTGGATCGACACTCCGTCAAAGCGATTACAGCAAGCTGGATCGTTCCCACCTGAATTATCCTACCAGAATGTGATGCATCAGCATCACGGCATTATTTCCGACTGATCCGACTTGCATGTATTGCTGACGTGTGATGGTGGCTGTCCCTGGAGGACCGTTGCCTTCAGCGGCGGTTGCGTTCAGCAGCGGTTGCGTTCAGCAGCGGTTGTCACCTCAGCCGGCTCCAATGTATTTTTCACAGGGGCGTTTTACTCAGAATCTCTGATCTCAGCAGCAGTTGACGTAGTTATCGTCGAGCGTCCGTTGAGTAGTTGTTGAGTACCAGCTGGCGGCAGCGGTTTGCCGCGGAGGATTGGGGACAACCTTCCGTGTACATGTGATCATATGCCGGTTTGTCAGGCGTTGTCTGGCAGTCTTCTGGGGGTTTGTTCAGGCTCGATTCAGGACGGTTCAGTCTTTTTTTGATATGACGTTGGGGGTTTCCGGTTGCTGCAAACGCAGTTCTTCGGAATCTCGTGGCTGAGTTCTGAGGAGACTTTGCCTGCTGATAGTCGATAAATAAACTAGAGTTGCCGCCCCTGTGCTATTGGTATGGAGCGGTGTTTCTTGTTGAGCCACTTTGCTCGTATTCTGTTTTCTGCATTTGGTTGCCGGAGTGTTCTGGCGACATTCGAAACAAGTCGGATGAGTTCATTGGCAGTGAGGATTGGTTCCTTTTGCCGATCAGTTTCAATTGGGAGATAGATGGATGATTCCTGGACAGTCTCGCA
>JALQUR010000501.1 GCA_023260695.1 Planctomycetaceae bacterium
GTCTTGTACCGTTTACGGTCAGGCGGACCGGATGCCGATCACGGAGGACGCGCCAGTCAAGCCGGCGGAGTCGCCCTACGGAAACACGAAGCAGATGGGGGAAGCCATCCTGCGGGACGCGGTGAGTGCCAGATCGCGAACGATCTCACCTTCGACACGGAATCGTGTCTGTCGGCTGAGCAGATAATTCTCCGGATCTTCGGCAAGTGCTTTTGCATCCTGCAGTGTGGATGCCTGCCGGTAGGTAGCGGAGAGCAGAATGGTGCGATGCAGGTTCCGGAGTGACCAGCCGTTGCTGCGGAAGTGATCCGCCAGCCAGTTGATCAGTTCCGGATGAGTGGGGACGCTGCCCTGAAAGCCGAAGTCATTTTCTGTTTCCACAAGTCCGCGACCGAAGTACTGTCCCCAGATGCGATTCGCAATGACTCGAGCTGTAAGCGGATTCTCAGCACTCACCAGCCATCTGGCGAGATCCAGCCGGGTGCTGAATGCTGGTGTCTGTGCGCCTGCGGAAACAGCCGCCGGAATTCCTGGCAGCAGCGGTCCGTGGTCACGATCAGGTGACAGGAAATCGCCACGCTCCAGCAGAAATGTCTGCGGGGGATTCTCCTGGTCGGACATCACCATCTGTTTCACCGGGGTACCGTTACCGGGCAGCAGCCCGCGTATTGCTTCGATGCGGCTGCTGACCTCTGCAAGCCGTGACGCGGAGGAGGTCTGCTGCAGTTTCAGGGCAACATCCGCGAAGGAAATGTCGACCGCGAAATGTCCGGTCAGGTAGTTTTCGTTGAGCTGATGCTGGAGTGCGACGCTGACAATGTCGTCGATGGCAGCGACAGGGGCCGGCAGCGTGAAAATCGCTTCGTGGGGAGCGTTCATTTTGATGCCCCGGGCACGATCTTCGCCGCTGGTGTTGATGGCCCAGCCGGATTTCGGATCCTGATCGATGGCCCCCGCCACGTCATATTCGGGCTGACTGTGATCTGCCCACGCCAGCGCAAAGCGATAGTCCTCAGGACCGGACTGCAGCAGGATTTCGGTGAGCACGAGGTTGCCATTTCCGGCGGTTCCCGGGCCCATGGCAGGAAGATCAGGGTGCGTCAGCAGCCGCAGTCTGACGGCAGTGACGGCCTGTGGTTTTCCGTCCAGCGGCGGTACGCTCAGCTTGACGGTGAGCGTGTCTTTGGCGTCGGGGCGACTGTGCGTGAACAGAGTGCCATCGGGCTGAATCTTCAGGATACTGCTGCCGGAAGCTCCGACACCGGTGACCTCCGCGTGTTTCCAGTCCCATGCCAGCGTATTCAGGGGCACAATCTCGGAGGCGGATTTCTTGAGCCGATCCTGCTCCTGCAGCAGCTGAGCCAGTTCCTCCTGCAACTGCTGCTGTTCCGCGGTCCATTCAAACATCTGCCCCTGTCGCACATCGACGGTGCGTGAGACGTTGTTGGCATCGGCGGCACGATTGAAGAACGCGTACAGCTGATAGTATTCCTGGTGGCTGATCGGATCGTACTTGTGGGAGTGGCACTGAGCACATCCGACGGTCAGTCCCAGCCAGACGGCGCCAGTGGTATTTACGCGATCAATCAGGGCTTCGTGTCGGAACTGATCCGGTTTCACACCGCCTTCCTGGTTGATCATGGTGTTGCGGTGAAACGCAGTGGCGACCAGCTGGCTGAGCGACGGGTCCGGGAGCAGATCTCCGGCCAGCTGTTCGACGGTAAACTGATC
>JALQUR010000514.1 GCA_023260695.1 Planctomycetaceae bacterium
ACTCAAGAAGGAACTCACAGACAAGTGGGTTGTCGTATCGGAAGTGGCTCCAGAGCTGAAACGCTTTGCAGCTCTGACAGGTAAAGTCCGCACGGTGAATATGAATTGTCGTGCTCTGGTGGAATTTGACGATGGGGTGGATATCGGCTGGTATGACATTGAGCCGGGGTTCCTGACGGTCGTTGATGCTCCGAAGGAAAAGAAGAAGCCTGCTGCTGAAGAGAAGCCAGCGGCCGCTCCACGCGCCGCAACTGGTGCCGCGCCTGCGGCAGCCGGTGGCTCACCGCTCGATGCGATTCGCGCAGCAGGTGCCGGGGCCGCGAAGAAGCCGGCAGCAGCCGGATCTCCGCTCGACGCAATTCGTGCGGCGGGTGCCGGGGCCGCGAAGAAGCCCGCAGCGGGCGGATCTCCTCTGGATGCGATCCGTGCTGCAGGCGCAGCCGGGGCCAGACCCGCGGTGGCTGATTCAACAGAAGAAAGTAATCCCGCGGCGGAGCCAGCACCTGCTGCTCCGGCTGTGTCTCCGCAGGCTCAGGCGCCCCCTGCGGTATCCGGATCTCCATTAGATCAGATTCGGGCCATGGGGGCTGCAAAGAAGCCCTGATGGTTGCCGGCTGCATTGGCGGCATCCATGACCGTGTACAACTGCCCTCGTTGTTGTTTCAGACGGTAATGCTCGGTAGCAGCAGTGCTGCGTCCGGATGAGTTCTGGTGTAACGCAGGCCGCAAATCCTGATCTGCAATTCCTGCTGGCAACGTCCGAAAGGCGATATCCATGCGAACGGCGTGGCTGGAGTGTGCAACGGGCATCAGTGGTGACATGATGCTGGCTGCTCTGATTGATGCGGGAGCAGATTTTTCCGTCGTTCAGCAGGCAATTGCATCGCTTGGATTACCCGGCGTAAGTGTGCGTCTGGAATCAGTCATCAAGGGGGGATTCAGATCGCTCAAGCTTGTGGTGCAGCACCCCGAGCAGCATGCTCATCGACACATGTCCGATATTCGTTCACTGATTGTCGGAAGCGATGGACTTTCACCACGGCAACGGGATTTGGCACTCCGCATTTTTCAGGTGGTCGCTGAAGCCGAAGCGACGGTGCATGGTTCGACTCCGGAAAAGGTTCACTTTCACGAAGTCGGTGCTATTGACTCCATCGTTGATATCGTTGGAGTCGCAGTGGCTTTCGATCTGCTGCAGATCGAGAAGCTGGTCTGTAATGCGGTGCCTCCCGGGCGCGGATTCGTCGAAATTGATCACGGGATCTGCCCCGTGCCAGCTCCCGGTACTGCAGAGATTCTGCGAGGAATTCCACTCGCTGCGATTCCAATTGAAGCGGAACTGACAACGCCCACCGGGGCTGCTTTCGTCAAAGTACTTGCAGATTCATTCGGACCATTGCCTGCCATGACCATTGAGTCGATTGGTTGTGGTTGTGGAACGATGGACTTTGTGCAGCGAGCCAATGTGCTGCGGGTTTTCATTGGGAATGTCCCCGCTGATCCACTGCTGGAATCGCTGGTTCTGTTGGAAACCACGGTTGATGATGTAAGTGGTGAGTCGCTGGGGTATCTTCGCGAGCAGCTTGTGGAGCTGGGTGTGCTGGATGTGTTCACGACACCAGTGCAGATGAAGAAAAACCGTCCCGGAGTCAATCTGAGTGTCCTTGTGCGTCCGGCTGCGGTTGATGCTGCCGAGGAAACAATTTTCAGAGAGACTGCGACGCTCGGAATTCGCAGAATGGCAATTGAACGGTCAATTCGATCACGAGATCTGATCGAGGTGCAGACCGTATGGGGATCCGTCAGAGTCAAGCGTGGCTGGCGTACTGGCAGGGATGTCACGCTGGCACCGGAATTTGAGGATTGTGCTGCTCGTGCTCGAGAGTACTCCGTGTCACTCCGAGAAGTCTATCGCGCTGCTGAAGCTGCAGCTGCCGGACAGAATCTGGCAGCAAGTGTCTTGGTGACTGCCTCATCGCACCACGACCACGATCGCAACCTTCTCGGGCTGTGCATCGGCGGCATTACGTTCGTGTCAGCGATCGGTTTCGGCATGTTTAACGGAGCCATCAAACGATGCCCGAGCGCCGTGGCCAGCCGAGTCAAATCCTGCTGGGACGGCGGCAAGTCTGCGGC
>JALQUR010000579.1 GCA_023260695.1 Planctomycetaceae bacterium
GACAGCATTTTCGAGATGCATCCACTGAGCCGGAAACGTATCCAGAAATCGTTCGATCCGCGGATCGGCGAGCATCCGTTGCACTTCCGCTGCGACTACGGCGGGATCGGCAAGCCGGCCGGCTTTCGCCTGCTCCAGCAACTGTTCGTCCGGGGAACTGCCCCAGAGAAAATACGACAGACGTGACGCTGCTGCAAACTGTCGGTCGGCATCACCCGTGGCGGAAACACGTAACAGAAACAACGGGGATGACATTGCTGCAGCTGCAACACGTTTCATTGCTGCGGTGAAATCCGGATTCGCCTGCAGACAGCTGCCGGCGTAGTCCACGTAGCGTGCAACCGTTGCTGCATCCACCGGCTGACGAAATGCCAGCGGCAGAAACCACGACAGCCGACTGCGGATTTCTGCAAGCTGCTGCTGGGGCCCGGCGGCGTCCGGGAGTTCCGGGTCTGCAAAGAATCGATCCCAGATTCCCACACTTTCCGCGTTGAAGTCCGGACTGTCGACGATGGAATAGCTCAGCCGCAGAAATGCGTCCAGCAGCAATGGTGAAAGTGTGAGCTGGTCGGTCTGATTGTCAAAGCCATGTTCCGCCTGCAGGTCTCGAGGAAACGGGCGAACCCCGGACAGGCCTGTTTCAGGTGACAGCGTATGCGAACGTGCTTCAACCGCATCGGGCAGCCGCCGCTGCTTCTGCGGCAGCGCTGCCATGTCAGTCAGCCAGCTGCCGTAACGCGTCATCAGTTTCTCCGGCAGAGGCAGTACCTGTCGGTTGAGCTGAAACAGGTCGCGTACGGTGTTGTTATACTGGAACCTGTTCAGCCGCCAGACCGGTGTCGCTGCGGGTTTCTGATGCTGAGCCTGCTGCAGCAGAGAAAAGAAAGCTGCCGTTGCCTGCTGGCGAATGTCCAGCGGGAGGGGATCGGCAGTTTCCGGTGGCATCGCTCCGGTATCTACTACGCGGAACAGTTCGTGCAGCAGTTGTGGCTGCTGCAGGAGCTGCTCCCGTGTGATGGCATCAAGTGCCAGATCGCCGGATGGTTCGTCGCCACTATGACAGTCTGCACAGCGACCGCTGAGCAACGGCTGCAGCGTGTCCTGAAAGTCGTCAGCACAAAGGGACGTCGCAAGGAACAGCAGGACAATACAACTGCGCAAGGCCATCGGCGGGGCTGCTTTCCGGAAAATACTGGCGATCTCAGGTCCATAGATCCGTGATCAGGCCGGAGCTGTCGGCAAAGCTTTCCATCTCCAGTCCCATCAGGCGAGCGAAGGTCAGCCAGAGATTGGAATTCAGTGTTCCGGGCTGCAGGCGAATCGTCCGGCCCTGTCGGATCTGGCCCTGAGCACCACCGGCGACCAGCATGGGCAGGTCGTAGTACTGGTGCGTCGCCCCGTCTCCCAGGCCTCGGGCCTGGGGCTGCTGCTCAAGGCCGAGTTCCTCGGCCTGACCCTGGGGCTGGGGTACCTGGGCGCCGTGATGGTGCTGTTCCTGTTCGTCGTGATGATGCTGGACATCGACGTGGATGCGATGCGTGAGGG
>JALQUR010000513.1 GCA_023260695.1 Planctomycetaceae bacterium
TCCATCGCCAGCACCTCTTCCGCCAGCGACAGATAATCCAGAGCGCCAGATGATGCAGGAGCATAGTCAATGACTGCCTGCCCGAATCCTGGCGACTCCGCCAGCTTGATGTTGCGGCGAATACGGGTACGAAAGATCTGAGCTGCAGCCCACGGTGCAGACCGATCGCTGCACGCAAGAAAGTGCTTCAGATCCTCAACCACATCAGCAGCAAGACGCGTCCCGCTCTCATAGAGACAGAGCATCACTCCGGTCACCTGCAGGCTGCGATTCAGCCGTCGCGAAACAAGCGCTGTTGTTTCGAAGAGCTTAGACAGCCCCTGCAGAGCAAAGAAGTGCGGCTGCAACGGAATAAACACCTCAGAAACAGCAGTCAGTGCATTGACCGTGAGCACCCCCAGTGACGGAGGACAGTCCATGATCACGTAGTCGAACTGAGTCTGATCCTTCCAGTGCTGCATGGCATTTCGCAGCATAAACTCACGCCCCGAAACGCCAGCCAGTTCCAGTTCTGATGCCGCAAGATCAATATTCGACGGCACAAGGGACAGATTATCCATCACCAGTTGCCGAGTCTCATCCAGAGTCGTCTCTCCGGTAAAGACGTTGTACACAGAGGGAACATCAGGCCCTGCCTCCACTCCAAGGTGCAGTGACGCATGGCCCTGCGGATCGAGGTCCACCAGACACACTCGACGACCTTCACGAGCCAGTGCGGCAGCAAGGTTCACACTGGAAGTCGTTTTCCCGACACCACCTTTTTGATTCATTACAGCTATGGTTCGCATGATTCCCTTCCTGCGCCAACCTGATGCCGACACATGCACACAGCAGCTCTCGCCTTTGCCGACGTGTTCGGACTGTAGTTACCCTCCCTGCAGCAGCCCTGCAGTCTAGCAACGAAGATTCGATCGGGACAAACTGGTGTTTGCCGATTTCAGACACTGAGTGGACTGACAGCATCTCAGCATCTTCGGCAACACCACGCTCCGGCAGAATCTGCCGACCAGCATCGCCACTGAAGGCAGCCTGTTCCCGAAACCCGCCGCAGACTATTCTCCGTGAATGTTCAGAGTTCATTCGGCCACGTGATCAGTTTCCTGCCACTGCGTGTTTTTTTTCACTGGTTACCCAGTGACAAGGCGGCAATCACGGGGAGCGTGTCAGTCGGCCCGCACTCCACGAAATGCTGCCTGAAGCACCGCACCATGCGCTACACAGACCGAAACCTTCGCTGCGCCGTAATTCTTGCACTTCTGTGCACCAGTACTTCCTGCACGCTGTCAGCTCCGGAAACGGCAACGGCTGTCAGCAGTGAAAGTGCCACGGCTCTGAATGAACTGACTGATGCAGGGACGTCCACAGCCACTCCTGAAAGCACGAAGGAAGCAGGTGCCATGGAAACCGGAAAGGAATTCCGACATCCTCAATCCGGAATGCTGATCAACAGCCTGCTGTTTGTTCCGAGCAAATACCCCGCTGGCAACTGGACTCCCGCTGCACTGGATTTTGAGGATATCTGGATCTCTGCAGCGGATGGAAATCAGATCCATGCGTGGTACTGTCCTGTGGATGAGCCTCGAGCTGTTGTGCTGTACGCACATGGGAATGCGGGACATCTTGCCGATCGAGCCCCGGTACTGCAGAACCTCAATCGCCTCAGACTTTCCGTGCTGATCTTCGACTACCGCGGATATGGCAGAAGCGAGGGAAAGCCGGAACTTGCAGCAATCATCGACGATGCGAGCGCCGTACGCACACGTCTGGCCGAACTGGCACAGATTCCTGAGGCAGAGATCGTGCTGATGGGGCGGTCACTCGGTGGCGCGATTTCGGCACAACTGGCCCGCCGACTGAAACCGAGGGGACTCGTGATACAGAGTTCATTCTCGTCGCTCAGTGACATCGCAGCACATCATTACCGAATGCTGGCATGGATGGTTCCTGCCGGAAGTCTGGACACCACGGCAGCTCTGCAGTCATGCGATGCACCGCTGCTGCTGAGCCATGGCGATGCAGATGCCACAATACCGATCGGGCTGGCAACGAAACTTCAATCGGCCGCAGCCGGGCCAGTTGAGTTCATTGTTGAGCCCGGGGCCGATCACAACACTCCGTCGTCAGTCGCCTACTATCAGGCACTGGACAAGTTCATTGACTCATTGCCATGAGGAAGTAAACCTCACAACAGGACTACGCTCAGAATAACTGCGTACAGGAGGATCCGGTTCGGTTCTGCGTCGTGACTGCAGTTGGTCTGGCCCGCCCTGCAAGAGTCTGGCACTGTACCCGATCAATCAACCAGCAGTCTCAGACAGAACACCACTGACGGCAGCCGCATGAAACATCAGCACAGCAAAACCTCGGTCTCAGATGCACTTTCGTTCCTCGATTCGCAGCTTGCCGCCCGGAAACCCGACACCGAAGAGATCTCTGTCCTTGCTGCGAACGACCGTGTCCTCGCAGAATCGGTCTTCAGCGAGGTGAATATCCCATCCTTTCGCCGTTCCATGATGGACGGATTTGCTGTCTGTTCAGCGGATGTGGCTGAGAGTCAGTCAGCTGCCGTCATTCTGGCTATCGCAGGGGAAAGCTTTCCGGGGCGAGAATGGCAGGGGACTCTCCGGAGCGGTCAGGCAGTCAGAATCATGACAGGAGCTCCGGTACCGGAGCAGGCTGACGCTGTCATCCCCATCGAACTGGTCACCGTTCAGGGCTGTTCAGTAACAGTATCTCAGCCCATCCCTCCCGGAAAGAATGTCGCGCGACCCGGGGAGGACATTGATGAAGGCGATATCGTTGCCGTCGCAGGGCGTCGGCTTCGTCCGCAGGACGTGGGACTACTGGCCTCCATTGGCTGCAGTCGGCTCAATGTAGTAAGTCGACCACGCGTCGGGCTGGTCATCACCGGGAACGAACTGCTCCCGGCCGGTACTCGCCCGACGGGACACCGAATTGCCGACTCAAACGGGCCGATGCTGGCAGCTCTGGTGGAGCGAGATGGTGGCACAGTCATCCGCGACGGACTGACTCCCGATACCCCCGCTGCAATTCGCGATGCTCTGAGCGATGCACTCCAGGGCAGAGCCGATATCCTGCTGGTTTCCGGCGGTTCCAGCGCCGGAGATGAAGACTATGCTCCAGACATCATCCAGGAGCTTGGCGAACTGCCAATTCATGGAATTGCGATTCGTCCCGGTGCACCAGCGGGACTGGGAAGAGCAGGGCGGTGTCTCGTCTTTCTGCTGCCCGGTAATCCGGTTGCCTGCCTGTTCGCGTATGACCTGTTTGCCGGCAGAGCAGTGCGGACACTGGCCGGTCGCCAGTCGCAATGGCCATACAGGACTGTCTCGGCAGTACTGGAAAGTACATTACGATCAGCACGAGGAAGAACCGACTACGCCCGCATCCGTCTTGCAGAGAGCCAGGCCATCCCGATTGCGGTCAGTGGCAGTTCAGTACTGAGCTCCACGACGAAAGCGGATGGTTTTCTGCTGATTCCTGCTGATGTCGAAGAACTTCCTGCCGGGGCCGTAGTGCAGGTATGGCTCTACGGAAATTAGCGACTTTACACATTACACGCAGGCGTCTCATTCTGTGCACGAACAGATGCGTTCCCGAAGTCCGGAAGAATCCTGCCAGGTTTTGGTTCCGCATCCGGGAACCGCTTCGGCATCTTGTGATTTCACTATGTTCTGCCTAGAAAACGTGTTCAACTCCGGAATGCTCGCAGCACCCGGAATCTGCGCATGCGAGCTCAATCGGAATCCACTTGCGGATCCCGGTTTCCACCCCGACCTGAACAGTTCAGGCGTCCTTTTTTGGCAGAGTGAAAAGCAGTGTACCGAGTTCTGATCACTGACAGTCTGAGTCCTGCAGGACTTGAGATCCTTGAACAAACAGATGGCATTGAACCAGTCGTCCGGAGTGGCCTCACACCGGAGCAGGTGCGTGAAGAACTTCGGTCGTGCGATGCGATCATCATTCGCAGCGGAACAACACTGACACCCGAAATTCTTGATGGTCAGCAGCGTCTGAAGTGTATTGCTCGAGCCGGCGTCGGGGTCGACAACATTGATCTTGAGGCGGCCACAAAAGCGGGCGTGCTGGTGATGAATACACCCAGCGGGAACACAATCAGCACGGCTGAACACACATTTGCGATGATGCTGGCATTGTCTCGCAATATTGGCCCGGCACATGCCAGCATGAAAGCAGGCAAGTGGGACCGCAAATCCTTCCAGGGCAATCAGCTTGCCGGGAAGACTCTTGCACTCATCGGACTCGGTCGGATCGGACTCAGCGTGGCATCACGCGCCAAAGCGTTTGAAATGAACGTAATTGGCTACGATCCGCTCATTTCTGAAGAGAAGTGCCGGGAACTGGGAATTGAATTATCCCGTGATGTCGATGATGTCGTCAGTCGCTGCGACTATCTGAGCGTACACACTCCGCTCACAGAGGAAACGCGGGGGATCATCAATGCGGATCGTCTCGCCGCGATGCGACGGGGCGCTCGCCTGATCAACTGCGCACGCGGTGGGATTATCGACGAAAATGCCCTCGCTGATGCGATCGAATCAGGGCACATCGCTGGCGCAGCCATTGACGTATTTGTCAGTGAGCCTCCGACTGATCGCCGACTTGCAGATCTTCCCCAGGTACTGGCCACTCCTCATCTTGGTGCGTCCACAAGCGAAGCCCAGGAACTGGTCGCCGTTGAAGCAGCCGAACTGGTCGTCGCGTACCTGAAGCGGAATGAGATCCGTTGTGCGGTCAACATGGCTCCGGTGTCCGCGTCCGAAATGGGGGAACTCCAGAATTACCTCAATCTGAGTTATCGCATGGGACTGCTGGCAGCCCAGATGACTCGCCAGCAGGGCCTGCGATCAGCTGAAGTCACCTACCGCGGAGAAGCTGCAACTCGCAAGACTCGAGTACTCACCAGCGCCTTTACTGCCGGGCTGATGGAAGGCGCTCTGGATGAATCTGTGAATATCATCAATGCCATCGCTACCGCTCAGGAACGTGGAATTCATATTCGTGAATCTGTAACCGATGTGTGCGAGAACTTTTCCTCCATGGTTTCAGTCAGCGTGGAGACGGATCAGGGCCGATTCGATGCATCAGGAACCCTGTTCGGTAATCAGTTCATGCGGCTCGTGCGGCTGGATGAGTTCCAGTTTGAGGCATACCTGGATGGCCTGCTGCTGATTTATCGCCACCGCGACGTGCCCGGAGTGATCGGCTATATCGGGACTGTATTTGGCGAACACGACGTCAACATTGCTCAGATGGCAATGGGGCGACGGCAGAGCCAGCCCGGTGGCGACTCCGTTGCGGTGCTCAATCTTGACAGTGAACCATCAGCGGAAGCCATTGCAAGAGTTGAAAGTCATCCGGAAGTTCACGGCGTGGAAATGGTGCGGTTGCCACCTGCAGAGGCACCGTTGCCATGGCTCACTTCAAACTGACGCCCGGCAACAGAGGCCAAAGGCTCCCCCAACCCGACTCCGCAGATTTCTCAGCAGCCCGTCAGAGTACTCTCTGGCGGGCTTTGCTGTTGCAGCCAGGCAGATCTTCAGATGATCTCGCTGATCACTTCCCCTTCATCCAGAATGAACTGCGGCCGGCCCTGTGGATCCGTCAGTGTTGTTGTTCGGGCGTCAATCCCCAGCGTGTGGAACAACGTCGCAAAGACATCCTTGTAGTGAACCGGGCGTGATCGCACACTGTCGCCAGTCCGATCCGTCTCACCCAGCACAACTCCCGTTCGCAGTCCTCCGCCAGCAATCACAGCAGGTCCGACTGCCGGCCAGTGATGCCGACCTCCGGTCTTCGGGTCAATTCGTGGGGTTCGACCAAACTCGCCCCAGACCACAATCGTTGTCCGCTCAAGCAGGCCCTGTTCTTCAAGATCCAGAATCAACGCATGCAGACCGAAATCCACAATCGGAAGCAGATTCCGCATCCGCGGGAAGTTATCCGAGTGCGTATCAAAATCACTGATTGAAACACTGACGCAACGAGCTCCAGCCTGCACCAGCCGCCGTGCCAGCAGAAACTTGCGAACAGAGTCCGGACCTTCACTGGTCGTGGACTGCCGGCCCTGATCCGATCCCGGAGCCGTGAATCGTCGCAGGATGGAGGGGTCCTCCCGCTCAAGGTCCAGTGCTTCTGCCAGCGAA
>JALQUR010000602.1 GCA_023260695.1 Planctomycetaceae bacterium
GTTCAACATCGGCTACGACTACGACGAATATGATGACCGGCTGGACTCTGAGGAGTATCTGAACGGGGCACGTGAATGGATGCAGCAGGTGTATCGACTGCTGGTACCGACAGGGACATTCTGGCTTGCAATCGGGGATGAATACGCCGCTGAGCTGAAGATCGAAGCGCAACGCATCGGATTCAGCTGTCGCAGCTGGGTAATCTGGTACTACACCTTTGGCGTGAACTGCAAGTACAAGTTTTCAAGGTCGCACGCGCACCTGTTTCATTTCGTTCGCGATCCTGCGGCGTTTACCTTTAACCATCAGGACATTCGTGTCCCGTCCGCACGACAGCTGGTTTACGGCGATCGCCGCGCCAACAGTGGCGGGCGTCTGCCGGACGACACGTGGATCCTCCGTCCTCAGGATCTTCCGGAAGGATTTCAGCCTGATGAAGATACGTGGTATTTTCCCCGTGTCGCCGGAACTTTCCGGGAGCGTGCAGGGTTCCATGGCTGCCAGATGCCGGAACAGCTGCTGGCACGAATCATTCGAGCCTGCTCCAACGAGGGAGAAACCGTCCTCGATCCATTCAGCGGCAGTGCATCAACTCTGGTCACTGCCAGAAAACTGAACCGAATCGTGCTTGGTTGTGAGCTTTCCGAAGATTACGCTGCGCGTGGGAACGAACGATTGCGGGCGACTGCTCCGGGTGACCCGCTCACCGGCGCAGAAGACCCTCGAATCAGTGCTCCGGATACAGCTTCCGGAAAAACGCTGCAGGATTCTGCTCCCTCCCGTCGCAACCGTCGTTCCTCCGGATCCTCTGCAAGTCCCTCCCTGTTCGAAAGTGAGTAGTTTCAGGGCAGCGTTCGCTGGCCAGTCATTCACTCGGAAGGTTGTGCTCGTGTCCCGAACTCCGCTTGTCATGATCGTCTCGCTCGCAGCACTGGCGGGACTTTTCTGGTTTCTGAGTCAGGACAGCCGCAGGCCTGCCGATCCGACTGCCGGAGGTTCCGGCGACAAGACGCCGGAGCTGATGCTGTACTGTGCCGCCAGCAATCGTTCCGTCGTGGAAGCAGTCCGTGAGCGTTACGAAGCGGAAACGGGGCGGCAGGTCAGTATTCAGTACGGCCCATCACAGACACTGCTGTCTCAACTGGAAGTTGCTCGTACGGGAGACCTGTACCTGCCAGCCGACGACAGCTTTCTCAAACTGGCCACTGCTGGCGGACTGGTAGAAGAGATTCTGCCGCTGGCGGCGATGAACTGTGTCGTGGTGGTTCCGAAGGGAAATCCTCGCGGCATCAGAAGCCTGACCGATCTGTTTGCCGAAGACCTGCGGGTGGTGCAGGCAAATCCGGAAGCAGCCGCTGTGGCTCGCGTGACCCGCCGACTGCTGACAGAAGCCGGACTGTGGGATCGGCTCGACGCAGCTACAGAAGCTTATCGCACAACAGTAAATGACGTAGCCAATGATGTCCTTGTTGGCGCCGCAGATGCCGGCATCGTCTACGACGCAGTGCTGTACCCCTATCCGGACCTTGAGGCTGTGCCGGTGCCGGAACTAGCCGCCGGTCGGTCGCAGATTGCAGTCGGAGTCACTTCATTTTCAGAGCAGCCGGCTGCAGCTCTGCATTTTGCCAGGTACCTCAGTGCTCAGAATCGTGGCCTTGAGGAATACCAGAAGCAGGGGTTTGAGATTTCTGGCGGCGATGAATGGGAGGACGTTCCGGAACTGACGATCTTCGCCGGGTCCATGCTGCGGCCGGTGATCGAGGACACGATCGTCAGGTTCGAAGCAAGAGAGGGTGTGCTCGTCTCTCGAACATACAACGGCTGCGGTATTCTGGTTGCGCAGATGCAGGCAGGACAGCACCCGGATGCTTACTTCGCCTGCGATGTGGAATTCATGCAGCAGGTGCGGGAGCTGTTTCCGAATTCGACGGACGTCTCAACCAATCAGCTGGTGATTCTCGTTCCCAAAGGCAATCCGCGGCAGATTGCCTCGCTGCAGGACCTGACTCAAAAGGATCTGCGTGTCGGGATCGGGCATGAGAAACAGTGTGCCATGGGCTGGCTGACTCAGCGAACATTTGCGGAAACCGGTGTGCAGACAGAGATCATGGCAAATGTCACTGTACAGACACCGACCGGCGACATGCTGGTGAATCAGCTGCGCACCGGTTCCCTGGATGCTGCCGTTGCTTATCTGAGCAATGCTGCGGGATCGGGTGAGTTTCTTGATGCGGTACAGATTCAGGGGATTCCCTGTTCAACAGCCACGCAGCCATGGGCTGTCGCCGAACGGTCGCGTTTCCCGCTGCTGGCGGATCGGCTCTTCCGCAGAATCTGCTCTGCAGAAAGTCGTGAGGGCTTTGCGGCTGAAGGATTCGGCTGGCAGCTCAGCGACGTCCAGGAAAAGGAAGCGGACCACTGAAACGCCAGTCACTTCAGCGTGTCTCCGATGTCCTGTTCTTCCTGACCATGGGAGGACTGTCAAGCTGCTTTATTGTGCTGATACTGCTGCTGCTCATCGCAGATCTGAGTTTCACCTCGACTGACGAGTTTCTGGCGGCGCTGCGCAAGCCGGAAATCCGTGCCGCATTCCGCCTGACTCTGGGAACCTGCACTGCGGCCGCTGTGATGTCGGTGTGGGTCGCCACACCACTGGGATATCTGCTTTCCAGATTTCGTTTTCCCGGACGTCGACTGATTGACACGCTGGTTGATATCCCCGTGATTCTGCCGCCGCTGGTGCTCGGTCTGAGCCTGCTCATCCTGTTCCACCAGCCGTTTCCCTTCAGCGGGCTGTTTGTTGATACTCCGCCAGAGAAGCTGGCTGAGGTTGCAGGAGGTCTGCAGCAGAAGCCCGGCTGGATTCTGGACGAATGGCTGCGGAACACTGTGGGGTTTCCGGTAACCTATCGCTGGCCGGCAGTTGTGCTGGCTCAGTTTGCCGTTGCCTGTGCCTTTGCGGTTCGTACCATGAAAGTGACATTTGACCAGATCAATCCGCGGGCCGAGGACGTTGCTCGCACGCTTGGCTGCAGTCGCGGGAGTGCGTTTCTGCAGGTGGCACTTCCGCAGGCATCACGTGGAATGATTGCGGCCGGAACGATCGCCTGGGCACGTGCACTCGGGGAATTCGGACCGATTCTGGTGTTTGCCGGAGCGACTCGGTTTCGCACCGAGGTTCTGTCCACGACGGTGTTTCTTGAACTCAGCGTGGGACAGCTTGATGCAGCAGTGGCTGTGTCATTGCTGATGGTTGCGATGGCTGTGTTTGTCCTGCTCATTCTGCGCTGGCTGGGAGCAGATCTGTCGTCATGATCGAAGCTTCAGCAATCTCAATTCAGGCCGGACAGTATCAGCTGCGTGAAATCAGTTTCCGGATTGAATCCGGTCAGTATGCAGTCATGATGGGCCGCACCGGCATTGGCAAGACGACCATTCTTGAAGCCATCTGCGGGCTCAGAAAAGTCAGCTCCGGGGTCATCCGAATCAACGGTCAGGATGTCACGCGGTGGACTCCGGCAGAACGACAGCTGGGCTATATGCCACAGGATCTGGCGTTGTTTCCAACCATGACTGTGCATCGCAATATTGAGTTTGCGCTCCGTGTTCGTCGTCAGCCCGCAGCTCAGCGAAAACGACGTGTCGAAGAACTTGCCGGGCTGCTGCGAATCGAACATCTGCTGGAACGCAGTACGGAAGCGCTGAGTGGCGGGGAGGCTCAGCGAGTCGCACTGGCTCGAGCACTGGCGGGCACGCAGACTGCGATTCTGCTGGATGAACCGATCAGTGCACTTGATCGACAGACGCGCCTTGAATCTCAGCAGCTGCTGAAGGACATCAATCGACAGACCGGAGTGACATTTCTGCACATCACCCACAACGAAGAGGAAGCGGATGCTCTGGCAGATGTCAGACTGCTGCTGGAACAGGATCCGACAACGGGGCTGATCGGGATTCGTGACGCCTGAATCGGCTCACTCGGCTGCAGCGTCAATCTCCACGATGATCACCTGACCGTCGATCTCGATTTCATCTCCGTGTCGCAGCTTTCTGCCGCGACGCGTCTCGACAGCGCCGTTGACCATCACAGTTCCGGATCTGATGAGCATCTTCGCTTCACCTCCGGATCCCACGATCTGGCAGAACTTCAGAAAACGGTCCAGTTCGATGTACTGGGATTCGTCAGGGGCAGACTGTGAGTCCATCGGGTGTCTCGATAGCTTTCTGAGTGACTGAAAAATCGGCTTACCATTTATCGACCGGACCGCGTGGCACAGCAATCTGAACGTCTGTCAGGACGCCACTGCGATTTCCATCAACCGGGCCTTCAGCCCGGATCTGCTGCAGTGCTGCCTGCATTGATTCACGACTGTTCACTTCCTGAAAGCTTCCTCGCAGACGCTTTCGGACGCGCATGCCTTTGAGATACCAGTGGGCCATTTTGCGGAACTGAACAATCGCCCGCTCTGCTCCCAGCCGCTGCTCAAGATAGCCGTACTGTTCCAGCATCAGCTCCAGACGTTCGTCAAAACTTCCGGCAGGAGTCCATGAGCCGGTCTGTTCCCATTCATGCAGCTGGCGAAAGATCCATGGGTTCGCCAGTGCTGCGCGACCGATGGAAACCCCGTCACAGCCGGTATTGCTTAACATGGCCGCTGCATCAGCGACGCTGCGGATGTCGCCATTTCCAATCACCGGGATTGACTGCACAGCCTCCACGACCTGGCGAATTCCGGCATGGGAAACTTCGCCCCCGAAACCCTGCTCCCGAGTTCGGCCGTGAATTGCGATCGCCGCCACTCCCAGTTCTTCAAATCGAGCAGAGAAGAAGGGAGCTGTGATCTGATCGGAATCCCACCCGAGTCGCATCTTGACTGTCACGGGGACTGCAACGGATTCCACGACGGTACGAACCAGGTTCAGTGTGCTGTCGGTACTGCACATCATCCCGGCACCCGCTCCGGCACCGGCAATGCGGTTCACCGGACAGCCCATATTGATGTCGATCGTATCAACTCCCAGTTCAACCAGGAGCTGCGCCGCCTCAGCCATGATCTCAGGCTCGCTGCCAAAAATCTGCACCGCAAACGGGCGATCTTCCGGATGCGTTTCCACCATCTGCATGGTCTTTTCATTCCGCGACAGCAGTGCTCGCGCGTTGACCAGGTCTGTTGTGGCCAGGCCGACCCCTCCGAGACGCCGCACAATTCGCCGAAATGGCAGAGTGGTGAATCCCGCGAGCGGTGAGAGCAGATAGCGAGTCGCCAGTTGCAGCGATCCGTAGCGTGGCTGCTGTGGCAGCGTGGGCCGGGCAACGGAATTCACAGCAGCCGCGTCAGCCGGGGCGGCCTGCTGAGCGGAGAATGCCTGTGGAATTGCGGACTTGATGATCGCTGCTCCGGTAACAACAGCCAGAGATGTACATGCAGAACCTGATGCGGTCGGGGGCTCTGTCTCTCATCGACAAATTACCAGCGGTCCTCGCAAAATTCACGGTCCGCATGCCGATTCCCGCGGGCGGTGTTGATCGGACTCGCTGCAGAACGCGGGACAGTTTTGCGGCCGGAACACCGTTTTGCCGTTCAAAACGGTGAATTTCCTGTCAAAAAACCAATTCAAGGCTGAAAATCTCTCAGGTGCATTGGCCCAAAACAGCCCGTCCGATCTATCCTCATGTTGTCGATTCGGATGCTTGTCTGAAAGACGGCATTCGAGCGGTTCAATCAGGAAGGAGGATTGCTGTGGCGATGTCGGTCCTGGAAAGCCCTGCTCTTGTTCTGAATCGAAACTGGCAGCCGGTTGCTGTATCCACGGTGTCCAGAGTTCTGGTCAAGGTGTGGAATGGAGGCGCACGGATTGTCGATCCGTCCAGCTTTCAGACCATGACATGGGAAGACTGGGCCATGCTGGAGCCGAAACCGGGAGAGCCGGTCATTCGGACGCAGTGGCTGCAGATGCGTGTTCCTGAGGTGATTACGCTGACAGGATACGACCGGATGCCGACCCGGGTTGTGGCCTTCAGTCGCCGCAATGTTTTTCGTCGCGACGGCTATACGTGCCAGTACTGCGGTTGCCGCCCGGGTACTGAAGAGCTTACGATCGATCACGTCGTCCCACGCTCTCATGGCGGGACCTCCAACTGGCAGAACTGTGTTCTGGCCTGCATCGGCTGCAATACTCGAAAAGCAGATCGTACGCCGGAGCAGGCCGGGATGCCGCTGCGGAAGGCGCCCGCACGACCACGCTGGAACCCGCTTTATGCTCCCCATGGAGTACGTATTGAAAGCTGGTCTCGATTTGTCAGCGAAGCCTACTGGAATGTAGAACTGGAGAAACGTTAGGCAGTGTCTGGATCGGTTCGATACACGGGGCGGGATTCTTCCGTAATTTTGTCATGAGAAGCTGAATTCCAGTCGTTGCTGATTTAGGATGATTGCGGCGTTTCCATGACGCCCACGCATACTTCAGCTCCTGCCGTCACTGGGATCCATTCCCCTTCTGCCTCGATGAGTACACGCATGTCCGGCTCTGCCAATTCCGCGCTGATCGAACGAATTCCCTGTTCCATTGCTGCCAATTCTGCTGCCGCTTCGAAAGCCGTAGCGAATGAGATTGCAGCCCTGATTCGAAAGCGACAGGCGGCAGGTACCCATTGTGTGCTGGGACTGGCCACCGGATCGACTCCCACGGCGATCTATGCCGAACTGGTGCGGATGCATCGAGAAGAACAACTTTCGTTCTCCAACGTAGTGACCTTCAATCTCGATGAATACTACCCCATGCAGAAGCAGGACGGGCAAAGCTACTACCACTTCATGCACGAACACCTGTTCGACCACATCGATATCCCGGCAGAAAATGTGCACATTCCTGACGGCACACTTGATGTCGAAGAAGTGGCCGAATTCTGTGCCGATTACGAACGTCGCATTGATGGGCTCGGTGGAATCGACATTCAGATTCTCGGCATCGGACGAACCGGGCATATCGGTTTCAACGAGCCGGGCAGCGGCAGCAACAGTCGTACCCGGATGATCACGCTCGATACCGTCACCCGCGTGGATGCAGCAGGCGATTTCTTTGGTACTGAAAATGTTCCTCGGCGGGCCATCACGATGGGGGTGGGCACAATCCTGGCCGCCCGTCGAATCATCATTCTGGCCTTCGGCGAAAACAAATCGCGGATTGTTGCACGCACCGTGGAGGGCGATATCTGTCCCAGCGTGCCAGCGACGTTTTTGCAGCAGCACACCAACACCACATTTCTGCTTGATGCCGCTGCCGCTTCCGGGCTGACACGGCAGAACGCTCCATGGCTGGTCACTGAGGTGCTCTGGGATGAAAGCCTGACACGCCGTGCTGTGATCTGGCTTGCCGATCGCCGCAAGCGAGCCATCCTGAAACTCACCGATGCGGACTACAACGAAGAGGGGCTGCAGAGTCTGCTTGCAGACTACGGCTCAGCCTACGAAATCAACCTCAAGGTCTTTCGCCATCTGCAGTCCACACTCATCGGCTGGCCGGGCGGAAAACCTGATCACCTCAAACGCGATGGTGACCGCAAGCAGCCGTTCGATCAGATTTATCCCAAACGAATCATCTGCTTTTCACCGCACCCTGACGATGATGTCATCTCCATGGGGGGGACTCTGATTCGTCTGGCGGCTCAGAAACATGAAGTCCACATCGCCTATCAGACCTCCGGAAACATCGCCGTCTTTGATGAAGACACACGCCGTTTCATGGAGTTCGTCACGGACTTCAGTGAAGCGTTTCAGATCAGCTCGGATCGAATCGCCGAACTGCAGCAGTCTGTTGCCTCCTTCCTTGACAAAAAGCTTCCCGGCGAGGTGGACAGCCCGGAAGTCCAGCAGATGAAAGGGCTGATCCGCAAGGGCGAAGCTCGCTCCGGTGCGCGAATCTGCGGTGTACCAAATGAACGTCTGCATTTTCTGAATCTGCCGTTCTACGAAACAGGCGGCGTCAAGAAAAAGCCCATCGGCGATGAAGATATCAGCATCATTGTCGACCTGCTGCGTTCAGTGCGTCCGCATCAGATTTATGCCGCGGGCGATCTTACCGACCCGCACGGGACTCACCGTGTCTGCCTGCGTGCCATCTTCCAGGCCATTTCTGTCTGCGAACATGATGAATGGAGAAGGGACTGTGAGGTCTGGCTGTATCGTGGAGCATGGCAGGAATGGCCCGTCTACCAGATCGACATGGCTGTTCCGCTCAGCCCCAGCGAAGTTCGTCAGAAACGCGAAGCCATCTTTCGTCATGAGTCACAGAAGGACAGCGCGCTCTTTCCCGGCTCTGATACCCGGGAATTCTGGCAGCGCGCGGAGGATCGCAATGCGGATACGGCAAGCCGCTTCGATAAGCTCGGCCTTGCCGAATATCAGGCTGTGGAGGGATTTGTTCGCTGGGACGGAGTCTGGGGCCTGAACGACTGATCCATTCCCCGCCGTGACGACCCTGCACATCGCCTGCCCGGTGCTGCTGCGTGCCCGGTGTTGCCTAAGTCCTCAGCACTTACAGAAAAAGCCGCCCGAATTGCTCGGACGGCTTCTTTCGTTCCCACATCGCAGTTCCAGTTCCCACATCGCGGCGCCGGCATGGGAAATGCCCGCGGGAAACGCCCACCGCAAAATGCCTGCGGGAAGTGCCCGCGGGGAAATGCCCGCGGGAAACGCCCGCGGGGAGTGCCTGTCCAATTCAAGGCAATCAGCGCAGCAATCGCCTGACAGGACAGGCCACTGTTTCTGCGGATGTCACTTCATCTGCAGAGACCGTACCAGAAACGCAAGTTCATCAGTGGCCTCTTCAATGATCTTTGCTGTGGGTTTGCCGGCACCATGTCCTGCGGAGGTTTCGATGCGAATCAACACCGGAGCATCCCCGGAGTGGCACGCCTGCAGCCGAGCAGCAAACTTGAAACTATGCCCGGGGACCACGCGATCGTCCGTATCGGCTGTTGTCACCAGGGTCGGCGGATAGGCGACGCCGTGCTTCAGATTGTGATACGGGGAGTAGCTATGGAGCGCCGGGAATTCGTCAGCCTCATCGGCACACCCGTAGTCATCGGTCCAGAATCGTCCTGCGGTGAATCGATGAAAACGCAGCATATCCATCACACCAACTGCAGGCAGACATGCGCCGTAAAGATCCGGACGCTGCGTCATGCAGGCACCAACCAGCAGACCGCCATTGCTTCGTCCCTGGATCGCCAGCTTTGGAGTACTGGTGTAGCCCTTCTCAATCAGCCACTCCGCGGCGCTGATGAAGTCATCAAACACATTCTGTTTCTGCTGCTTTGTCCCGGCCTTGTGCCATTCTTCGCCATACTCACCACCGCCCCGAAGATTGGCCACGGCAAGCACACCACCCATCTCCATCCATGTCAGTCGGGTCACGCTGAATGACGGTGTGATGGGGATATTGAATCCGCCGTAGCCGTACAGCAGTGTCGGGTTGCTTCCGTCAAGTTTCAGCCCCTTACGGTGGCACAGAAACATGGGAATCCGGGTTCCGTCCTTGCTGGCGTAGAACACCTGGGATGTTTCGTAGTCGTCGGGATTGAACTGCACCTGCGAACGGCGGTACTCAGCACTTTCACCGGTCACCATGTTGTAGCGATAGATTGTGGTCGGGCTGGCAAATCCACTGAAGGAATAGAATGTCTCGGTATCACTTCGTCTGCCGGAAAATCCGGATGCTGAACCAATCCCCGGGAAGGCAACTTCTCGCACAAAAGTTCCATCCGGCTGAAACAGTCGGATCTGCGTGCGTGCATCCTTGAGGTATTCGCAGACGAACAGGTTTCCGACCAGTCCAACGCTGCGGAGCGCATTTTCGGACTCCGGGATTACCTCTCGCCAGTGCTCCTGTTCCGGATGATTCAGGTCAATGGCCACAACACGCCGATTTGGAGCATCAAGGCTGGTCTTGAAGTACAGCACATCTCCGTCACTCTCAATGAACGTGTACTCCTCGTCGAAATTATCAATCAGTTCTGCAGGCAGACCGTATGGCTCGCGGAGGTCCTTGACGACAATTCGATAACGGTCATCCGTGCCCACCCAGACTGTGATAATCAGGTAGTGACCGTCTTCGGACACATCCAGCTGAAATCCCCACTCGGGGTTATCAGGGCGTTCATACACAAGGACATCGTCTTCCTGGTCGGTTCCCACGCGGTGATAAAACACCTTCATGTTACTGTTGAGTGACTGGAAGGCTGCAGAATCGTCAGGTCTGGGATATCGCGCGTAGAAAAAACCACGCCCATCCGCAGTCCACTCCGCTCCACTGAACTTCACCCATTCGATCTGTTCATCCAGGACGCGACGATCACTGATCTGCATCACCTTCCAGGTCCGCCAGTCTGATCCGGCCTGCTGAACTCCATACGCCAGATATCTGCCG
>JALQUR010000519.1 GCA_023260695.1 Planctomycetaceae bacterium
GGTCTCGGTGGGGGGCACCGGCGGTCCTGCACCGGCGGTCCTGGTGGGTGGCACCGGTGGCCTTGGTGGGTGGCACCGGCGGTCCTGGTGGGGCTGCAGTATGCTTATCTGGTGTCGGCGTCGATGGCGAATCAAGCGATCCATCCAGCTGACGTTGCTGAGCAGCGGACGTCTCAAAAGAAGAAAGCGGGGCACGTGATCATTCCACGTGCCCCGCCGAGACGGCGGACTGGCCTCAGTTGAGTGGTTGGAATGTGAAATCTGAGATGATGATCTCAACGGGATTTCGGTCCAGGGGGGCGTTACCGCCCATCAACCACAGATTGATACGCGGGTTTTCCCCACCGGCCGGAGGAACGTCGTCCCCTATGTATCCGTATTCGGCAATATGCTGGTCGTCGGCATCCGCGAAACTGCGATGCCCCGAAAGGCTTTGAAACCAGACGGAATCCGGTGCCCATTCGAAGCTGTGCGTGGACTGCAGCACAGACGTCTGAGTCCAGCGGTACATGTGATTGGTTGCATCAAAAGGCTGCACAACATATTGGGCATTTGTGCTGCGTGCTGCATTTCCCCAGCGTGCGATCTCAATGTCGATTTCACGATATGCGAATTCAGGAGCATTGCTGTCCCAGGTAAACAGTCCGAGTACGACGTTGGGGTCAAGCGCGTCAAGGGGAGAGTCAATCCGGAATTCGTACCGTCCGTGCCCAAACGATTCCTGACAGATGACTTCCGCGCAGTACCATCGTTTGCGATCGCGGCGAATCATCAGATGCAATCGACCAATGTCATCGACCCAGACGCTTTGGGTACTGGCAGAGAAATTATTTGGGCCAGGGCCCACTGCTTCTGTGCTGGATTTCACGAGCCAGTCATAACCGGCAAAGGAGATGATGCGTGGTCCCGTTGAACCACCGCCTCCTCCACCTTTTCCGGTCTTTCCAAAGGGACCTGCGTACGAATTGCCTGAGATCTGCGAGCATGCAAGCAGCACTGCTGCCGTCATCAGGATGTACTGACCAATCGTCTTACCCGGCATCTGGTTTCGCCTCATTACTGGAATCTGGTTGTCAGACAGTCTGCTGCGTTGCAATCAACCGCGGACTCCGCGTGCTGCGGTGATGTTGTGCTGCCGTATTCAGGACAGTTCTTTAAGGGTAACCGCCGCAGTTTATGGCCGGATATCCAGTAACGGCTCTGCTGCGTGCGTCTGCAGCGAGGGCGCATGGATTCAGCACCAGCGGACTCGCTGAAGTCCATGGCGTCCGCATGCCTGAGTGATCACCCGGTTGATACCAGGGCACCGCCCTGGCGACCGTGTCGCACAGATTCGCACCGTTGCCGACCGTTTTATTGCTGCAGGTCGGGTCACTAGCACTGTCTCCTGTGGACATACAGACTGCGTAGTATGACGCTGAGTCCATGACCAGTCAGGCGTGGCAACCGGGCTGCAATGAACGGGAATCCGGCTCGCAGATCGCTGATCTGCCTGAGGTAAACAAAAAGGACACCAATGCTTATCGCATCTGGTGCCCTGCGGTGCTGCGATGATGCCGGCAGCGTCACTGCTGCGGAGAGTCATCTTTCCTGACGGGATTTGCGTCGATGATGAGCGTTCCGCCTTCCCAGGCAGATCGAGCAAGCTTCACCTCGCCAATCTGGTACTCCACGCGCAGACGTTTGAAGAACCCTGAGGCGGGATCTCCGAGTGTGTCGTTATCGACGCTGACTTCAAGTCGATTGTTCTTCAGGTAGTACTTTACGATTCCAAGGACGTTATCGCTGTCTCCGTCGGGCAGATCTCCGTAGGTGGCCGAAATGAGTTTCAGATCACCTTTGAGTTCCGGCTGAGGAATCAGCAGGGTTTCTCCCTCGCGAATGGTAACTTCTGCCTGCTTCCCATTCAGTTCGTACTTCACGAGCAGCTTTTTGCCGACCTGCTCCGCCGGGTCCCCAAAAAGATCATTGCCGGCTTCCAGCCGCAGAGTCGCACCCTTGACCAGCTTTCGGACATGTTCGGTGACATCTGCTTTTGCGCCGTCGGGCAGGTTACCGTAGTGAGCTGCGAGGATTGTCAGCTTATCTTCAGCGTTCGTGCTGGTACTTGTAAACAAGGTAAAGAGCAGCGCTGTGCAGAAGAACTTATTCATCGCTGGAGGTTTCCCTGATACAACAAGGTAAGGAAGCAGCCTGTGCGGTCTGGTTGGTACTGAATGTTCTTCGATCAGGTGCACCATGCAAGGCAAGGATCAGCGGATCAGCTCTTTTTCTGTCTGTGGAAAGCGGGTTCGAGAATCGCTGTCCACAGGCATACCGGACATCAGGTTCCACCATTCTTCTGCACGATTGGGGTCATAAGACGGGTTTGAGACTGGCATCCGGGCAGATACAAGCCTTCTCCAGCTGCGGAGTTTCTGCAGCAGATCAGCAGCACGGCCGGGCTTTGCTGATGCGAGGTTGGTCTGTTCCCCCAGATCCTCTGAGAGCTGATACAGCTCAATGTCGCCGGTTCCGTCGAGATATTCGATCAGCTTCCAGTCGCCCTCCCGGATCGCCCCGGATGGTCTGTCGTGGTGGTAGTGCGGGTAGTGCCAGTGGAGTGCATCTCGCTCCAGCCGTGCAAGGGGATCCTGCAGTAGTGGCTGCAGCGACACACCATCGATTGTCTGATTCGCCGGCAACGGTGCTCCGGCAGCACTCGCGAACGTCGGAAAGAAATCGTAGCTGATGGCTGGTTCGTGAGTGATGATCCCGGGAGCAATGGTGCCCGGCTGGCGAATGATCAGCGGAACTCGGATCCCGCCTTCATGCAACGACCCTTTCTCGCCCCTGAGCGGCAACAGACTGCTCACCAGATCATCTGCCTGCTCGCGGTAGTCATAACGACGGTTCAGTCCGCCGTTGTCAGACGTGAATACGATCATTGTCCGCTCTGCGAGGCCGGCTGAGTCGACCGCATCGATCACGCGACCGACGAGCGTATCGACTTCCTCAACCATCGCCGCATAGATCGGACTGGGAAGATCACGATTCCTTTCTGCTGCACGCCGACGGTACTTCTCAACCAGCTGCGATTTTCCGGCCAGCGGAATATGCACTGCATACGGAGAAAGCATCAGAAAGAAAGGCTGGTCCCTGCTCTGGCTGATGAACTGCTCACAGAGCTGAGCTTCGAAGTCGGTGCGAAACTGGTCCTTCGCGGGCGCTGCATTGACATTCCCGGTGAGCCGAAATGTGCCGGGAAGGTGCGGACCGTTGATTTCTGCCGCAAATTGATAGCCCTGATCAGCGGGCCCAAAGCCACTGGAAGGTCCGAGGTGCCATTTCCCGACGTACCCGGTGCGGTAGCCAGCGGCTGCCAGTGACTCCGCGATGGTGACAGTATCGAGCGGGAGGGCCATCGTGGTCTGGGGTGTGATGACGCGTTCGAACGGTCGCCAGTGTCCGGGGATATGGGCAGTGATGCCGATACGAGCCTGGTTCTGACCTGACTGCACAGCGCAGCGAGTTGGCGAACAGACAGCCCCGGCGGCATAAAAATCCGTGAAACGAATTCCTTCCGCTGCAAGCTGATCAATGCGTGGTGTGTCAATGAAATCGTTCCCGTAGCAGCCCACATCTCCCCAGCCCATGTCATCGATAAGAATGAGCACAACGTTCGGGGGAACAGCGTGAACGCGGCTGATGAGCATGAGCGAAATCAAAGCGATCATCAGGCGAGCGAGTTGCAGCATGGCAATGTGTCCGTAACGAACTTCAATGAGAATAAGGGACTCAGCAGAATGACTTGCAGTGTCTGATGGTGGTCATTGTCCGCCGGATGCAGCGAAAATTCCAGTGCGGATGAGGAGCAGCGCGCCGAGAGATCCTCAGCCGCTCTACAACCTCGGGCACGCACTCGTTATCGTGGTCCGGCGGAAGATGTCCGCAGCGGCATCAGCAACAGCACCGCAGCGGAGTGGCACATCCATTTGTGGAGGAAATAAGTGGTTCGCAAGATGTTGAACAGCGTGGCTTTCCTTGCAATGGTCATGATTGGCGGCCAGCACTCCGGTGCTCAGGAGCGACCCAACATTCTGCTCATTCTTGCAGATGATGTCGGCTGCGAGACGATTGGTGCCTACGGCGGCGAACGCTGGGCGACTCCCAATATTGACGCGCTGGCCAACGACGGAATGAGTTTCGAATACTGCTTCAGCATGCCGGTCTGCCACCCGTCCCGAATCTGTCTGCTCACCGGGCAGTATCCGTTTCGGCTCAAGTCAGCGTGGGGCACTTTTCCACGCTCGATGGAATTCAATACGCTTTCCCGAGTTCTGCAGTCGGCAGGGTACTGCACAGCTGTCGCCGGCAAATGGCAGCTGGGACTGCTCGGCAAGGACCTGCAGCAGCCGGCGCGGATGGGATTCGAGCAATGGTGTACTTTCGGCTGGCATGAAGGAGCGCGCTATCACGATCCGATGATTTATGAAAACGGCAGGCTCCGCGAGGATACTGCCGGAGGGTATGGCCCGGACCTGTATGTGGACTTCCTGGCACAATTCATGGAGCAGAGCAGAGACGTGGGGAAGCCATTCTTTGCGTTCTATTCGATGGCACTATGCCATGATGTGACTAACGATCTTCCGGTGCAGGTACCCTATCCACCGGAAATGGATCGCTGGATGAATTATGGAGAGATGGTAGAGAGCATGGATCAGATGATCGGCCGCATGCTGGTGCATCTCGACAGGTTGCGTCTGCGTGACAACACGATTGTTGTCTTCACCGCAGACAATGGCACTTCGGTAAGGTCAAAACTTCGGCACAAACCTGACGGTGGATATGAAATGGAACAGGTCTTTTCCATCCGCCATGGGCAGCGTGTCGACGGTGGCAAGGGAACATTACTGAATACAGGCACAAATGTGCCGTTGATCGTTCGCTGGCCAGGCACCGTGAAGCCGGGAACGACTTCTGCAGCCCTTGTCGATTTCAGCGACTTCCTGCCAACATTTTCTGGTGTCAGCGGAGCGTCAGTTGGGTGGAAACACGACGGCATCTCGTTTCTTCCATCACTGCGTGATCCGAGCATTTCCTCGAGGACGGCTGCCTTCTGCGAGGACGCAAAGGGTCCGGCGTGGGTACGAACGCAGACACACAAGCTGTACAGCGATGGTCGGTTCCTTGATGTGCACGACGACGTCACTGAACGCTCGCCGCTCAGGAGCATTCCCGTGTCTGCCGTCCAGACACACCAGCTTCTGTCTGAATTCCTTGCATCTCTGAACTATCGACCGGCGAATGAACAGCGCTGATCCGACAGCAGAGAGCCGATGCGTGTTACGATGAACAAAGGCGATTGAGAGAGCGGCTTTCTGGATCTTCAGTTTCCGGGCCTCGTTCGTCCAGGTGGTGCTGCGTCGTCGTGTGGAAGCCAGCGGCGGAGCGAATCGCGGAGCGGCTGAGTCAGATCCTGACCTGCCAGATTCTTCCACTCATGCGGATCGTTCTCGTGGTCGTAGAGTTCCTCACCGCCATCGGAGTAGCTGATGTAACGATAGCGATCGGTGCGAACGGAGTGGTTTCCGGCACCGAACGTTGTGATGGCCGGGGCATTCCACGTTATTGCTGGATCCTTCAGCAGTGGAACGAGGCTGAGTCCTTCATTGGCCTCGACACGAGGCAGGCTGCACAGCTCATTGAGCGTCGGGAAAAGATTTACCAGATCAACAGCGCGGTCGCAGCGACTCCCGCGTTGATCCGGGGAAAGGGAAATGATGAACGGAACATGAGTTGCCCGCTCCCAGAGCGTGAACTTATGCAATGCCATTTTCTCGCCAAAATGCCAGCCATGGTCTGACCAGAGCACCACGATGGTTGACTGAGCGGCCGGGCTGGCATCCAGAGCATCAAGCAACCGGCCAATCATCGCGTCAGCGAATGCGATTGATGCCAGATATGAGTGCAGCAGTTCCCGGTAGCGTCCCTCCTGCATCACGAGCAGCAGGTCATCACGACGGCCATTGGCGAACTTCTGACCCATGACAGGAAGATCATCGCAGTCTTCAGACTGGATCGCCGGCAAGGTCAGCGTTTGCGGATCGAACAGATCGAAGTACTTTCCGGGTGCATAGAATGGAAGGTGTGGTCGATAGATACCGCATGTGAGCAGGAATGGCTGATCCGGGGGACTGCTCAGAAACTCCTCCGCCCATGTGACCATCCGACCGTCGCCAGTGTCTGAGTCCGCCCTGGCGATCGGCCCCCAGTCGAACTCACGAGGGTTCTTTGGTGGCTTGGCGAGAGTTCTGACTGCATCAAGCCTGTTCAGGGGAAATCCAGCCGGCCAATGGAAATCGCTGACATCAAGGCCACGCGACAACTGATCCTGATATGGCCCGTCGAATACCTGATCAAACCGCAGGGACCAGTCACTGGGCCGATCGAAGCCGGGCATGTGGTGGTAGATCTTGCCTCCACCGGCAGTCAGATATCCGTGATTGCGGAAATGTTGTGGGATTGAAATCAGATCCGGCAGCGCCTCATGCCAGCGGACCCGATTGTCATAGATTCCAGTTGTGGATGGACGCACACCGGTGAGCGTGGAGACGCGGGAAGGATTGCAGACCGGTGCTGTGCAGTGTGCATTGGTAAACAGCACACCGCGGGCTGCCAGTCGATCAATATTCGGAGTGTGTGCCTGTGGGTGACCGCCGAGACATCCGACCCAGTCATTCATGTCATCAACGACGATCATCAGCACATTGAAACGCTGAGGGGGCTGATCGGCCGTCACTCTCTCTGGACGAACAAACCCCGCCAGTGCGAGCAGCACAAACCAATACAGAGAAATCTGGCGGTTCACTGGAACTGCTCCTTCTGCCAGGCCTGACCAGGATCCTTCGGGATCTGGAGTGACAGACAAAAATCGTATACACGCAGCAATCAGCTGGCCAACTTGCCGCGACAGGGTGCCAAATCGACGAGCAGTTGCGCTTCAGCAGACTGCAAGTGCAGACGGCCTGCAGAGGACAAGTGCAGAAGGATGCTGCTGCCGTGGCCTGCCGGACTGTTTACGGCTTCATCCACGGCTTTCGAGCGTTTGCTGTGATTTCCTGATCGAGTTCCAGCATTCGACTTTCGAGGGCTGCCACGACATCTGCGTGAACATCTGCGACGTTGTTCTGCTCGCCAATGTCCTCGGCGAGGTTGAAGAGCAGTTTCCGCGTCGGCTGTTGCTCTTTCTGCTTGTTATTCTGCTGACGTGGTTGCTTTACAAGAAGCTTCCAGTCGCCCTGTCGAAGCCCTTCCAGTTCTCCCTGTGCCGTGTAGTAGATGAACTCATTTCGGGGCGACTTTTGTATGGCGTCAGTCCAAAGACCAGAAATGTCCAGTCCATCGATCCGATGATCGTCGGGGAGTGCTGATCTGGTGATGGCAGCAATTGTGGGCAGCAGATCGATTGTACCAGCAAGTTCATTGCAGACTGTATTTGCCGGGACACCGGGGCCACGTACGAGGCAGGGAACCCGCTGACCACCCTCAAAAGTGGTGCCCTTACCGTCGCGCAACGGCCCTGCCGATCCCCCATGATGTTGAAAGGGCAGCCACGGGCCGTTGTCGGTGGCGTAGATCACATATGTCTTCTCTGTAAGTTTCAGTTCATCAAGTGTGTCAAGCAGTCGACCAACTTCGGTGTCGATGTGCTCAATTGTATTTGTGTAGGCATTCAGCGGATCGGGGTCCCTGACGTCGTCCGGTACGTACAGTGGGATATGTGGCATGGAATGCGGCAGATAGACGAAGAAGGGTTCATCACGATGGTTGGTGATAAAGTCGATTGCATGCTGGGTATAGCGGCGTGTGACGGTTCTCTGATCGACCGGCAGTTCGACAATCTCCGTGTTGCGGATGAGTGGCGTGGTCCAGCTTGTCAGAGTGGATTCCGGATCCGTCCAGAGCAGGTCCATGCCCGCAACACCCCCCTGAGGTTTTCCCTTGTTGTCCGGATGATTCATGTCATTGGAATACGGGATCCCCAGGTATTCATCAAAGCCGTTCGCGACTGGCAGTACTTCCGGGTGATGCCCGAGGTGCCACTTTCCGTAACACGCCGTCGCGTAGCCAAGCTGCTTCAGGTGATCGGCGATTGTGTGTTCATCGGGATGCAGACCTTTGCGGGATGTCGGAAAGAGAACGTGCTGGTGCATTCCGACACGCTTGGGGTAGCACCCGGTCATCAGGGCTGCACGTGATGGTGTGCATACCGGAGAAGCCACCATGAAGCTGGTGAATCTTCGACCTTCCGTGGCGAGTCGATCGATATTTGGGGTGCGGATGGTTGTTGAACCGAAGCAACCGAGATCTCCGTAACCCTGATCATCAGTAAAAATGATGATGAAATTGGGAGTCTCCGCCATGATGTCTGTGCCGAACAATGTCAGCAGCAGAGCACACGTCAGCAGCAACCGTCGAACTGCGGACGGTGACACAGGGTGCTTACTGATTCTTCGCGAGTGTGAATCTGTGCCTGTTCTCTTCATGACCTGGTTCCCTGCAAAGCTGAAGACTGTTCCCTCAGGAAGTGATCCTGATGGTAGTGGATTCGGTGAACATCGCCAGCAATTGGGTCACTGAAACCCGTTGATCGGTCTGCATCATCGACGTCGTCGCTCCGTGACCTGTTCTGCTGAGAGGTCTGATACGCCTGCCGGCACGCGGAGTTATTATTCGGCAGGTATGCAGCAGCTGGAGTGCAGCAGTCCAGCCGATTCACTGCTGCGGCGGGTCCGAGCAGTTCACCAGAGTGATGAGCCTCGGGAAACGCGTGAAGTCGAGAGGCGGACAATCACAGGAATGATCTGCTTTGAGCAGATACACCGTGGTGAGGTATGATGTCATCCAGCGGCCCCGGGGTTCAGAGCTTACACCAGCAATGAAATCTCCTGTTGTGGCGATTTCCTCACTCATTTTCTGCCTGGACAGGATCGATGTTGTCACGCTGCCTCTCAGGGTTTCCAGTTGCCGTGCTTGTCGTTCTTGCCAGCAGCACAGCAGCAGCCACCAGAGCAGACGAGATTGCTCTGCAGCCGCATCACTTTGAGGCCGTTGGGGGAAACTGGACCCGGGCAGAGGGAAGATACACAGTCGCAGCGGCCGGTCCGGCAAAGGCGCTGCTGGTGCGTCAGCCGATGAGTCGTTTTGAGCTGACGCTGGAACTGCGCGCTTCACGTGGCTCACAAGCCGGAGTCATCTTCCATGCCAGTGAGGTGGCAGCAGAAGTTGATGCATACCGCGGTTTCTACGTCGGAATTGACCCCGGCCGCAACACTCTGATCTGGGGGAAGTCGGAGCAGCGCTGGCAAAGCATCGCAACTCGTGGACGCCACCTGAGTGAAGAGCGATGGTATCATCTGAAACTTCGGGTCGATGGGAGACATGTGCGTGCCTGGCTGGATGAACAGCCTGTCATCGGCAGTGAATTCCCGGAATTTGATGGAGCTGATCCGTCCTTTCAGGAGGGGCTGGTCGGGCTTCGCTGCCTCGGGAAGAACGCAGAGTTTCGCAATCTCCGGATTCAGCAATACTCCGAGAAACGTCTGGTCGACGGTTATCAGAACCCAGTGCAGGCGGACTGTGCAGACCCTGCTTTGCTGCTGCATGATGGCACTTACTACGCATACTGCACGCATTCAGCTGACCATCCCGACATGCGTCGAGGAATCCGCATGTACACCTCGGCTGATCTGTGCAGCTGGAAGGACTGCGGATTTGTAATCACACCAGAACGCAGCTGGGGAGAATCCAGATTCTGGGCGCCGGATATCATTGCGCAGAACGGGCGATTCTATCTGTACTATGCTGTCGATACGCGGATCTGTGTGGCTGTTGCGGACAAGCCAGCGGGGCCATTTGAACAGCTGGGGGATGGACCGTTGCTGCCGGAAACGATCCGTATCGACGCGCATGTCTTCCGAGACGACGATGGACAGCTGTATTTCTACTACGTTGCATTCAACAACGGTAACGAGATTCATGGAGCAAAACTCAACTCCGACATGGTCACACTACAGGAGGGCACTCTGGGACTGATGGTCCGTGCAGAAGAGGCGTGGGAGACTCATCGGGCACCGATCGTTGAGGGTCCGGCAATGCTGAAACACAAGGGGACCTATTACCTCACCTACTCCGGAAGCCATTTTGAGAGCCCGGAATACGCAGTGGGATATGCAACATCGGACTCCCCGCTGGGTCCATGGAAGAAGTACGAGCATAACCCGGTGATGAAGTCGACTGCGTATGCACACGGGACAGCACACCACTGCTTTGCAAGTTCACCGGATCAGCAGGAAATGTTCATTGTCTACCATCGCCATCGCAGCCTGACTGAGACAGAGCCGCGGCAACTTGCAATCGATCGCGTGCGGTTCATTGCCGTTCCAGGACGTGAGGATGTCCTTGAGGTACACGGCCCTACCAACACGCTGCAGCTATTCCCATCAGTGGCAGCGCCACGCTGACGCTCAGCAGATCGCAGCAAAACGGTCGCGCTCCGCTCGAATCCGTAACGGCGGTTGTCGAAAAGTGAACATCTTCCCGACAGTTGCAGCAGGATCATGTCTGTTTTGGGATATCTTCCCGGAAGCGGGAGGATGGCGACGTTGCCACAGTTGCAGAGCCCCGCAACGATGCCGCTCGCAGGCAGAGTATTCACGATCAGAGGAACGATGATCGAAGATCCGGACTCCTCAGTTCAGCCTGCGTTTCATGTTGTCTTAGTTAATTCGGAGGCATGCCGTTCTGTCGGCGTGTGGCACACAGAACTCGTTGCATTCATACAGGAGGTCCCGGGATGAGACAGAGGCATTTGGAGCGGGGGTTTACGCTGATCGAACTGCTGGTCGTGATTGCGATCATTGCGATTCTGGTCGCTTTGCTCCTGCCGGCGGTACAGCAGGCGCGTGAGGCGGCACGCAGGACACAGTGCAAGAACAATCTGAAGCAGATCGGAATTGCTCTGCACAACTATCATGACACGCATGGTTGTTTCCCGCCAGGGACTGTGCCTCAGCGCGATATGACCAACAATGGACTGCTGGTCGCGAACTACGAGTCATACGGCTGGGCAGCAATGCTGCTGCCGCAGATGGAGCAGGCGAATCTCGTGCAGCAGCTGAGCATGTCATCGTTGACTTTGAGTCAGGCCCTGATTGCAGCAAACGCAGCCGGCACTCTGAATGAAAGCTTTCCGCCACTGCCGGCCTATCAATGTCCGAGTGATACCACCGGACCTCGCCTGCAGAATGGGATGCGCAGAACACATTTCAATGGGCTTTCCAATATCGGGACAGCGTGGCGTCCACCGACACTGAACTATCCGGGATCAACCGGCGATCCCTCCGGGGACCTGCGGGCCCCAAGAAATTCCAGCCATCGTCATCCGAAGGGCATCTTCTATAACTCCAGCTCGGTCAGGTTCCGTGACATCACGGATGGCACTTCGAATACGTTTATGGTTGGGGAGCGGACGAAACGCTGCGGGGCGGGAACGTGGCTTGGCGGTCGAAATCCCGATGGCAACGGTACTCATGGAAACGACTATCACCTCGCTCGTGTCCGACAGGTGCTGAACGACCCCATCGATACGGGGGACGATCGGTGCACGGACGGATTCAGCAGTGCTCACACGGGGGGCGGCCAGTTCCTGTTTGCTGACGGATCCGTGCATTTCATCAGTGATAATATCCACTTTGATCTGCAGGGGGCTCCGGAACGCAATGACCAGGGAATCAACTGGCCGGCCGATGTGGCGAAT
>JALQUR010000633.1 GCA_023260695.1 Planctomycetaceae bacterium
GGTGCATCTCGATCTGGCTGTGCAGCGCGTGCGATAGCAGCGTAGGCACGGCATCGCCCGTGGAACGGACCAATGCCACGCCGGTTTCGTCGCACGAAGATTCAATACCCAGGATCAACAAGCTCATGCCCCGAGTGCATATGGTAGTCCGGAAAGCCCAGCTGGTCACACAGGTGAACCGCCAGGCTGGAACGAATCTGATGCATGGGAGTCGGACGAACACGTTCCGCGTTAAGCGAAGAGATGCGTTCATCCAGTAATCCGCGGCCGATTTCGCGGGCCTCATCCAGCCGTGAACTGACATTCAGGAAGATCCCGAATGATGTGACGTTTTTTTCCAGACCCAGGCCCAGTTCGGCAATGACGCCGTGCCGTCCGAGCACTGCTGTGGGGTCCTCGGGGTCAATTCTGGCCGGAACCTGGAGGTCGGAACAGGTGAGCAGCACAGCCTGCTGCAGTCGTCGTCGAAATTCATCGTGGCTGATGCAGAGTTCAGCGAGAGAGACAATGACGTAGGCTGCCAGCTGACCCGGCTGGTGCAGAATGGCATGCCCGTCACGATGCAGCCGATGCACGCGAATGAGCCGTGACTGGAGTTCACGGGGGTCTACCGGAAGTTCAAGCAGGCTGGCACCGGAGCCGACAGTGACCGTGGGAGGATGTTCACAGAGCATGATCACCGCCTGCACTCGGCTTTGCAGACCAACTTCGTGCATCATCAGCTTTTGCAGTGCCAGTACAGACGGCAGATCGACATTTCCGAGCAGACGGACCTCAGCAGTGGTTGGCGTCTGTTCAGCAAATTCATCCCAGTCAATCTGTGTCATGGATCTGTGTTTCCCGCGGTAAGCCACAGGAATTCTGTCTGAAATGCGTGGTGAAGATGATTCTGCCGGACCGTAGATTATACGGAGTGGAGTGAAAGCGGTGGTCAGTTTCTGGTCGAAAGCAGCCGGCTCCTGAATCCGGTGCCGATTGTTTCGAAAACAGGATTGCGGCAGAAGATGCGGGGGCCGGGCTTGTCTGCGGCACCGGCAGGGAGAATCTGCTCCCGGCACCCCGGTGCAGGCGTGGTCGATTCACACAGATCGTCTATTGTCTGACAGTGGGGGATGTGAACCGGATCAGATCGCCGACAAAGAGCAAGATCCGGTCGGTCGTCACGGAGACTGCAATGGGCTATCGGAATCTCAGAGACTGCATTACAGATCTGGAGCGGCATGGGCATCTGCTGCGGCTGCCGCAGGAGGTCAGTGCGGATCTGGAGGCGGCGGAAATTCACCGTCGGGTCTGCGAAAACGGCGGTCCTGCAATTCTGTTTGAAAACGTCGCCGACTGCTCCTTTCCGATGGTGAGTAATCTGTTCGGGACGCTGGAACGGGCACGCTTCATCTTTCGTGATTCTCTGCAGACGGTCGGGAATCTGGTGCAACTGCGGAAGGACCCCCTGTGGCTGCTCAAAAACCCGCTGCAGATTCCCGGCACCCTGAGAACCATTGCGGCCATGCGATTTGCTCCCTGCCGAACGGGTCCGGTGATGGAATGCCGCACGACCGTGGATCAGCTCCCGCAGCTGAAGAGCTGGCCGATGGACGGCGGCGCCTTTGTGACACTGCCTCAGGTGTATACAGAGGATCCGGAGCGGCCAGGTTACATGGGGTCCAACGTCGGTATGTACCGCGTGCAGCTCAGTGGAAACCGGTATCGGCCGAATGAGGAGATCGGTCTGCACTATCAGCTGCACCGTGGCATTGGCTTTCATCACTCCGCTGCAATCGAAAAGGGTATTCCGTTTCGCGTCAACGTGCTTGTCGGTGGGCCTCCTTCGCTGGCCGTGGCAGCAGTCATGCCGCTGCCCGATAATTTCCCCGAAGTTGCCTTTGCCGGAGCGTTGTCGCGTCGTCCGCTGCGGATGGTGCGGCAGCAGGGGCGGCCGATGATCTGTGCTGAGGCGGACTTCTGTATCTCCGGTACCGTCGACCCGGATCGCTTGCTGCCGGAGGGGCCTTTCGGAGATCACCTCGGCTACTACAGTCTGGCGCATGACTTTCCGGTGATGAAGGTGGATGCTGTACTGCATCGCCGCGATGCGATCTGGCCGTTCACGGTCGTGGGGCGCCCGCCGCAGGAAGACACGATCTTCGGTCAGCTGATTCACGAGCTGACAGGTCCGGCGATCTCTGCGGTCATTCCGGGTGTCCATGCCGTGCATGCGGTCGACGCGGCCGGAGTGCATCCGTTGCTGCTGGCCATTGGCAGCGAGCGGTACGTTCCGTGGGCGGAAGAGCGGCAGCCGCAGGAACTGCTCACGAATGCCAATGCAATTCTGGGCCAGGGGCAGCTGTCGCTGGCGAAGTATCTCTGGATCTGTGCTCGCGAAGATGACCCCGGTCTGGACATCCACGATATCGCCGCATTTTTCCAGCACATGCTGCGTCGAGTGGACTGGACACGCGATCTGCATTTCCAGACCTGCACGACGATTGACACGCTGGATTACAGTGGCGCCGGTCTGAATTCCGGTTCCAAGCTGGTGATTGCTGCCGCCGGTCCTGTTCGACGAGAGCTGGCCGCGCAGATCAGCAGTGAGACGTGGCTGCCGGATGGGTTCAGTGACCCGCGTTGCTGTCTGCCCGGGGTCCTGGCAGTGACGGCGCCTGCCCACACTGGTCAGCCGCATAGTTCTGACGGGACTGCTGCGAGATTCTGCAGAGAACTGGAGAGTGCGGGTGCAGACTGGCTGCAGGGATGGCCGCTGGTCATTCTCTGTGACGACGGTCCGTTCTGTGCGGAATCGCTGCGGAATTTCCTGTGGCTGACATTTACCCGCAGCAATCCGGCAGCAGATGTGTACGGGATTCGATCATTCACAGAAGACAAGCACTGGGGCTGCCGTGGTTCACTGGTGATCGATGCTCGACTGAAGCCGCATCATGCACCACCACTGGTATCCGACCCGGAGATTGTGCAGCGGGTTGATCAGCTGGGTGCGCCCGGCGGTCCGCTCCATGGGATCATCTGATATCGGGCAGACTGCCGGCGAATTCCGGCAATCACCGCTCGCCGGACGCAGCTGTCAGCGGCGGCGGTCACAGGGACAGACAGGCGGCACACAGACAGGCGGCACACAGACAGGCGGCAGACAGACGGGCGGCAGACTGTACGGTGCAAAAAAAAGAACCGGTACCTGAGACAGGTACCGGTTCCGAAGAGATCTGGCCTGAGTCCAGAGCCTCAGCTGTTCAGTTCAGAGTCCGGATCATCAACCATGCTCAGCAGTGCCTGGTTGAGCAGTTCGGTATTGCCGGGAAGGAACGGTTCAGCGGGCAGTTCCGGGGCCGCCTCAGGTGTTTCCTGATTCAGCGCGACAACGTTTTCGGTGACATCGACTATGGCTGGCGCTGCTGCCTGGGCTTCCTGTTTCTGACCGGGCAGCAGTGATTCAGGTACTGCGACAAGTTCAACGGCAGCATCAGGAATCTCTGCAGCTGCCTGAATCACGAATACCGCGGAATCGCTCCAGTTGCTCGATTCATTCAGTGAATTGAACGAGCGGACCCAGAAGCGGTAGGTGCCGTTCTGCAGTGCGTTGGCATCTGGCAGGGTGTAGACGGCATCCGTGTTCGTCGGGTCCAGCTGGAAGGATCGCACCTGCAGTACAATGACCTCATCACGTTCCAGGTCCCGAATCAGCAGTTCATAGCGGAAGCTTGCTGAATGATGCGTCCAGCGGAAGACCGGAGTTGAATCGGCAAGAGTTCCTCCTGGGCCGATGATCCGCGGCGTAACCGGGTTTGGAACATCGATGCGAATCCGGAAGTCATCGCTCCATGTGCCCAGGTCACCGGAGTTATTCACGCCTCGCACGCGAGCAACATAGGTCCGTTCACTCAGCCGACTGCTGTTTGGAACAGTGAACGATTTGTCGGTCAGGTCTGTTTCCGAAATCAGCAGCGTCCGGGTTCCGGTGGTTGGGTTGACCTCGTAAAGTTCAAACTCATAGGCCGGTGAGTCGGTGTCGATTTCCCAGACGAAGGTCGGGTTTGCGACATCCACCGACCCTGCCGGGTTGGACACAGGAGCGACAATCGTTGGCTTGAGCGGAGTAGGTTCGTCAATCACGAAGGAGAAGTACTGGCTCCAGGGGGCGAATTCCCCTGCGGCATTGATACCTCGCACCCACGCGCGGTAGTTGCCCTGAGTCAGGTCTGTCAGCGACGTGAAACTGGTTGAAGTAAGATCACTCCGACGGATGATCTGGAATTCACCAGTGGTCAGGTTGTTGACCCACAGGTCATAGCGTACTGCTCGATCGGCAGCGTCCCATTCGAAGGTCGGGTTGAGTGTGGTGATGAGTGTTGACCCATCATCCGCAAGCGGGCCAGTGAGTCGAGTTCGGTTTGGTGGGAGCAGATCGACTGAGAAGGTCAGCGGTGCACTCCATGCACTCGTCTCACCGTTGCCATTCACGACTCGAATCCATGCCGTGTAGTTGCCCTGATCGAACTTTGGTGGATCAAAGTAAGTGGAGCCACCAGGAAGATTGGTCCTGCGAAGGTACTGAGCTTTGAGGGTCGTGTTATTGTTGACCCACAGATCGTAGTAGGCCGCACCGGCAGCAGCTTCCCAGACAAAACGGGGATTGACGCTGGACGTGACCGAGAAGGGAGCGGTCAGTCGGGTTGCTTCAGGTGCCGGAGAATCAATCACAAACTGGACCGGCGGGCTCCAGTCACTCAGTTCACCGACAGAGTTTGCTGCTCGAACTCGGGCGACGTAGGTTCCATCGGCAAGAGTGTCGAAGTGTCTGTAGGTCGTGCCCAGGTACTGTGTCTTGAAGATCACACGTTCCCCGGTATCGACACGGTTAACGATCAGCCCGTAGGAGGCTGCATTGCGAACCGCAGTCCACTCGAACGTCGGGAAGGAATCGCCAATTTCACCCGTGGGTCGAATCAGCTGTGGAATCCCTGCGAGCGGCACGTCGATGCTGAATGCCAGGTCGTTACTCCACTCACTGAAAGTGCCGTCCGCAGCAACCGTACGGACGCGAGCCACAAAGTCGCCTTCCGGAAATTGCGACAGGGCTTCGTGCAGAGTCCCAGTGACATCCTGAGTGTAGAATCCCACCGCCCCGCGGGTCACGTCGTCGACTTCAAGTTCGTAATGGTCGGCATTCGCCCCGACAGTCCACTGGAACACGGGGAGCGGCTGAGTCAGAGTGCCGGTCGGTGCCAGCATGGTAGGTGTCGTCGGAAGCGGGATCACCGTGCCGGTCAGGTTGTACTGACCAATGGCGCCATACTCATTCGTGCTGGTGACTTCGATGTAATACACGCCGGCAGATACGTTTGCCGAAATGCTGGCATTCAGAGACGGACTCGGATTGTCTTCTTTGATCAGATTCCCGGATGAATCGTAAAGGCGAAGAATGGCATCCAGGTTGGCGCCGGCTTTCAGATTGCGTCCCGGGTAGACAACGTTCAGGTCGAGGCCGTTGACGCTGAAGGAAATGTCGCCGGCGTTGGTCTCAAACTTCAGAATATCCCGGTCGTTGTTCTGCTCCAGAATGCCTGAGACGGTGATGTTCGGGCTGGTCACGTTCAGTTGCGTTGCTGTATTGATGCTGTCCCCGAAGTTGTCATTGCGGAACGTGAAAACGCGGTTGGCCGGCCGTGTCAGCGTGGCCAGGTCATCCTGAATGACATTCACGCCGGAAGGCGTGGGCCCCTGCCACCAGATGTCGCGGTTTGAGCTATAGCCCACACCCATGATGGGAGCGGAAAATGCAGTGCCACCGAAGTACGGATTGACAAGATTTCCGTTTGCGTCGTACTCAGACTGGTGGTTGAGACCGAATGTGTGCCCGGATTCGTGAGAGGTCACCGTTGCCAGGTTGAAGCCGCTGTTGCCCGACTGAGCGGGGAACACCCAGCAGGTATTCGACGCACCATTGCTGAAGGCGTTCAGAAATGCCACTCCGCCGGCGCTGCCATACCACGATCCATCACCGCCGATGACGACACGGATGGACTCAAAATCGCGAATCGCAACAGGTTCAACTGTG
>JALQUR010000655.1 GCA_023260695.1 Planctomycetaceae bacterium
GAGGGCAAGAAGTTGCTGGATCTCAGTAGACGCAGGATCCGGATCTGGCAGTTGGCAATCGCGGCAAGCTGTCTTGTGATCTGCATTGGCTACGTGTTGTTTCGGGAACAGCAACGGAAGAATTCCTCGCAGGCATTTGCGGCGGCATTTCTTGCGAATCCGTTGGACCGTGAGAAGGAGCTCGATCAGCACGTCGAGCATGCCCTGCCGATACTTCGCAAAGCATGGGACGATGGAACAAACAGCCCTTTCGACGTGGAACGACGCGAGAAGAAACTGCACGCCATCGTGGGGCTGGCACTCTATGCCCCCGAGCCATCGCAGTTGGATTGGCTGGCATCTGAGGTGGAAATGTTAACTGATCGGGAATTTCGCATAGCGCGCCGTGCTCTGGAATTACTGCTCAGCGGGCAAGGCAAGGACGGAGCGCAGCAATTTGTCAAAACGCAAATCGACAAAGCAGAGCAACGATGGCTCAGCGATAAACAGACGGCAGACCCATTACTCCGCTGGCTGCTGATGGGACTTGGCCTGGGGGAGACGACCACCCTGAACAAGATCTGCAAGGCAAAAGACGATCCGACTCTGGACACAGAACTGCTGTTACAACTGGAGCGTATTCCGGTAGATGCGAATTGGCTGGGGGCGGTTCTGAAAGAGAGCAGTCTGGAGCCGGACACACGGTACTGGCTGTGCCTGACACTGGGCCGGATGCGGGGGAACGGAATTTCAGCACGGGACGCATTGACACAGATTTATCAGAACGATCCCAACGCCGGGACGCACGCTGCAGCTGGCTGGTCGTTGCAGCAGATGGGCAGCAGCATCACAGAGCTGGAAGAGCTGGTCCAGGATCAGACAGAGCCGAAAACAGCTGCCGCCGGAGACGACTCAGAGTCGTCCGTCCGGGACTGGTATGTGACGCCTCCGGTGAAAGGTGCCGACAGCGAATCGATGCCGGGATTCACCTTTGTGCGAATTCGGGAGCATCCGAAGTTTGTGCTGGGGGCAGTCTCCGGAGACGGTGAGGACGAAGATCCGGGCGACGAAGATCGAAGCAAGTGGACCGCTGAAGACAAGGCGCCCGTGTCGGATTTCTGGCTTTCGGATCGGGAAGTAACGGCAGGACAATTTCGCGCGGTGATGTCGAGGGCGTACCCGGCGGGTTTTCAGCAACACCCGTTGTTTGCGGGGACAACTTCCGATGTTGCAGACGATCCCGCTGATTATCCAGCCCGGGAGGTAAACTGGTATGAGGCGATCCTTTTTTGTAACGCGTTAAGCAAGGCTCATGAGATCGATCCATACTACCGTTTTGACCCGGAACACTATGTTTGGAACGAAGCGAATCTGACATCGAAGGGTGAGTTTCCGCAGGTGGACGGTGGCGCTGGTTATCGTCTGCCTGGCGAACGTGAATGGGAATACGCGTGCCGCGCGTTGAGCAGCGTGGATTACAGCTTTGGAAGTGAAGCAAACAAACTGGAGCAATTTGGGGTCAATAATAAACTTGATCCACTGGCCGTGGGCAGCCTGCTGCCAAATCGCTGGGGCTGTTTCGATCTGCACGGTAATGTCTTTGAGTGGTGTTTTGATCCATCCGACTCACAGGCTACGGGTCGTGAATCCAGTCGCGTGTTGCGTGGCGGGGCGTTCAGCGACGTCAGCCCGGTCATCCTGCGTTCCGCGTATCGCATCAACTTCTACTCGCCCGGCTACCGTAACCGCAGCAACGGTTTTCGTATCTCCAGGACAAAATAACCATTTCCCGTATTGCTGTTTGTGATTTGCTGTTTGCGATTTTTTCCTTTTACCCTTCGCCGCCGCGCAGCGGCGGCGTGCGCCACTCGGTCATCCTCGCGCTCGCCGGAATTACCGGTGCGTCGATACCCTTGCGATCCCCTGCGTGTCGTGGCTGGTAAATCAACCACAGAATCACCGTACGATCAGCTGAGGAGCGCAGGCTCCCGGTTCAGCGTCCCGTTCCCTGTGCACACACCACACAATCCTTAACCGGCCGCTTGCGCGTCACGGCTGATTGGCGGGCCGCACGTCGCCCAACGAGACGAAGTGGGGTCGCAATGCGCCGGTCTGGCGCTGAT
>JALQUR010000674.1 GCA_023260695.1 Planctomycetaceae bacterium
GAGAATGCGATGGGTGCTCCGCGCGGCCCGACGATGGCAAGTGCACTTCGCACGATGCGTTCAGCTGCTCCGCTGGCGAGCAGACAGCGACCGATCACGCAGGCCATGGCAATCAGCAGTCCGATTTTTTCGCAGGTTGAACCGAGTGCTGATGTGATGCGGCGAAATGTGGGGTTTGCCGCAGCGTATTCGGCGGCCTTTTTTGTGGCCTCAGCGTCGATTGCATCCGCCTGAGTGGCAACCTGTCGGCGGGCCTGTTCACGGAGAACAGCAAGGTCAGGAACCTCACCAGCAGCTTTGACACGCACGATTTCCTGCGTGAGCTGTTTCGTGGTGGCACTGCGAATCATCTCACTGCGGTATTTGGACTGCATCGCCAGTGTGATGTTCTCCTGGCCCGTGAGTCCGCCGACACAGCAGGCGCCAAGGATCAGGGCCATGAATGGATGCAGCCGGAACCAGAGTATTCCGCCGAGGACAATCCCCAGACCAGTCAGCAGCAGCAGGACAGGATTCACGCGTTCAGTGCTCCAAAATGCAGCGGGAGGTGATGGAACCGTTTCTGAGTCTTTTGCAAAGTGTAGCAACTTCGCTGTGCAGTTGAATTTTGAGTGAGTCGGGTCATCGCTAGAATTGCCGCCGCTGGATGGCAGGAAGTGCCTCCATTGTGCTCACCACTTTTCTCAGGTTGATCATGAAGACTCATTTGTTTCCCGGCACGCAGTTGTCCGTGTCCCAGCTGTGCTTTGGCTGCTGGGGCGTCATCAGTGACAGTCACTGGGGCGATCGCAATCAGGACGATTCCATTCTGGCCATGAAAGCCGCTCTCGATGCGGGTGTAAATTTTTTCGACACAGCGCCGATGTACGGAAACGGCGGCAGTGAAAATCTGCTGGGGCAGTTTCTGGCAGACAACAATCTTCGCGATCAGGTGGTTGTTGCCACCAAGATCCGCCCGAGCCACATGCGTGCCGCTGAAGTGATTACGGAGTGCGAGGATTCCCTCCGCAGGCTGCAGACGGACGTGATTGATCTGTATCAGACGCACTGGACCAGTCCGGACGTTTCGATCACAGAAGCATGGGATGCGCTGCAGACGCTGCAGCAGCAGGGGAAGGTGCGACATATCGGCGTCTGTAACGCGGGCGTGGCCGACATGACCGCCATTCAGCAGACCGCTCAGCCGCTTTCCAACCAGCTTCCCTATAATCTGGTGTGGCGGATGATTGAGGATCAGATTCTGCCGAAGTGCGTGCAGGACCAGATTGGTGTGCTTGTTTACAGTCCGCTGATGCATGGAGTTCTGGCGGACAACTACAGCAGCGCAGCCGAAGTACCTGACGGGCGGGCTCGATCGCGTCACTTCAGCTCGGCCCGATCGCAGACACGACACGGTGAAGACGGCTGCGAAGAGCTGCTGTTTGACACACTTGGCCGCATTCGCACGATCTGCAATGAACTTGGCCGGTCAATGGCTCAGGTGTCACTGGCCTGGATTGCTCAGCAGCAGGGCATCGTCAGTGTGATCGCCGGTGCGCGAAATGCTCAGCAGCTGCAGCAGAACGTGAGTTTTCTGGAGCAGCCGCTTGACGCTGCAACAATCGAGGCACTCAACGCTGCGACGGATGATCTGAAAGCAGCACTCGGAGCAAATCCGGATATGTGGGATGGCGGAGCGAATTCGCGCTACCATTGACGAATCGTGTGTCGATCTGCATTTGATTTCATATTCATTGCGGCGTTAACCGGGCCAGCCGCGGCCGCAGGAGAGTCGATTCATGTCAGCAACCTTACGGTCCGCAATCACTGCCTCACCGATTGCCGGTGCACTCGGAGCGGAAATCGGCGGCGTCTGTCTGTCCGAGCACTTGTCGGATGAGGTGATCTCAGAAATTCGGCAGCTGCTGCTGCAGTACCAGGTGATCTTCTTTCGCGATCAGAAGCTTACGCTGGAGCAGCAGATTGCCTTTGGTGAACGCTTTGGACCGCTCGAGACGCATGATTTTGTGGAAGGAATGCCCGACTATCCGCAGGTGATTCGCGTGGTCCGTGAGGCAGATGAGACGACTTTGAATTTTGGTGGGGCGTGGCACGCCGACGTAACTCACCAGGAATGCCCGGCAATGGGTTCCATCCTGTACGGACATGATGTTCCACCAGTTGGTGGTGACACGTTGTTTTCGAATCAGTACCTGGCGTACGACACACTTTCCAGTGGTATGAAACGCATGCTGGACGGAATGATCGCTGTGCATTCCGCACGAGGTCCGTTTGGACCGGAGGGTCGCTCGAAGGATAACTGGAAGAACATGCGAGTGAACACGAGTGACAAGGCGTACGATGAGATGGAGCATCCGGTGATTCGGACGCATCCTGAGACCGGCCGCAAGATGCTGTTCGTGAACAAGACCTTTACGATTCGGTTCAAGGATATGACAGAGCAGGAGAGTGCGCCGTTGCTGAATTATCTGTTCCAGCACGCCAGCCATGAACGCTTTACCTGTCGCTTTCGCTGGACGCCCGGATCTGTTGCATTCTGGGATAATCGGGCTGTGCTGCACTATGCTCTGAATGATTACACGGGTCATCGTCGCGAGATGTATCGGGTGGCGATCTCCGGTGATCGGCCGTATTAGTCGGCAATTCTGTTCGTTGTCTGCGGCGGCGTCATGAGTTGTGCTCATCGCAACCGTTCAACGGAGGAAAGCTATGAGAACCCAGTTAACGCGTCGGGGGCTGCTGCAGTATGGGGCAGTGCTGGCTGGTACTGCGTTGGGAAGCGTGCCGGCCGGTGGCCCGCAGAAGGCCTGTCCACCGACTCGAGCGATCACCCGCGGGCCTCGCCATCACTGGTTCGGGTACTATGACAAGCTGCAGTTTGATCCGAGCGGCCGTCTTGTACTCGGGATGCAGGTGCCGTTTGAGCACCGTTCGCCTGCTGCTGACGATGTAATCCGGATTGGTATGGTCGATCTGCAGGACAATGATCGCTGGACTGAGCTGGGGCAGAGTACGGCGTGGAACTGGCAGCAGGGCTGCATGCTGCAGTGGTTGCCCGGTTCCGCATCAACGGTGCTCTGGAACGATCGGGACGGGGACCGCTATGTCTGCCGGATTCTGGATGTGATCAGCGGCCAGGGCCGCACGATACCATTTCCCGTATACAGCGTTTCACCGGATGGGCGTTTTGGAGTCACCCCGGATTTCCGTCGCATTGCTGATGTCAGACCCGGATACGGTTATGCCGGGCTGGCTGATCCGAACGTCGCTGATCTGGCCCCTGCGGATGCGGGGATTCATCGGATTGATCTGCAGACCGGAACTGCTGAATTGATTCTGTCTCTGGCCGATGTCGCAGCGCTGGGGCAAATTCCGAACGACCAGTCCGGAATCAAGCATTACTTCAATCATCTGCTGTTCAGTCCCGACGGAAGTCGCTTCATTGCGTTGCACCGCTGGCGATATCCCAACGGTTCCCGGCTTACACGAATGATTACGGCAGCGGCAGATGGCAGCGACGTGAGGATTGTGATTGCCAACGGATACTGTTCACATTTTATCTGGCGCGACAACAATCACATTCTGGCTCAGTCAAAGGATCTGCAGGGTCAGACTGCGTGGGGCAACTTCCTGTTTGAGGATGTTGCAGGCGGAGGAGATGTCAGGCAGATCGGCCGTGGTGTGCTGGATGGCAGCGGGCATCTGTCTTATCTGCCTGGGAACGAATGGATTCTGAATGACACGTATCCGCAGGGAGCTGAAAGACTACAGACGCCGCACCTGTATCACATCGGCAGCGGCGAGCGGACGGATCTCGGTCAGTTTCATCTGCCGCCGGAATATACGGGGGAATGGCGAGTGGATACTCATCCGCGATTCAGTCCTGATGGAAAACTGGTCTGCATAGATGCACCCGTGGCGGGGCAGGGGCGACAACTGCATCTGATCGACATCAGCGGCATCGTCTGAGGACGCAGCCTGAATCAGTCTCGATGGACCGGTGCCAGAGAAATATTCCGGTATCGCACACTCGTATGATCGCCCTGCAGGTAGATCGGACCGGGTGCAGCGGGATTCGTAAAGACCGCGCCTGCGGTGGGGCCCGTCAGTGGCTGATTGTCGATAACCTTCTTTCCGTTCAGCACGACGGTAATGTGCCGATCGACCAGCGTCAGATCGTATGTCTGCCATTGCCCGCCCGGCAGACCTGCGTTTTCAGTCGGTTCGATCTGTCCGAAGATTGCGCCTGGTCCCTGGATGCCCTGCATACGGCTGTCACGATCAACAACCTGTGCCTCGTACATTCCTCGCAGGTAGATTCCGCTGTTTCTGTCGGATTCAATCAGAAACTCAATGTGCAGTCGAAAGTCTGCGAAGGTTTCAATTGTGCGGAGATTGGCATAGGCCCCGGTGGCGCTGAA
>JALQUR010000113.1 GCA_023260695.1 Planctomycetaceae bacterium
GTATGATGTGACGTATATTGAGGAGCCGGCGGTTCCCGGCAACATGGAGGTGTTTCGGCGTCTGAAGGAGCAGATCAGCATACCGCTGGCGGTTGGAGAGCAGGCTCGGACGATCTGGGAAGTGATTCCATATCTGCAGCAGGGGTGTGCTGACATTCTGCAGATTGATTGTGCGCACACGGGCGGCATCAGCGCGCTGCGGAAGATTGCCACGCTGGGGGAGGCATTTTATGTGCCGCTGGCACCGCACTGCGTGACCACAGATCTGGGCGCTACGGCCAGCCTGCACTGCAGTGCTGCCGTGCCGTTTTACCTGACTCACGAGTATTACCCCAGCATCACGCCGGAGGGTCTGGTGCGGAAGACGTGGAGCATCGACGAAGACGGGTACGCATCATTGCCGCAGGGAACAGGGCTGTGCTGTGAGGTTGACGAGGAACGGCTGGCGGAGCTGGCCAGGCAGCCGATTGTCCCCGAGTGGCCGACTCGCGGACGTCACCCGGATGGATCGATCGCAGATTACTGAGTAGTGAGTAGTGAGCGGGGGCTGCGGATTCCGGGGGACGAGTGATCGTGTCCGCGGGGTTTGCATCCGAGTGATGCTGCCGCAGAGATTGCTGCCGTGACTTCGGGCCAGGCAAAGAATTCCTTCGCGGACAGGGAGCGAATCGCTACACTGGAATCCATGATCTGACACCGGTGGGGTCGAGTGTGACGCGAGATTCACGGTCGTCGGCAGCAGGGGCGAAGTCGAATGCCCGGTAAACAGCAACAGGTTCTTCTTTGCCTGCTCATGCTATGGGTCTGGGGAGCCGCGCGGAATGTCTGCGGCGATGAAGTGCCGGTCAACGAAGTGCCGGTCAATGCGGGGACACAGTTTCTGCAGACGGTTCGACCGCTGCTGGAAGCAAAGTGCATTTCCTGTCATGGTGAGAAAAAGCAGGAGGGCGGTCTGCGGCTGGACACTCTGCAGGCAGCTCTGAAAGGCGGCGAACAGGGGCCGGCTGTCGTTCCGGGAGAACCGCAGCAGAGTCTGCTGGTGCAGGCGGTGCTGGGGACGGATGCGGACCTGCAGATGCCGCCTGGGGATGCACTTTCAGCAGAGCAGGCGGACCTGTTGCGAAAGTGGGTACAGAACGGTGCGGTCTGGCCACGGCAAGTGCTCACGCTGTTCGACGACGAGGAGGCGTTTCTGGGCACGCTCAGTAAGGGAACGGCAGCGGCGCGGTTTGAGCGGAGCGATGCGTTCAGTGGAACGCTGGCCGTCGCTGTTGCTCCGCGCGAGAAGTATGCGGAGCAGATTGCTGACTGGAGCTTTGCGATTCGGGAACAGCCTGCGGAGGGAGAATATCGTTACCTCAGGTTTGCCTGGAAGAAGACGGGCGGCGGCGGAGCGATGCTGGAGGTCGCGCGGGAAGGGCAGTGGCCTCCGGCAAATGCAGATCCGCCCCCGGGGGGACGTTATGTGGCCGGTCGCAATGAAACGGGAATGGACGCGATTGTGGTTGCTGATGCCGCGCCTGCAGAATGGACGGAAGTGACGATCGACCTGTGGCAGGATCTTGGTGACTGCAATGTGACGGGACTTTCGCTGATGGCCAGCGGCAGTGGGGAAACGCTGTTTGATTCGTTTCTGCTGAGTGCCAGTATTGCTGACCTCAGTTCGTGGCGGCCGGGGCTGGGGGTGCTCGCATTTCAGCCGGCCCCGGGAAGCCAGATCACCGGCACTGCCTTTGAGGATCCGGAAAACGCGATCTATCGGATGTTCGATGGGCAGCGACTGGATCTGTGGTCGCTGCAGCCGGCGGCAACGTCTGTCGCGGATGAGCTGTCGCAGACTGCGCTGAATGCCGCGACGATTGACCAGTTCATCGAGCGGGAACTGCAGAACGCCGGGATTCAGGCACTCGGTGAAGCAGACCGGCGCACTCTGATTCGTCGCTTGTCCTTCGACCTGACTGGTCTGCCACCAGAGCCGGACGCGGTCGCAAAGTTTGTGAATGATGAATCACCGGATGCGTACGCCGGGCTGGTGGAGCGAATGTTGTCCGGTCGTGAATACGGGGAGCGGCAGGCTTCGCTCTGGCTGGATGTGGTGCGGTACGCGGACACGAATGGCTATGAGCGGGACGAGTTCCGTCCATTGATCTGGATGTATCGTGATTATGTCGTGCGTTCGTTTCACTCTGACAAGCCGTTCGATCAGTTTGTTCGCGAGCAGCTGGCTGGTGATGAGCTTGTCAACGGAGTGCCGCAGACTGCGGCGGAAGCGGATGCGTTGATCGCAACCGGTTATCTGCGGCTTGGGCAGTGGGACAGCACTGCGTCAATTTTTCAGGAGGAAGACCGTCTGCGTGCGGAGATCATGGCGGATCTGACTAACACGACGGCATCGGCATTTCTGGGACTGACAATGTCCTGCTGTCAGTGTCACGATCATAAGTACGATCCCCTGTCTCAGGCGGATCATTATCGGCTGCGGGCTTTTTTTGCGGGCGTGACTCCGCGAGATGATCTGGCGGTCGAGGTGGCCGCGGATCGGGATGCCATCGAACGGCATAATGCTGCGCTGGAGCAGCAGCTGCAGTCTCTGCAGGAGGCACTGAAGCAGCTGGACCAGGAACAGGAGTCGGGCAGGGCGCGTCACGCTGAGCTGTCCGGGAAGATTGCTGAGCTGGAGCAGCAGAAGCAGGAGCTTCGAGTTGCGATGGGTGCGACCGACGCTGGACCTGTGGCTCCGCCGACGTACGTGTTGTATCAGGGTGTGTTTCGTGATCCGCGCGATGAAGTGGCTCCGGGCTTTCCTGCAGTTCTGTATCCCGGGCCTGCTGCGGTGGAGTCGCCGGCGGGAACGACCACAGGTCGACGCCTGACGCTGGCCAGGTGGATCACATCTGCAGAGAACCCCTGGACGGCGCGGGTGATTGTGAACCGCATCTGGCAGCAGCACTTTGGGGCTGGCCTTGTGGATACAGCCAACGATTTTGGTATGACCGGGGCGCGTCCGACGCATCCGGAATTGCTGGACTGGCTGGCGACGGCATTCGTGCGGAATGGCTGGTCCATCAAGGATCTGCACCGGGCGATTGTGATGTCGCGGACCTACCGCCGCAGCAGTAATTCCCTGCAGCAGATGCGTCATGCGAGTGCTTTCCTGGATGGGGCGGAGCAGGGTGTTTCGGCAGGTGACACGGAGCGTGCGATGCAGCAAGCTGTCCGGATTGATCCGCTGAATCATTTGCTCTGGCGACAGAATGTGCGTCGCCTGAATGCGGAAACGCTGCGGGACAGTCTGCTGGCGGTTTCGGGCCTGCTGCGTGACCGTGATGGTGGCAAGCCGGTGTGGCCGGAGGTGCCCGAGGAACTGCTGCAGGCTCAGCCTGCCATTCTGGAGGCGATCGAGGGGAAGGACGGCGGGCGGCAGCAGGGCTGGTATACGGATGAAGTCGAAGCGACGGATGTGCGAAGTCTGTATCTGGTGCGAAAACGCTGTCTGCCAATTCCATTCCTGCAGGCGTTTGATCTGCCGGATACGACGGTGTCGTGTGCTCGGCGGGACACGACCGTGGTGGCTCCGCAGGCATTGATGCTGCTCAACAGTCCGTCCGCACTGCGTTATGCGGAGGCGTTTGCGGAACGTGTCCGGGAGGAATGTCAGCTGACTGATTCTGCTGAGACGCTGCGTGTTGAGCCGTCGCGAGTGATCCAGGCGGTGTTTCAGCTGGCGCTGGAGCGAGATCCGCAGCCGGATGAGCTGCTGCTTGCGAAGGAGCTGCTGGTTCGGCACCAGCAGCAGCACCAGTTGCGGGATGCGACTGCCGATGCCGGGCGTCTGGCACTGGTGGATCTCTGCCGAGCCATGTTTAATCTGAATGAGTTTCTTTATCTTGACTGATTGCCATGGATCAGATTGCTCGACGCAGTTTCTTCGATCATGCCGGGGCCGGATTTGCCGGGGTGGCTTTGAATGCGCTGCTGGCAGATGAACTGCGTGCAGACGCGGGTGGTGTTGCCGCGATTGATCCGCTGCGGCCGCTGGCGGAGCGTCTGCCGCGGCTGGCACCGCGTGCGAAGCAGGTAATCTTTCTGTTTCAGTATGGCGGACCGTCGACATTCGATCTGCTGGATTACAAGCCGGAGCTGATTCGGTTGTCGGGCCAGCCGGTGCCGCCCAGCTTCAAGGCTCAGCAGGATGCAGTGGGGGGCGTGTTTAATCATTGTCAGGACGAACTGATGGCGGGGCCATGGCGGTGGACTCAGCACGGTGAGTCCGGGCACTGGTTTTCCGATCTGCTGCCGCACACGGCTCAGCACGCCGACGAACTCTGCATCGTGCGATCGATGTTCAGTGAAAGTTCCAACCACGCTCCGGCGACGTACCTGATGAATACGGGAGCGATTCTGGGCGGGCGTCCGAGTCTGGGATCGTGGGTGACTTACGGTCTGGGATCGGCGAACCAGAACCTGCCGGGTTATGTGCTGCTGTATCAGGTGGGCGGACTTGGTGGGTCTGCGAACTGGAGCAATGCATTTCTTCCGGCAGCGTACCAGGGCACGCAGTTCCGCTACGAGGGAGCCCCTGTGCTCAATCTGTCCCCACCGCAGCGTCTGGAGGGCGTGCAGCGTTCCACGCTGGATTTTGCTCAGACATTGAATCGTCGGCATGCGGAGTTGCGGGGCAGTGTGCCTGATCTGCAGGGGCGAATTGCGGCGTATGAGCTGGCATACCGGATGCAGGCTGAGGCACTGGATATCGGCGCCCTGTCTCAGGAGACGCAGGAAACGCAGGATGCCTATGCGATTCACGACAGCGACACGGCAAAAGCTCGATACGGACGCATGTGCCTGTTGTCGCGTCGGTTGATCGAACAGGGGATGCCACAGGACCACAACGAGAGTTACGAGGAGGCGCTGGAGCGGGTCCGTGCCCGGCGCCTCGCAGCCGCCGAGCAGCGCCGGCGACGGAGCCGCGCCCTCGGACTCACCGCCCTGGGGATCGGGGTACTCGTCGTGGCCGGGATCGTGCTTTCCCAGGTTTGGGGAAGCGGAGGGACGGGCGAGGAGGCTGTCCCCGGCAATGCGACCACCTCCTCTTCGCCCGGTGGCGGCGGCTCGAAGCCCGCGGAGCCCGGGGCCGCTACTCGCGACCGGGACGGCTGGCG
>JALQUR010000117.1 GCA_023260695.1 Planctomycetaceae bacterium
ACCGCAATTGATCAGCGGATTCAGGCGGCCTTCCCGGCAGTGATGGTCTCAACGGCGATGCAGGGTGGCTGCACCTGCGAAAATGCTTCACTGTTGCGGGTCAACACAGGAAACATTGAATTCGCCGCGTTGGCAGCACCGCGGCCGCTTTCAATGACCGGCGCCGACGACTGGACCGTTGAAATCGAAAGCAAGGGGTTGCCCCAGCTGCGACAGCTTTATCAGATGCTGGGAGCACCGGATCAGGTCAGTGGGCAGTACCTGAAGTTCCCACACAACTACAATCTCCGCAGCCGTATGCTGATGTACAACTTCTTCAACGGGGCCTTCAGCCTCGGGCATGAACAGATTGAAGAAAAGCCGTATCAGCCGCTCACTCGAGAAGAGAGCACTGTCTTCAATGATCAGTACCCGGCACCTGACAAATCTGAAGCTGCCGAAGCCGCGATGCTGCAAACAATCGGGAATGCAGCCGAACGGCAGATTCGGGAACTGGTTCCACGAAATCGCAGTGGACTGGAGCGATATCGCTATACTGTTGGAGGTGCCCTCGATGTCATGATCGGCCGCAAGACTCCGCCAGCGGGCAGCACCAGATGGAATCCGCTGCTGAAATGCACCAACACTGATGGCTCAACTTCGCTGAAGGGAATGCTGCAGTTGCCGGAACACGGCGAAGAAATCCCACTGACATGGGTACAGCCGGATCGGCGTTTCTCAGAAGTTGTGCTGTGGTTCGACTCCGCCGGTAGGAAAGGGCTGTTTGAAGCGGATGGTTTCACTCCAATTCCGGCAATTCGCAAATTGCTCCGACGAGGGCTTTCTGTGATTTCAGCAGACCTGTACCTGACCGGCGCATTCACAGAGGATGGGCTGCCTGCGAAATCGATGCCCGTTGTGCAGAACCCCCGAGAATTTGCAGGCTTCACTCTCGGGTACAATCACAGTCTTTTCAGCCAGCGCGTCCACGACATGCTCAGCGTCATCTCGCATACGGCACATATGGGCTACTCCACCAGACAGGTGTATCTCGTTGGGGTCAATGGGATGGGACCGCACGCGGCCTGCGCCGCGGCAACTGCACGCACGCAACTTGCAGGCGCTGCGATTGACACGATGGGATTCCGTTTTGCTTCGATTACTGAAATCCGCGATGCAGATCTGCTTCCCGGCGCAGTTCGTTACTGTGACCTGCCCGGTTTGCTTGCACTCGCCGCTCCGCTGAAAATGGCTGTCGCCGGCGAATCTCGCAGCGAATTTCAGATTCCGATTCAGACGTGGAGAGCAGCGGGCTCGACACTTCAGCTGCTCAAAGACAATTCACCTTCCAGTCTGGCAGATCAGATAATCCGGATGGCCTGAGGCCGGCAAAAGCAATCGCAGTAGTCTGCCTGGTTCCGGGTTATCTGAGCTTCACGGAATCGTGGCATCAGTCATTACTCATCAGTCTGATTGACGCCCCCGCCAGCTGCACAGCCAGTGCGGGGTGCGGTCAACCACGCTGTCCATGCAGATTCGCGACAGCTCTGCGTAACGCAGATCATTCAACGCATCGATGCTCGGAATCTTCAGGTTCAGAATGTCTGACGCCGTTCCCCGCGCCATCTCCTCCGCAGCATCCAGATCACCGTCGGTCCAGTCTGCCATTGCCAGACCAGTCTGCCCGGAATCTCCGGGAAGCAGTACGTAGCCCAGCCGAACTGTCCCGCGAATCCCCAGGGCACGGACCAGCAGCCGATACAGCGGAAGCTGCAGATCACGCCAGACCCCGTTACTGCGATGAGTTTTTTCCGGAGTGGATGGCTGCTCACTCGTCTTGTAATCAAGCACAAGGTGCTCGCCGCTCTCCATCTGGCGGTCGATCCGATCAATGCGTCCTTCCAGAATCAGTTCGCGTCCCTGCAGATCCCGAAATCCCGGACTCTGAACCTTTTGCTCTGTCTTCAGAATTCGCCAGCCCTCCGCAGCATGAGCCGCCTGCCAGCGAGCGAAGGCCGTCAGCCTCGCCTCCACCATCCGCAGCTGAACACTTACGGTCGCTGATCGACTGCGTCCAAACTGCAGCCGTGCAATACGCTGAAGTTCCTCAATCAGGAAATCGAGGATCGCATCCGAATCAAGGGCGTCCCGCACCGAAGACTGTCCAAAAGCATTGAGCACATCGTGAATCAGATTTCCAAAGCACGCAGCATCCAGCTCTCGCACATCATCAGGAACAAACTGAAGATTCAGCTCCCTCCGCAGAAAGTAGCGGTATGGGCACTGCAGATAATCGCGAAACGCAGTAACTGCGAGGACCTTTGGCTGCGGTGTCTCCGCCGCAGGCGCGGGAATCTCAAACCCCGTACTCGGCAATGATTCTTCAGACAGATCATCGCCCCCGGCGGCGGCTCCCGGATCGTCCGGGGCGGAATCATAGAATCTGCCGATTCTCTGCACTGCCGATCGCGGGTCACAGGCAAACCACAGGCGACTCGGTGCCAGTGGATTGCCATCCGCATCACTTCGACCCATGATCAGAATTGTCTGACGGCCCGTCAGAACTGCCTCCAGAGCACACGCGTCCCGGGCGTAACGACGCTGATTGTCATTCAGCCCCAGTAACTGTCGCACCCTGTCTGGCAGAAATGTGTCACCACCTGTTGTCGCCGGTACAGATCCGTCATTGAATCCGGTCAGAATCAGAAACGGAGCGTCATCCAGAGGCAGATCCAGCCACCCCATCAGCTCAACGCCGCATTCCTGCCACTCTGGAGGAAGAGTTGTGTCCTCGATCCTCCCCAGCAGAAACTGCAGCGCCTGCATTACGGTACAGCGAGGCTGAAGCTCAACGGAGATCTCCTGCAGACGATCATGCAGGTCTCTCAGACCGGAAACACATAATACGATGCCGCCTGCAGCCTCGTCGGACAACTCAGTCGCCTGCGTCTCTGCATAAACCGCATGCAGCAATCTCATCATTCCAGCAGCCCATTCTGCCGGTGTTCTGCGAATCTCAGTCAGCCTCCGCAGCGATCCCGGCGGCGCCTCGGTTCCCTGCTCAAAATCGAGCTGCCCCTGACGCTTTGGAGCATCTGCCGTCAGCCGCGGAGGCGTCTCCGGAACGGCATTATCGAGCAACAGCAGCAGCCAGCGTTCAACGGCAACACAAACAGCCTCCACTACTCGACGACGCTGCCCGCTGCCAAGCATCACTCCCGGTGCAGCCTGCAGGTGATCCGCACAGTAGGCATCCAGTTGATTGAGCCAGAGCACCGGCGAAATGTCGGACACCCACTGATCGCTGTCGCTGACGGGCACTGCCCGAATCTTCTCTGTGATCCACCCGAACAGATCCGGATGCCGCACCAGGTCATTCAAAGTGGCAAATCCTGGCGGCTGATCCTCCCGAGCAGAACCAAGATGTCGGCAGACAGCATCCAGCAGCTGCCATGGACGACTTTTTGCTGATGTCCTGCCTACAGGAAGATTCACCGCCACTTCGCCGGCTGCCAGTTTCTGCCTGAGAACCGGGTGCAGAGATTCATCCGCCACACCAATGGTCACATCATCAGCCCGCAATGGCAGCCGGGCTCGCAGTTCCCTCAGAACTCGATCCGCCTGATCTTCCGGGTTTCCCACAATACGAATGGCGTCATCCGGAATCACTATCTCACGACTCTGCCAGCGGTCTGGTCGTACACAACCAAACTCATCGAACAATTCCGCCTTGTCGGGGTCAGCATGAATCAGAACGCTGACCTGCCGCTCAACCGCTTTCAGCATGCTCCGCATAACGCCGTTCATGTCGGTCGTGGCCAGCAGTACGATGCTCTGATCCGTAAAGCATTCCCCGCGTCGAACAGCCTGAACGCGAGCCGTCTGAAGATCCCACCGCCCACATTCGTCCATCCGAGCCAGATATGCCTGCTGAATACGGCGCAGGCATGCCCAGCGCTTCGTTTCAGACGCTTCACCGATCGACTGCAGAGTCTTCAGCACATCCGAAAAATCGAGTCCCTCGCCAGCAAGCTCGGTGTGCTGACGCTGCAACGATTCACAAACCGCCAGCCAGGCATTGAGGGCGTCCGGACGAGGAGGATGCGGAAGCACCGCCGACAATTCTGCTGCAGGAAAACTCGTGATCGCCCCCCACCAGATGAGTAACTGCGTGAGGTCATCTGCCGCAGGCCGTTGCAACGGATAAAGCAGCTCTGGCAGTCGATCAAAGGTAATAATTCGGGGTGGCCGCACATCCAGATATGCTGTCTGATCAAAGTCAGAAAGCAATTCCAGCAGACGCCTTCCGGCACGTCGCCCCGGCAGCACCACAACCACCCGCGACAAATCCAGCTGATCATCTTTCGCGAATGTCGCACGCAGGTAATCGACAGCAGCAATGAGTGCAGGGCGGTCAGAACCCAGAAAATGACGGCGGGGAGCCATGTCAGTGGTTCACAGCAAGTTCAGCCGAGCGATGGCCGATGACGTACACAGGCACGTCAGTTCTGAATCTTCGCCTCCGTTCGAACGCCAGGATTTTAGCAGAATCCGGCGTCAATCCCATACAGTCCGGCAATCACTGTCAGATCTGCGTCTGGTGACAAAGGTCTCTGTCAATTGCCCTGATCATCGCCGACTGATCGAGCCCTCCGCCCAGAAAATGGTTCACCGCCGCCACAATGCGTTCCGGTTCCCGCAGACAATCCTGATAACGCACCGTCAGGACAGGGACCCCATGTTCCCTGAGCACTCGCTGGACCATCTTCAACTGGCTGCGAAACACCTGCTCCAGCTGGCGATCGCTGCCGCCTGAACTGCTACGTCCGGATTTCTGCAGCATCACCTGTTGCGATTGCAGTACTTCGCGAAGATCTCTGTCCATGAAGATGACGCCGTACTTCAGTCCTTCTGAATACTTCAGATGCGGGATCAATGGCGCGACAATCTTCACAGCCTTTCCCGCCGCATCTTCCAGCCACGTCGCATCCCGATGCAGAGATTTCACTCGACGGTCCTCGCAGTATCCTCGCGCGTTACTTGCGTCAGCCTCACGGTGCTGATCATCAAGAATCCCGAGGCCTCCGGCCTGCAGGATTTGCATCATCATCGAAGTCCCGGTTCGCGGCAGCCCGCTGACAACAATGACAGTATCTTCGAGTATCCCTGGAATCCGGACCGGCGTGACACTCAGATCACGGTCTGAGCTGTCTCTCCCATCGGTGCAGTTCGGAACGTTCTGCTCGTCGCAGGACTCTACAAGTTCGTGATCTGCACTCTGATCCGGCGCACCGGGTTGACTTTGTTGCAACGCCGCCACCAGCTTGCGGCGGGTCTTTTCAGCAAGCGCGGAGTCGTGAAGCCTGCGTTCAGCAAGGAGCATCAGACACTGCAGGGCGGGAACAAACCGCGGATTCATTACCGTCGCCACCCGATATGCCTCAGCGGCCTCCGCCCAGCGTCGAGTTCGTTGCAGACATACCCCCAGCAGAAAATGTGAACGCGCTGAATTGAACTCCAGTCCAACTGCATCCATAGCGTACTGCAAAGCCAGCGAATAATTCCGCAGACCCAGATTGCAACGACACAGTCCATGCATTGCAGTAACGTGTTCCGGTTCATATTCGAGCAATGCGCGATATTCGCGAGCTGCCTCCTCCCAGCGACCGCACTGCATCAGGATCTGTGCCCGCCGGCTATGTCGATTCGGTTTCTGATAGCCGTGCTGCTCTGCAAGATCCAGGAACTTCAATGCAGATTCATTGCGTCCTTCGGCTTGCGCCTGAGACGATTGCAGCAGATAGACGGTGGAGTCAGATCCCACCGCCCGACTCATCAGGACCTTCACTTCACGAGCACCGGGATCAAATCTTCCATCTTCCGTGAGGGGCAATCCGGCTGCAAGAGGATCCCGCAGTTTCTCTCTGGCCTTCGCTCTGTTCTTCAGGTAGCCCTCGATCGCCTGCTCCGTCGCAACGGCTGACTCTTCCAGTCGTCCCTGAATCTGCAGAACCTTGATCAGGTGTGCCGCAAAACGTAACTCCTCCGGCCACTCGTCAACCAGTTCTCGCAGAAGCGGAATTGACTCCTCAAGTTTTCCGCCATCAATCAGGGCCTGTGCAAGAAAGTACTGACTTTCGCGGAACGAAACTCGAATCGCTTCGTTGCTCCCCGCGTCAGTGTCTTCCACATATCCCAGCTCAATGAGACGATTCAAGGCGTCGACCGTCGCCTCCGCACTGGCAGAGTGTTCACCTGCAAATCTGCCATCATCGCCAGCGACATCATCCCATGACGGAATACGCTGAATCTCCTGCGGGGCAATAAAGGCATTCACCAGCGGACAGCCGTCCATGTCTGCCCCCACCGGAAGCCCCATCACCTGCAGAATCGTAGGAGTAATGTCCAGCAGACTGGCGCCATGGACAGTTGTGCCGCGACGAATCCCTGGGCCCTGCATCACAAGAATACCATTCTCACGATGCTGCGAAACCGGTCCCACGGGAGTCATTGGTGTCTGACCGCAGCGCAAATCGCCACTCTCAAACCCATGATCGGACATCAGCACCACGGTCGTCTCCGGGCCGGCTAGATGCAGCAGGAATCCCAGCATCATGTCATGGAAATGATAGGTTGCATTCACAACATTGCTGTACAGATCAAATTCCTTTTCATTCACCCAGGCAGTTCGAGGCGGATGGAAATCCATGAATGCATGGCAGATATGGTCAATCGCATCCAGGTACACTGCGGCGAAATCCCACTCTTCATTCTGCATGATCGTGGTAATCACATTCTGAGCACTCGACGCTTCAGCAAGAGTTCGGCGAAGATGATCAAACAGCCGTTTATCCATGTCTTCCAGCAGATGAAAGTCAGGAATGAAGGCATGCACCACTTCTTCTGAGATCTGCTGCGGCTTCAACAGCAGGTCGCGAATCTGGTCCGTCTTTTCGGGGGGATGAACCGACCCGAAATCTGCCCGACCTGAACCACGATTGTTCACCTCGGCCTGCATGAACAAATTGGAGACCATTGTTCCGCGAATCGGCTCAGCTGGATCAGACGGCCACCAGCCCACAACATGACTGCGCTTTCCTTCCAGATTGAGAATGTTCCAGATCGCTCGCGTCTTGCGTGAAGCGGCGGAAACCGGGCGAATGGCACCCGGCCGAAGAGGGTCCGGCTCCGTGAATCCAAGAACTCCATGCTTGTAAGGCCGTTTCCCGGTAGCAATTGATGTCCAGAGAATGGGTGAAGCTGCCGGACTGAGTGTCCTGAGGTTCCCACTGACTCCCTCGGAGATCATCCGCTGCAGATGCGGCATCTTTCCGGCACGGATCAACGGGCGAATCATTCGCCAGTCTGCAGCATCCCAGCCTATCACCAGTACTCTGGATTTCCTGTTCAACGCTTCGCTCCCACGATCTGATTTCGCGTCTTCGTGAATGCCATGCCAATGCCGGCCAGCTCATGCAACAGGCGATGGCGGGGCTTCGGCACCATCAAAGCCATCGGACGCGTCAGCACTGCTGATGCGTTCATTCCGCAATCGCAGTCGGCGGCGATAAATGGCAAGCCCTCCCAGACCAAGTGTGAGCAGTGTCAACGAAGACGGTTCAGGCACCGCTGCTCCACCACCGGCACCTCCACCTGCGAAACCTCCGGTATCACCGGCAAGAATGCCCGTTCCGGCTTCGAGCTCGATCGCCCAGCCATCAATCGTATAGTCATCAAAGCCATTGGCCTCATCGATGTCAGAAACATGGAACCAGCCGTAGTAATAGTCACTCGATGCCTGCTTGAACCTGAAACCGATATAACCACCATTTGCACTGTCAAATTCGCTTTCAGCTGTGGCGACACCCTGATCTGTAAGAAACAAACGGTTATACGAATAACTTGCGTTAGCTGAGTTTTGCTGCAGTATGTTATTAACACTGAACGCCGCCGCATTAACGGACGTCTGATTACTACCGACAAGAAAATTCTTAAGATAGTTATAGTAAATAGGTGAACCAAGTGAACTCGATGACACGTTTTGCTGACCAGTCCCTGCAAACTGAAAGTCATTAATGTCGCCTCCTGAGATTTCTCCAAGGCTGGGCCCCCAGTTCAGCTCGACGCGACCCTGATACTCAGTCGAGTTAACCATACCTGAAAGAAATGTCCATTGCGCAATCTCAACACCGTCCAGAATCCCGCCAGGATTCTCGACATCCATAGTGTAAGGAGCAGGCGCCTCTGAGGCGTAATTCAATGCCGGATCAATCTGCTCATAGTAGATCTCAGCATTCACATCATCACCACCGGTGACCCACGCGCCGCATGCCGCGAGGTATGCTCCAAGACGTGACTGCGAGATCGTATTCCGGCGTCGAGATGATTTGATCACGGAGGTGCTCCATTCGGTTTACCAGCGCACGGCACGTACCGGACAATCCGGAATATGCAAATGCTCATTCGCTGCGACAAATACGCTGTGAGTTTTCTGAATCTGCAAAACAGAATGCCCCACCAGGCCAGCATTGAGGCAAATAAGCGAGCCTGCCGAGTCTCTGAAACTGCGGATCGAAGTGGGCAGAGCTGCTGGAAAACCTGCATTCCACGACGGCCACGCCGCGGACTCTAAGAACAACTTTTGCATTTTTTCAAATCAGGTTTCCTGTTTTTTCAGGACCACTGCACACCGACTGTCCAGTCTGCTGATCATGCTTCAGCAGGCGGTTCGTTGCATTCCTGGTCATTGTGTTGAAGTCGGGAACTTTATGATGCAACTGAGCAACTTCCTGTGATTCCGTTTCACATCACCAGCGGGCGTTCAGCCTTCAGAGACAGCTCCGATCCCGACTTTTCAGGGATTGCTTTCGTTCTGCAACAACTGTTGCTGATCCGCCACTTCCTGCCTGCAGATGCTGTTTCGACCTGTAGCCGCTGCTTCGACCTGTAGCCGCTCGTTAGTTCACAGCCTGCCTGCTTTGAGATGACATAGCCCGGGCTCAGGCGGCCACAGGCTGGCTCCTTACATGTGATCGGACTGCAAAGTCGCGGTCAGCGTTCTTTGGCTGCAGATTTTTCCCGCAATGGCAAGCAGTGCAGTCTTCGGGATTCCCATCGCATCCGGCCACTCACTCTGGTGCCGAACAGCCAGCGTGGGTTAGTATCTCGGGGAGCAACTGGAAGTTCCTGCCTCCTTCCGGCGTGCCCGCCTGCCCGTTTCTCCCCCCTGGAATTACGCCTGTGTTGACAGCCGCACGCCACCTGCATCCAGCCGCACCAAAGCGCATAGCCATCGTGCTTCTGTTCTGCGTCGCCGCGATCACAGCACATCCTGCAGCAGCCGATGAGGCATTCTTTGAATCACGCATTCGTCCGCTCCTGCTGCAGAATTGCGTTCCCTGTCATGGGCCAAAACGTCAGGAAGCCGAACTACGACTCGATCAGCGCGAGCAGGTCCTGTCAGGCGTCGTCTCAGATCAGCGACTGGTCATTCCCGGCATGCCTCAGGAAAGTCGATTGTGGGCTGTCGTTCAGCACCGACCGGACGAAATCGCCATGCCCCCGGAGAACCCACTTTCGCAGCAGCAGAAAGATGACCTGCTGAACTGGATCCGGGCAGGTGCTCACTGGCCAGAAGCCTCTACAATCGCAGCGGATGCACAGCGTCTTTCTGAATCATGGCGAGAGCACTGGGCATTTCAGCCGGTGCAGTATCCGGCCGAAACAACCCCGGGGCTTTCCCCGGCAGCAATCGATGCGCAGATTGATCGCCAGCTGCACGGCGCTGGCCTCAGTCGTTCTTCTGAAGCACCGCCAGGCGTACTGATCCGCCGAGCCGCATCGGCGCTCATCGGTTTGCCTCCGGAAGCTGCATGGCTGGAAGCAGGGATCGCTGCTGCCGACGCTGGCAACTGGAATGACTGGTTCGCCGCCTATATCAACCAGCTGCTGGACTCTCCGCACTTCGGAGAAAAATGGGCCAGACACTGGATGGACGTTTCCCGCTATGCAGACACCAAGGGATACGTTTTTCAGGAAGACCGTGAGTATCCCGACGCATGGAAATACCGTGAGTGGGTGATCCGGTCATTGAACGAAGATCGCCCCTATGATGACTTTCTGCGGCGGCAGATCACAGCAGATCGAATGCCGGGATCGGAGGACCCGCAGGAACTGGCTGCGATGGGCTTCCTGACTCTGGGGCGCAGATTCCTGAACAATCCCCATGACATCATTGATGATCGCATCGATGTGATTTCGCGAGGGATGCTGGGACTGACCGTCTCCTGTGCTCGCTGCCATGACCATAAATATGACCCAATCCCGACTGCAGACTACTACAGTCTGTACGGAGTATTTGCGTCATCTGATGAACCCCGGAACGAACCGTCAACGCTGCGTCTGGTGGATCGCCCGCAGGCAGTCACCCCGGTCATCTTCCTCCGAGGCAATCCCGGCAATCATGGGGAACCGGTGCCCAGACGGTTTCTCTCAGCAATCTCAACTGCCGATACAGCAGACTTCAGCGATGGCAGCGGTCGTCTGGAACTGGCGCAGGCAATCACAAGTCGTGACAATCCACTGACGGCCAGGGTCGCTGTCAATCGCACCTGGATGCACTTGTTCGGAACAGGATTCGTCGACACACCGAGCGACTTTGGAATCCGCACTGAACAGCCCGTGCACCACGAACTGCTCGACCTGCTGGCTGCAGACTTCATGCACCATGACTGGTCGTTGAAGACACTGATTCGCAGAATCGTGCTTTCCGGAACCTGGCGACAGCGTTCAGATTATCGCCCCGATGCCGCCACAGCAGACCCGGAGAACCGCCTGCTGGCCCGCGCCAACAGAAGACGACTCAGCTTTGAAGCTCAGCATGACGCGATCCTGTTCGCATCCGGTGCGCTGGACCGCACGATCGGAGGGCCCTCTGCTGACATCGCTGCAGATCCGGCAATCACCCGCAGAGCCGTCTATGCCCGGATTGATCGTCAGAATCTGCCGGGACTGTTCCGTACATTCGACCTGGCCAGCCCGGACTCTCATGCACCACGTCGCTTCGAAACCACCATCCCGCAACAGGGGCTGTACTATCTGAACAGTCCCTTTGTACTTGGACAGGCGGAACGAATTGGACTTTCCGCCGCAGCAGCAGACCAGCGACTGGATCAGGTCAACTCCGTTTACATGCAGGTGCTGCAACGACTGCCTGGCCCGGAGGAACTGGCCGCTGCATTGGATTTTGTCAGCCAGATTCAGGAACTCCAGGCACCACTGCGGGACCTTTCCGCTGGCTGGTCCTATGGTTTTGGTGCCAATCGCGGCCTGCCGGCTGGTTCAGCTCAGCCATTTACACCACTCAAACATATCCACGAAAATCGGCTTCAGGTCGGCCGCGAATTGCCCGATCCTGCACATGGCTGGGTTTTTCTCAGCAACAATGGAGGTCACCCGGGAACGAATCCTGGCCACTGTGCCATTCGACGATGGACCGCAGGACAGGACAGTCGCATCGTGATCCTTGGATCTGTCAATCACCCGTCCGATCAGGGCGACGGAGTGCATCTCACGGTGGTTGGTCCTGCTGGTGAAATCCTCAGTGAGCTTGATGTCCATAATCAGCAACGGGCGGTTCCGGGAAGAACACTCGAAGTGCAGCGTGGTCAGTACATTGATTTTGTGATCGACTGCCGTGACACCCCGGCGCATGATTCCTTTCAGACACAATTCACGATTCGACAGGCTGCCGCCGATGGAACAGTACGTGTCTGGAATTCGGAGTCGGACTTCAGTGTCTCGTCAGGGGACAGTACATTCCCCCCCCTGGCTCAACTCGCGCAGACCCTGCTGATGTCCAGTGAATTCCTGTTTGTCGACTGAATCATTTTGCGAAGTACTCTGACATGAGCGGCTCTCTGCCTTTTCCGAATGCCCCTGTCGATCAAAGTCCGGTTGCTCTCGGCCGCCGTGGAATGCTGCAACGCTGCGGCATGGGAATCGGGGCGGTCGCATTCGCTGATCTGCTTCGCCGGGGCGCATCTGCCGATGAAATCCAGCAGTCACTCAACCCCATGGCTCCCCGACCGGCTGCGATGCCATCAAAAATCCGACACGTGATCCACCTGTTCATGAATGGTGGTCCATCCCACGTCGACACTTTTGACTACAAGCCCGAACTGCAGCGTCGCGGCGGTGAAATGCTCAGCAGCGGCAATCTCAGAACCGAACGGCCCACAGGTGCACTGTACCCATCCCCGTTCCGTTTTCGACAGTACGGTGAAAGCGGGTTACACGTCAGTGAACTGTTCCAGCGGACGGCTCAGCATGTGGATAAACTGTGCGTCATTCGCTCCATGCATGCCGATGTCCCCAATCACGAGCCCTCACTGCTGCTGATGAACTGTGGTGAAGCACGACTTGTTCGCCCCAGCCTCGGTTCATGGCTCACCTGGGGCCTCGGAACCGAAAACGAAAATCTGCCCGGCTTTGTGGCCATGTGTCCTGATGGCTCGGGCGAGTACACCGCGCCGCCGGCCGACGGGCCCATGATCATG
>JALQUR010000205.1 GCA_023260695.1 Planctomycetaceae bacterium
CCTCAGAACTCGGCCGCATCATACTGCCACTTCTGGGCATTCAGCTGGTGCAGAAACTCCGCAGCACATCCGGAATCGGGATCCGCAGCATTCCCGTGATCGCTCTGCCCCTGCTGATCACTCTGCCGCTGGTGGCTTTCGAACCTGATCTGGGGGCAACTCTGTTTCTGCTGCTGGCCTACTCCCTGGCGTTGTTTTTTTCCGGCTGGCCACTTCGCAATTTCCTCGTCTGCGGGCTGGCTGTGCTTCCGCTGGGCAGCATGCTGCTGGTGCTGCGTCCGTACCAGATGGATCGAATTGAGGGCTTTCTGGCGACATGGTCCGATTTTCGACTTGCACCATGGCAGGTCCGCCAGTCGCTGATGTCGTTCGGCTCCGGCGGACTCACCGGAACCGGGATTGGCAGCGGCTGGCAGAAACTCAGCTACCTGCCGGAAGCCAACACCGATTTTATCTTTGCTGTCATCGGTGAAGAACTGGGCCTGGTCGGCACACTGTTTGTCTGCCTGGTCTGGATCGGCATTCTCAGAACGGGCAAAACGCTGCTGCAGAGCGTACCGCGAAACAGCTTTTCGTGGGCTCTTGGCATGACGCTGCTGTATCAGCTGGTCCTGCAGTCGATGGCCAATATCGCCGTTGTCACCGCCATGGTGCCACCGAAGGGAGTGCCGCATCCGTTTCTGAGCTACGGCGGAACCAGCATGCTTGTCAGCCTGTGCAGTATCGGGCTGATCATCGGAACAGCCCGCAAACGCCAACCTGCTCAGTCAAACAGATAACTGACCGACTCGTTGCGATGCACGCGACGAATTGCCTCACCAAGCAGATCCGCAATGGAAACGCGTTTCAGATTCGGAAGGCGGTCGGCTTCGGGAATCGGGCAGGAGTTCGTGACCACGATGCCATCGACATTTGCGTTCGCCAGACGATCGACCGCAGGTCCGCACAACACAGCGTGGGTGGCCCCCAGAAAAATGCGGCGAGCACCATGCTGGCGAACAACTTCCACGGCACCGCAGATGGAACCGGCCGTGGTAATCATGTCGTCAAAAATGAGCGCGGTCTTGCCCTCAATCGGTCCGCCAATAAGATTGGCCTGACGAGTCTCCAGCGCATTGGCCCGACGCTTGTCCACAATGGCCAGACTGCCACCCAGATTCTCCTGGTGCTGCAGCGTCCGCTTGATACTTCCCTCATCCGGACTGATCACAACCAGTTCCTCCTGAGGAATCGCCAGCGATGCGAAATGGCGGTCCAGAATTGGTGCGGCGTACAGATGGTCTACCGGGACATCAAAGAAGCCCTGAATCTGTGCAGCATGCAGATCCATTGTGAGCACCCGATGTGCACCCGATTCCACAATCAGATTTGCCACCAGCTTTGAAGTAATGGGAACGCGCCCGGAATCCTTGCGATCCTGGCGGGCGTAACCAAAGTACGGAATCACAGCGGTAATCCGCGCCGCACTGGCCCTGCGACAGGCATCAATCAGCACCAGTAACTCAAACAGATTGTCGTTCACCGGCGGACATGTGGGCTGAATGATGAAGACGTCACAGCCACGGATGTTCTGATTCAGCTTGACGCTTGTTTCACCGTCAGGAAAGCTGCCGACATCCACATGCCCCAG
>JALQUR010000239.1 GCA_023260695.1 Planctomycetaceae bacterium
CATAAAATCAGAGACAAGTTTTCTTCAACTCTGGTCGTTCCGAAAATCCTCCAGTCTTTTGCTTGCTCTTGTTCAACCGACCTTTGAGATGGAAAAGAAAACTTTGAAACAGGTGTGTGAAATTGTGGCGGTTGTGTCAGACGGTTTCAACGGCAAGGCGAAACTGACCCTGAAAAAGGCCTACGGCTATCGCACTCCCGAAGCGCTGCAAATCGCCCTGTGTCACACATTTGGGAAACTACCTGCGTCAAGATTTACCCACAAATTCTCGTGACGAGGCGTTCTTTCTGGGAGGTGCGATTTGCGGAGCGGCTGGGCTGTATCTGTTCATACGTGCGTTGCATCGGCTGATGTCGGTCAACCTCGCCCGTCCCATTGGGTACAGTGCCGTGGGGCTCAGCAGCGGACTGACACTCGAAGCGATCGTCGCCTCCGTGTTCGACCATGATTTTCTGGTTCTGCTCTGCTCCGCAACAATCGGACTGGCAGGCGGATTTCTCTATGGGATGCTGATCATCCCGCGGAAGCACACCGGGGAAGAGACCTCAATCGACACGCCTGATTCTGCGCCGCAGGTGGATCAGCACTGATTCTGCGTGTGTAACCAGTCGCTGCAGAACTCTTCATGGACCGTGCTGCACCAGGATTCGAACCTCGTCAACAGCCACTGAGGCATTGCAGGAAATAAAGACGCTGCGACGATCGGCCGACAAGGTGACCAGATCCCGCACTGAATGCGGACTTTCTTCACCATCTCCAACTTCAACACCCCGCCATTTTTTCTGCACATTGACAGGCTGATTGAAAAACTGGTCGGTCTCATTGAGCAGAGAAGTTCGGCCAATGATTCCGAGTACAGGGTGGCTGAATCGAATTTCTCCGTTGACGCGGGCAACATCTCCTTCCTCTGATGGACGATACAGACTCAGTCGAAAGCCACGCACGCGAACTCCGCCGGCAACTCGCGGAACGTCTTCCGGTGCCACACGAAACTGCAGCCTTCCTGGTGAACGCAGATCCACAGGAATCCCGGATTCCGGCGTATCGATGACTCCCTCCGGCACCAGCACCATCGTTCCCCTGCGGCCGACAGTGACGGAATCATTCGAGATCTGCCACTCCTCTGGACAGCGTTCAATTCCGAGGGAAAGTTTCCAGAGCTCTCTGAATCCGGGGTCTACGCCTGACTCAACATACCCCCCTGGATTGCCCGGCTGCAACTGCAGCAACGACTCTGGAGCCAATGACAAGAACTCATTCAGCTCGCTGCGTTCTTCGTCGGCGACTTCGATACTCAACGGAGCCACAAATGACTGAACAGCAGTACTGACGCCGTAGTCGTTTCGGATTCCGATGGCGCCCTGACTGACAACCGCGCGAACATTGTTTATTGCCAGCAACATACTGCCGGCCGTCCCGGAAGAATCTGCAACGGCACTTCCGCTCAGCAACCGCAGTCGGTCAGCACTCTCGATCACAAATGAAGCCGGTCCTCTCAGGGCAATCCGGATGCCATTTCTCAGTTGGACCAGGCCCTTCCCCGGCTGCAACTCGACAACTCGATCACCACTGACCAGATCACCGGTGTCTCTCCAATGTCTGCTGCCTTTTTCCTGAACAGACATTCTGCCAACCGACAAAACCGGCGTACTCCGTGATGAATTCCTTGACTGTTCCGGACTGCGACGCGGAATACCCTGCGGGCCATCGCTGAACAGAATCCAGCAAAAGACCAACAACAGCAGCAGTACTGGTGTTGCCACAACAGCCCGCTGAGTTACGTTGACTGAACTGACCGTGGTGCCAGCAGACCGCGGCAGCTCTGACGCAGCATCGATGAGCCCGCTGTTTCCATCCTCCGCACAGACTGCATTGAATGCACCAGCAGTCATAGTG
>JALQUR010000271.1 GCA_023260695.1 Planctomycetaceae bacterium
TGAGCAGAAACGGGTTTGCAAAGAATTGGGTCATCTCGAAGGAGCCGGCGGATTCCGATGCCGTATGTCAGCAGACAGTGACCATCTCAGGCAATTTCAAGTAATGCTTTCGACAGCATGAATTCCTGTCTCAGCCTGAAGTTTAGCAATCTGTGGCTGGACGCGAAGTTATCGGGTGACCAGAGCAGGTGCTGAGTTCGCCGAATTTAATTTCCTCGTTCAGCGAGTACGAGACGCCCCCACTGCGAGCAACTGGCCTCGTCGTCCACTCATGGGTAATTCAGCCAATTCTGAGCTCAGTGATGGATATTCCGAGAATACCAGTCATACTGCAACCGGATTCCCGGAATCAATCCGAACTCTGTTTCGCAGTCATGGACAGGACGCAGAGACGAAAGTCGCCTGCAGGCTTTTTCATCCACCAGACAGTTTTTCAGGATCAATCCAGGGTGAACTTCGAGGACCCACCAATTCTTTCGATGGATCTGTCGAACCCCACCTGGTGGGTCTACATCGCGCTCCTTGTTGTCGCGGTGTACTTTCGCTTTGGCCGTGTCTTCTCTGTACGAAATCTCGACCTGCTGCTCCTGCTGGCACTGTCAACAAGTCTCACTGCAACAGTGCTGCTCACCCCATCAGGTTCACAGGCAACAGATACGCCGGCAGAACAGGCAACACCGTCAGCAGATCAGTCTGAGGCACCGATTTTGCCTGTACGGAGGCCCTTCAGCCAGTACTGGTCAACCATCCTCCTGTTTACAACGCTGGCGTTGCTGGTCCGACTTGTGCTTGATGAACGATTCACACGAAGGCCACGACTTGAGCAGAACCTGAATCTCGGCGGGTTGACGTTTCTGTGTATTCCGGCGTTCGGAATTCTGATGTCCCACGTCGCCCTCCTGCCGCCACCTGACCACAATCAACAGGCACTGCGGTATGGCAGAGCACTGCTGGACCGACAGGAAGCCACTCTCGAATCAACTGGCGACGAACTGAAACCGCCGGCTCCGACCGAAACGCTGGTTGCCGCCGGTGGTAACCTCGTTGCAGGATTAGCTCAGAAAGAGACAGACTGGGTGGCCCGCAGCCTGGTGATTTCTGCTCACACACTTGTCGTTGGGGGCATGGTACTCACCGGCCACCTGCATTTCGCCAGCTTGCAACTGGGAATCTCAATGGCATGCCTCTACCTGTTGCTTCCCTGCACCGGCGTTTACGTGCATCAACTCAGCCATGTTCTCCCGGCAGCGTGCCTTGTCTGGGCGTTCGTCGCCTACAGGCGTCCACTGCTTTCAGGCATTCTGCTCGGACTGGCCTGCGGCACACTGTTCTTTGCCATCTTTCTGCTGCCACTCTGGGCTGTCTTCTACGGGCGCAAAGGAGGCATCCGTTTTTTTGCTTCCGTTGTCGGTGTTGCCGCAGTACTGATCAGCTGCCTGCTCCTCATTTCACATGATGCCTCGTCCTTTGTGGATAAGCTGATCACAACGGCGAACTGGACCGTCTTTCGACTGCTGGAGGCAAATACGATGACCGGCACTGCGGAGGTCGGGATGATCATTATTCGAATACTGATGGGCGCTCTGTTCTTCGTCATGATGACTGCTCTCACGGTGATCCCACGGCCACGCAACTTCGAAAACCTGCTGGGAAACTCCACCTGTCTGATTGTCGCAGCTCAGCTCTGGTATCCGGAGGACATCGGACACTACGTTCTCTGGTACCTGCCCTTACTGCTGATGGTTATCTTTCGTCCCCGACTGGACAGACTCGTCCCCCCTGAAAGTCCATCCCGGCAGCGTTTGCGTCAGCGAGCAGATACCGCCCTCCATCGCACAACAGCTGCAGTCTGAAAGCGGGCGATTCGGGCAGAATCTTCACTTCCACTTCACACCTGCGAAACTTCCAGCGACAATGCAGGGATGCTGCAGGGCCTCACACGCGTAGTTTTGCGACTCTGGCAGCTGTTCTGATTTCAGCACAAAGGAATGCCCGTGTCTCATCGACTGCCTGCGGCCATACTCATGGTGCTTGCCTGGATTCCCCCGGCATCTGCAGACACGCTGCAGATCCTGGTCAGTGATGTAAAAGCATCCGTATCGGCGAGTCAGAATCGCGGCCAGTATCTGCTGCGGTTTGAGGTTCTGATGGAAATCCGGAATACATCAGATACGGTATTCGACCTGAAGAATCTGAATGCTGAGCTGACGGCAGACGAAACGCCACTCAGCAGCATCAGCCCCGCTGATGGACAGTTTGCCAATGTGCGTCTTTCACCTCAGCAGACCGTCAGGCAGCGAACACAGTTCGAACTGCCCATCTACCCGAAAACGCCGCCGGATCTCCAGCTGCAGATCCGTTCGGCTGATTCTGAGCCAGCAATTCAATCCATCGACATCACTGATATCCTGCGAGAACAATGTGCGTTTCCGACAGAACTCACTGGTCCGCGCAACTGTCTCGCGCTGATTCAGGTACGGCGCAGTCTTGATGCAGCCTCAGTCTGGTTCCTTGGACCTCGACTGCAGCAGCTGCATGCACAGGGAATTCGTCGCATCATACTTCAGGCCGAAAATCCCGAACAGAAGTTTGAGATCTCTCTGGCTGTCCGACAGTGGCTGAAGTACTCCATGGAGAACTCTCGTCAGCCCGCCGGTCTGCTCACCCCGTTTGTGCCGCTCCCCGCTGACTTCCGCAGCCTGATGATCACCGGATCCAGCGCCGCATTCTTCCCGGGCTCATCAACTCAGACCGGACCTTATTTCAGCGACAATCCGGAGGAGGCAATCAGAACAAGCCTGCTTGATGTGTACCGGATCATCCCAGTCAGTGAAGCGATCGCTGATCTGCAGCATCCGAACCCAGCCATCCGCCAGGCTGCTCTGGGAGGTATCGCCGACAGCCTGACCTTTGAGGATGCAGCGCCACTGCTGCGGGCAATCTCTGCCGATGATCAGGCAGCAAGGATTGATATCGCTTCTGTTCTGCAACGACTCCCTGGACGACAGGCTGTCGAAGCGCTGGCAGAAATGGCGCTCGACGAGAATTCAGACATCGCAGCAGTGGCAATGAACAGTCTCGCGGCCAGTGAGGATCACTATGCCCCGCAGGCAGTCAGTGAACTCTGGCTTGAAGGACATCATCTCCCACGCTTGCGTCAGACTCTTGCCGCAGCAATGGTCAAGTCAGGGCGGGAACGCTGGATCCCCTTTCTGGAGGACTTTGTGCAGGAGTTCCTTGAAGCAGCCACCAGCGGAAAATCCGGGGGCTACGAACCAGCGTCCCTCGAATCTGCTCTGCAGTTTCTGCACCAGTCCGATTCTGCGTCGATGGCGGATGAAGTGCGAGCAGCAATTCCTGAGGTCACCAGTACGGATGTCTTTGATGTTCTTGCCAGACATCTGCTGCAGCTGCCGGAGCAAACTGCAGAAGACCAGCGACTGCTTCGCGAATTGCTGGGCAAAAGAGTATCTCAGGGGCAGATCACGACGACCGTGCAGCTCGCTGCAGTAAGACTGAAACCTGCGGGCTGGACAACCCAGCTGCTGGAATACCACCTGCAGAGGAAACAGCTCCCCCAGGCCACCTCCCGTTTTGACGCCGTGCTTGCGTGTGCCAGCAGGTCACAGTTGCTCATGATTGCAGAGAAAACCGACCAGCTTGACAGCGAAGAACAGGCAATGCTGATTCAGGCCATGATTGCAGATCAGCTTCCGGACTGGCGGAACATCGCTGCTCAATTGCTGCAGCGGGAACCGGATCGCTATTCAATCGGTGTCATCGAAGAACTGGGCCGCGATGCATCTGAACAATCGATTTCCATCATGGAGACTGCACTGAAGAGCCGTATTGAGACGCTCCAGGGGACACGTGAAGCATCAGTCTATGGCCAGCAGTACATCGAGCAATTGCTTGCACATCTGTCCGGGCTTGCTCACCCTGAATGCCGCAGGCTGATTAACCGAGTCTGTCGGGACGACAACAGCTGGGTCGCCGGGCTTGCCAGGACCTCTCGAAATCAGGCCAGGGTACGCTCACCAGCTTTTCGTGCTCTGGTTGAGGAATATGGGCTGCGTCAATCCGGTGACAAGGACGCAGCCCGCTCCGCACTCGAAGCCGCTCTGCGACTCGACCCGTATCTTGTCGACGCATGGGTCCGCAGAAGCTCGACTCGGATGCATGCTGGTGAGTTTGAATCTGCCATGCAGGATCTGCAGAAAGCGGATACGCTCTCCCCGGAAAACCCTGAGGTGCTGAGCATGACTGCCCTCGTCAATGTTCGCCTCGGCAATGTTCAGGACGGCCTGTCCAGCACTGATTCCCTGATCGCTGAAATGCCTGACGACGATTATGCTCTCTACAACGGAGCCTGTACCTATGCCAGGGCTGCAGAACGAACGGAAACCTCAGCTGAGGATCGCGATTCGTGGAGAGATCGAGCAATTCAGCTGCTTGAACAGACGAATGCCACTGGCTTCAATGACCACGAACACCTTGTCGAGGATCCGGATCTGTTCAGCCTGCATATGCACCCGCGCTGGGAGGCCATCGTCGCTGCAGCCCGCGGCAACGCCGACAAGGCATCAGAGGACAACGAGTAAACCAGATGGGGGCCTGCCCCCACTCACTCAGACTCACTCAGACGGCCATCCTGCATCGTCAGTACCCTGTCCGCGATGTCAAGAATTCGAGGATCGTGTGTAACCATCAGTACGGGACGTTTCTGCTCCCTTGCCAGTCGCTGCAGGAGCAGCACAACTTCACGGCCAGTCACCCCATCCAGCGCAGAAGTCGGTTCATCAGCCAGAACCAGATGAGGTCCACAGGCCAGCGCTCGCGCAACCGCCACCCGCTGCCGCTGGCCTCCCGACAGCTGTGAAACAGCATAGTCCATTCGATCTGCCAGCCCCACTTCCTGCAGCATGTCTGCCGCACGGGCTCGCGCCTCGTCCGGAGAAACCTCGGGATGCAGGTCGAACATCACGCTGACGTTCTCTCGGGCGGAAAGAAAAGGCAGCAGGTTATGAGCCTGGAAGATAAAACCTATTCTCCGTCGCAGCGAGAGCACCGTCTGTGTATCAGCATCCTGCAGCTGATAACCCAGCACACTCAGCTGCCCTTCCTGCATTCGCCGCAGACCGGCGATCAGAGTCAGCAGTGTCGTCTTTCCGGACCCGGATGGCCCGGTCAGCAGGACGACCTCCCCTGGTTCAATCCGCAGGCCAACATCGAACAGAATCTGCCTGCGAAGCTCACCTTCACCAAAACTAAAACAGATCTCATTGCCGCAGATTACTGGCGGTACCTGCTGCTCCTCAGTCACCATGGTCAGGCAGATCCAGTGACGAAAGAATCTGCTCGCAGGCTGCGGAGCGATTCAGAGCATAGAAGTGAATTCCGGGCACACCCTCATCGATGAGCTGCTGACACTGCGTCACAGCAAAGTCAACTCCGATCTGAAATTGCTGATCAGCATCGTCCTCAGCCGCCTGCAGACGTTCCGCGAGGGCAGCAGGAACCGCCGTCCCACACATTGAAGTGATTCTCTGAATGCGGGCGTAATCGGTAATCGGCATGATTCCGGGCACCAGCGGGACTGTAATCCCCAGCGCTTCACAACTGTCACGGAATCTCAGGAATCGTTCATTGCTGAAAAACAACTGTGTGAAGACGGCGTCGGCACCACAGCCAACCTTACGCCGCAGATTGAGCAGATCGTCTTCCAGAGTAGCCGCTTCAAGGTGCTTCTCCGGATATCCAGCAACACCAATTCCCAGATCGGGATGGCGACTCCGGATCAGCTCCACCAGTTCATTGGCGTGGCTCAGCCCACCCTCAACAGCATGGAACGAATCCTGCCCCTGTGGTGCATCGCCCCGCAGAGCCATGATGTTCTGAACGCCCATTGAAACTGCCCGGTCAAGCCAGTCTTCCAGCTGCTCCCGATTTGCCCCAACACAGGTGAAATGCGCCATCGCGGTACATCCGAGTTCACGGAGGATCTGCTCACACCACCACAGCGTTCGCTCCTGTGTTGACCCACCGGCACCGTAGGTACACGAAATGAAGCCCGGGGAGAATCGCAGCAGCCGCTGCAGGTTTTCCCTGACGGAGACATCACCAGCAGGAGTCTTTGGAGGAAACATCTCAATCGACAGCACAAATCTGCCGCTGTCAAACAACTCTTTCAGCCTCATCTTCGCACTTTCAGCAGAACCTGGCCGGCTCTTCTAGAGTACACAGTACCTGCCGCACTCAGATCACACCTGCAGTTCGCTCCGGAATACTGCAGTTCAGCGGGACGTTGGGACCACTCGGTGGAAGTGCAGCTCAACGTCACGATCAATAACTCGCCGCAGCCCTTCCACCAGACAGGTGGGTTCGTGGTCAGTTTCTCCAAGTCGCTTCACCTCTTCAACCGATGTGCCGGGATTCACGCTGAATGCAGCCTGATAGATTGTCTGATTCCCGGCATCGAGTTCAGGTACGATAAAGTGCACAGTGGCTCCGTAGCACAGCATGTGATGCTGGTAAGCATCTTCATAGGGACGAAACCCCGGGAACGACGGCAACAGACCATGGTGCAGATTGATGATGCGGCCACCGGCAAATTTCCAGCACAGTTCCGCCGGCAGGACTCTCATGTATCTGGCCAGCACAACGTAATCCACATTGTATCTGTCGATCGTCTGTTCCAGTCGACCGTAATCAGGTTTGCCACGATCATCGCCGATTGACTCCCATGGGACATCGAACTGCTCGGCAATGCTGCGACAGGCGTTTCGGTTCCCGGCCATCACTGCCACCTCAGCCTTGAGCCGACCGTCACGTACTGCTCTCAGTACCGCCAATGGTGGCTCCGTGCGATAGGTGGTACAGATGGCCAGTCGTGGCAGTCGGTTCCCATCATCCCGCGACCAGACTCGAATCTGCAGTCCTCGATCTCTGCCAATCTCAGTCAGTGAGTCACGCAGCGCAGAAAGATCTCCTGCTGTCCACTCAATTCGCAGCAACATCGCAAACAGATGCTCCGAATCCCGGTCGTACATCTGAATCTCGTGAATGTTGGCACCAGCATCTGTCACGAAATGGACAATCGGATCAGCAAGCCCTGTATTATCGGGACCAACAGCTGTAATTGTGACCTGCATTTCTCACACCTTCATAAACCGCTGACGCACTCACCACCACATCACACGAGCGAAGAACGCAACAAATCAGAGGACCTGAAAGAAAACGACGGAGCTCAAGAGAGCTCCGTCGCTTTTTCATCGTTCACTGCTTCAGATCCGGATCAGCTCTGTTCCGATTCTTCGTCATCACGGCGGCGTGCCGCCACAAGACTGAGAACACTGCCGAATACAGAGGCAAACAGGGATCCTCGACCACTGGAGCTCCGCTCTGAAACAGCGTTCACGTCAGCTGAAACACCAGCAGTCGAAACAACTGGTTCTTCCCACCAGGTCTCGTTCTGCCAGTCAGACAGAACTTCTTCAGTGAGTTCCACTGTTTCATGATTCACATCGACTGCTGGATACTCTGCAGCGTTGTCAACGGTATCAACGTGGCTCGCTGGCCGCAGAACAGTCGTGTCCATGCCAGACAGCATTCCCACGGAAATCGTGGTCGATGCTGACAGCAGTTCATCACCGGCTGCTGCAAGCACAATCTGACCAGTACCACGGTCGTTCGACATTTCATCAGCCGAAACGATGGTAAAGTCAACCGCCTTGCTCCAGTAAAGACCAGCTGCTCCATTATCTGCACGGAAGGCCCGAATCCAGACCCTGAACGTCCCCTGACCAAGAGCAAAGTCGGGCTGGTAAGTCGTTGATGCCAGACCTGCCTCGCGAATAATGGCTTTTGCAGGAGCCAGAATATTCGCAATAAAGATCTCATAGCTGGATGCACCGTCAACGGCCCCCCACTGAATGAGCGGCTGCTGATTTGTCCCGGTCGGAATCTGCTGAATCACAGGTCGTCCACCAACGAAGAACTCCAGTCGTGTGGAGTAATCACCCATGGTGTCGGCAGACTTCGCTCTTACATACGCCTGATAAATTCCGTCCGGCAATTCCTGTCCCGCAGGAATTGTGTACGAGGTACCAGTCGTGTTGATAAAGATATAGTCCGAAATCCGTGAAGACCCGACCAGACGATCAAGCCGGAAGTCATAGCTTGATGCCCCTCCACCACGTCCGTTAGGCAGAGTTGCAGTCATATCTGTCCAGTTGAAGGTCGGAGTAGTGTCGAACGTCGCAGACGATGGCCCGGACAGCTCCGGACTTGAAACGATCTGGAAGTCCTGAGGAAGACTCCATGCACTTCGATCCCCATAGGCACTGGATGCCTGAACCCAGTAACGATAGCGACCAATCGGCAGATCCGTCGGAACTGTGAAGCTCAGAGCATCCAGCCCGGAAACGTCATACAGCGGTGGCCCGACAACTGACAGACTGGAGAGATAAACTCGATAGGTCTCACCACCCTGAACACCTTCCCAGGAAAGTCCTGGTGTCGCATCAGCAATTCGGCCGGCAGGTCCAACCGTTTCGGGTTGAGTCGTCACGCGGAAGACTTTCTGCAGACTCCAGTCTGACACGGTCGCGGTGTCGACTGCGGAATATGTACGAACCCAGATCTGATAGGTCCCGATCCCCAGTGACTGCGGCACCTGCCACTCTGTCCCGGTAACACCGAACTCCTTTGTAATATTTTCGGAACGGGTTCCCTTGAGCTGATTAAGCCAGATGTCACTGACAGGGGTCGCTGCCG
>JALQUR010000343.1 GCA_023260695.1 Planctomycetaceae bacterium
AGAGCTGCCTGAATGCTGTTATCGGTGGCCACTTCAATAATCCAGCAGGCGTTGGCACTTCCCTGGTATCTGTTAAAGACGACGCGTGTTCCGTCGCTGATCTGTCGCAGCAGATCGCGGGTGCGCTGCGTGCGCTGCTGCAGCGTGGCGAGGTCCTGCTGTTGCTGCTGTTGCTGCGACTGTGCAGTTGACTCGAATCGTGCGAGGGCCTCCGCCGCTGCTGCGTTGCGAGCGAGGATGTCGCGTAATTCCTGACTGGCGGAAGCCTTTGCAGCCTCTGCCTGCTGCTGCTGATTCCGCAGCAGGTTGATATCGGTGAGTCCACCGGAGGAAAGCAGCCGGCTGTTTGTGCGGACCTGCTTCTGGAGTTCGGCGAGTTTGTTCTGCAGTGTGGCCACTGTTGTCTGCAGATCCTGTGACTGCTGTCTGACCGCCGCAGATGATCTACCACTGGTTGCAGTAATGCGGAGGCAGATCAGCAGAGTGAGCAGCAGCATGATTCCCATGACGCAGGTGATGATGTCCTGAAACGAGAACAGCGAGAATCGCGTCGCTATTCGTCGTCTTCTGCGTGGCATCATCGAACTCCTGCGGTGGATGTGAGACAGCCGGGTTGCTGCAAGTATTCAAAAGGGCTTCTGGTATGGCGGCAGGATCTGCATGTTCGGGTGGTGGTGACATGCAGTCCGACCGGGGTCAGGGTACGAAACGATAATCGCCTCTGTTTTCATCGGCGATCTGCCGGAGCAGTTGCTCGCCGGAGGGATCCAGAAAAGCAATGGTGTTGATTCTGACGTTTGTTCGTGGGTTCCAGCGTTTGATTTCTGCCGGGGTATCGTAGTCGAACTGCCCGTCCGTGAGCAGGAATGTGGTGTCGGGCTTGACGCGAGCTGTGAGGACGACGTTCATGGCACCCTTGACGTTGGTTCCGCCACCGCCGGAGATGCTGGCAACGAACGCTTCACACTCCGCGATTGATTCCTGGGTTGCCTTGAGGAATGGACGCGATCGATTTTGTGGAAACGGGTACGAAATGTCATCGAAGAAGACGACACAGAATTCCAGATGTGGCGGAAGCTTCCTGATGGATTCAAGAAGTTCCTGCTTTGCCCGTTGCAGTGGCAGCCCCTGCATGCTTCCAGAGCAGTCAACGACGTAGGCAAAACGTCGGCCGGCACCGCGAATTCCAAAGAAAGTGGTCTCACCCGGGGCAGAGATTGCGAAGCGTGATCCTGAGTCTTCTCCGACGGTGAGTCCTGGGGTACTGGAGTCTGTCTGCTGTTCATCCACGCCTGCCAGATCGTCCTCAGGCTCGGTCATGACCGGGCTGTCTGATGCATCGGCGACCGCCCCGGGTCCACTTGCGCCAGCTGTCGCGGGCTGAGACGTGGAATTCGCATCCTGAGCGACCGGAGATTCTGAGGTTGGGGCTGGCTGAGCTGCAGGGTCAATGTCGCTGACATCCTCTGCGGTGTCTGCAGCTGTTGCGCTGGACTGTGCTGCTGTGGCTGACGCAGAATCGGTTGCTGCGGAATTCGCAGTGTCGGCGGCGGTTCCGTCTGCGGTACTGGCCAGCCCCTGCATGGTGGATTCGGGCCACAAGTACCAGATCAGCAGACCCAGCAGTGCCAGTGTTGTGGCCGCATACAGCAGCGTGCGATTCCTGCGTGGCGCGGGTAATTCATGAAGCGTAGCGGGGATCGAGGGAGCGTTCGGGGGTTGCAGTGTGGCTGCGGAATCATCCAGCGGCTGCTGCTCTGTCTGTGAACCGCGAAACTCAGCCGCCGGGCTGAACCGACGGGCACGGCGACGAACAGCTGCGGGCCCGTCCGAATGACCTGCAATGGAGCTGAGTGGCTGCCATTTCTGCGAGTCATCACGACGGATCTGTGCCGCCGGAGAAACTGCACCGGAGGATCGCAGAAACTCCAGTTCGTCGCGAGCGACAGGTCCGCATTCGCGGCCGTCATGGCGGTAGTACCAGAGTGGTTCCGTCATCGCTGAACAGTCTCCGGGGATTCCTGGAACGGCAGTATTCTGAGTCGATTCACGATGTGGCGACTGCAGTACTCGGAGCATTGATCGAGAAACTGCTGCTCCGCCTTGCGGAGGAAAGTGATCAGGAGCTGAATGATCAATGCGGCAACGAGTGCTTCCAGTGTGGTGTCGAAGGCAACACCCAATCCGGCAGTGACCTTGCGGAGAGCGGGAAGTAGTGCGTCTGCCTGCCCGGCGGCACTCATCACACTGCCAAATTCTCCGATGGCGATGGAGAGTCCGAGCACGGTCCCGATAAAGCCCAGTATCGGAATCGCCCAGAGAAACCCGGCCAGGAGAACCCACGATGATTCGGAGACGGATTCGTCGGAATCTCCCTGAGTGCGGAGAATCTCATCAACGTCGGTGACTCGTCCAAGATTGCGGAGGTTCGAGAGGGCGATGGAAATGCGATTGAAGAG
>JALQUR010000460.1 GCA_023260695.1 Planctomycetaceae bacterium
CACAGGAAGCGAGCGATCTGTCGGCGGTAAACAAGCCTGTTGTCAACAGGCTCAACGCAGCGCTCAGACGCCATCTGCAGCGAGGCGGGGCAATACCATGGCAGCCGCCGTCAGCAGTGGCTCCGTGAACAGCGAAGTCCCCGGCCAGACGCATGGCGGGGTGAACCGTTTCCGGCCGGTGAAAAATGGCAGCGGGACCGACTGCTGGCGGTCCCGCTGACGGTCCGGCTGACCTGCTGATCACTCCGTCTCAGCAAACAGCGTCCTGTGCAGCTCAGCCAGCTCTTCCGCCGGGATCTTGATCACGCGACGGTCATAGGTCAGGAGGCCGTTGATTTCGCCCTCCACGTCGGTGGTCTGGGTGTAAACCCCGGCGGCGATGCCGCGACTCTGCAGCTCCCGCAGCATGCCAATGGACTGCTGATAGCGTTCACGATACTCGGCGGGTGTCTGCGGCAGATCGCCGTAGCCCCAGTTGCGGCGATCCGGGTCGTACAGATGGCCGGCAACCGGCAGACCGTGCCCACCGAATTCTCCGATGACGCGGATGTAGTCGTGGAAGCGACCACCGCGTGCGAGCATGAATGGAAAACCGGGGTGCGGATATCGATGCTCGTCCACAATATGTCCGGAGTGGTGGAAGTTTCCACCGCTGGCAATGTTGATCAGACGAGTCGGATCTCGCTGCTCAATCCATTCCCCCACCTGCATGGTGCGGTGCTGGCCCCATGCTTCATTGAATGGAACCCAGACAACGATGCTGGGGTGACTTTCCAGCAGTGTCACCATGCGGTCCAGCTCCAGCATGAACTGCTGATGCTGTGGCTCAGGCCAGTCGGCGTCGTCCGGGAGCGGATCGAGGCGAGTCCATGCCGGGCCCGGGCCGCCACTCACCTGATCCTGCCAGACCAGCATACCCAGTCGATCGCAGTGGGCGTAATACCTGCGTGGTTCGACCTTGATATGCTTGCGGATCATGTTGAAGCCGGCCGACTTCAGCCATTCGATATCAAACAGCATCGCTGCATCAGATGGTGGCGTAAGCAGACCGTCCGGCCACCAGCCCTGATCAAGGGGGCCCCAGTGAAACAGGGGTTTGCCGTTGAGTGTCATCCGCCAGTGACCATCCGCGTCGCGAGTTCGTCCAACAGAACGAATCCCCGCGTAACTGCGAACTGTATCCAGGGTGCTGCCGTTCTCTGACAGCAGTCGAACCTGCAGATCGTACAGGTGCGGAGAATCCGGTGACCAGAGTTTTGCCTGCGGGATCTGCAGCGTCACCGCCCCGCGTCCTGCTGCCGCGGCGACAGGTGTGTCCCCGTCGCGCACTTCAACAGCAATCGGGAGCCGGCCGGGAGCAACGGGTGATACGGTAATGCTGCCCTGCTCTGCGCTGGTTGTGATGACCACATCCCGCAGGTACTCAGAAGGAACCGTCTCCATCCAGACGGTCTGCCAGATTCCGCTCACCTGCGTGTACCAGATACCATGTGGATTGATGACCTGTTTCCCGCGGAGCTGAAACTCTTCGGTGGCATCCACAACACGGACGACCAGCGTGTTATCGCCGTCATGGACGAGGCGTGTGATGTCCAGACTGAAGGGAGTGTGCCCGCCGATATGTGTGCCGGCGATCTGGCCGTTGACCCTCACTTCGCATTGATAGTCCACAGCTTCAAAGTGCAGCAGCGTGCGAGTTCCGGGGGCCGTTCTGACTGTGACATTGCGGCGATACCAGAGTGCTTCGGAGGCATCCAGCATCCGTCGCACACCGCTCAGTCGCGACTCCGGCGGAAACGGCACGAGGATTTTCTGGTCCCACTGCTGTGGGGAATCCTGCTGTTCATAAGGCGTGAATTGCAGATCCCAGTGGCCATTCAGACAGGTCCAGTTGTCGCGAACCAGCCGCGGGCGGGGGTATTCTGTCCATGCATTTTCCGGTGTGACTGATTCTCCCCATGGCGTGGTGAGTTTCGTGTCAAACGGGATCAGTGAGGATGTGCGGGGCAGCCTCGGCGGGTTTTGTGCATCAATCAGATGCACATCGATGAACTGGCCCCCGCTGGTCTGACGGCAATGAACTGCAAGAACATGCTCCCCTGCCTGCAGCAGTGCCGCGGCTTCGTCGGAAAGTGGCACAGTCTCATAGCGGCTGAGAAATCCGGGAAAGCTGGCGATCTGTCTGCCGTTGAGATAAACGACGGCATCCTCATCGTGGTGAATGAGCAGCGCGGGCTGTTCAGGGACCTGCGTGAGTGTGATCTGTTTGCGAAGCCAGATGTTCTGTGTGCTCCACTCCGTCGCAACACGTGCCCCCGGAGTGTCGCGTGTTCCAAATCCACCCCTTCCTGCCTGCCACTGCGAATCGTCAAAGCCGCTCTGTGGCCAGTCCGCTGGCGGCTGCTCCGTGGTCCATCGCCATTGGTCGTTGACAGACTGTGCAGAAATCTGAGTTGTGTACAGGCAGCACAGCACGGCAGTCGCCGCAATCAGTCCGGTCGTCCTGAGGCGAGGCAGAGAATCATTCATCGCGAGCATCTTCCTGATTGACCTGTTGTTCCACATCAACAACTGCTGCTGCCTCAGCCGCTGCAGCCTGCTCCGGCACCAGGACCGAAAAGTCTGCAAACGTGGCATAGATCGTGATGATCAGCGCGATGAGCGCGAAGCCTGCAGGACGCACCAGCCACCATGGCTGCATATCCACTGCCCCGACATCCTCCTGCACAAACTCCGATTCTCGTGGAGCCACTTCACCGATCACCAGCATCGTGATCACCAGCCATGCAAAGACAAGTCCGAGGAAGTGGAAGTCATGCATGGAACCGGCAATGAACGAAAACGGCGGAACGAAATAACCCAGCGTAATGATGGTGATGCCGCCAAGCAGACCGAATTTTGCAGCCAGCGGCGGAGCACGGCGACTGAGCATACCGACCAGGACAACGGCGAAAATCGGAATGAAGTACATCCCGTTCATCTTCTGCAGGTAACCGAAAATGCTGACCTGTCCTTCCAGCATCGGGGCAATCGCCATGGAGAGAATCGCGATCACCCAGCCGAATGTCTTGCCGCTGCGAACGACCTGCTCTTCCGTGGCTGCTGGCCGCAGCACAGACTTATAAAGCCCGAGGCTGAAGAGTGTGCAGGCACTGTTGAGCGCAGAATTGAAGCTGGACAGGATTGCTCCAATCATCACTGCCGCAAAGAAACCGTTCATCTCGTCCGGAAGCACCTGGTTCACAAGTGCTCCGTACGCCTGGTCCGGGGCGATGCCGGTGTCTGAGAACATTGACCAGGCGATCATCCCGGGAAGCACCAGATACAACGGTCCCAGCAGCTTCAGAGCTCCGGTGAGCAGCACGCCCTTCTGGCCCTCTGCGAGACTGCTGGCACCAAATGTCCGCTGAATAATCTGCTGGTTGGTGGTCCAGTAGAACAGGTTGAGCAGAAAGATTCCCGAGAAGATGGTTCCGAACGGCACCGATGAATCGTTGCTGCCCACGGAATTGAAGCGTTCGGCCTGCTGCTCCCAGACGGTGTTGAGGCCCGTCTGAATTGCATCCGTCTGAATTCCTGCACCGCCGCCAAGCTGTGTGAGCGCATAGCCGGTGATCATGAAACCGCCGACGAACAGGCCGATCCCGTTGAGCGTATCGGAGACTGCCACCGTACGCAGACCACCGAAGAGTGCGTACACAGATCCAATCATTCCCACGACGATCACGATCAGCCAGAGCGAAATTGTGCGAGCACGATCGCTGGCTGTGGCGTCGGTACTGGCTGGTGCGGCATCTGCGTTCACGGCAGCCCCGACCGCAACTGACTGCGAGTCCACTTCGGCCACAGCAGGGGTGTCACCGGTGAATTCCTGGACCATTGCAGGGACATCCAGAATTCCCATCATCCCGGTGGCGCCTGTATACAGAATAATCGGCAGCAGGATGCCGACGTAAGCCAGCAGAAAAATGATATTCGCAATCAGCTGTGTGCCGCTGTCGAATCGTATTGCCAGGTATTCAGGCACGGTGGCGACGCCACTGCGAAGAAATCGCGGCAGGAAGAACCAGGCCATAAACACCAGCGCCAGCACGCAGACAACTTCCCAGACCATCACACACAGACCGTCTGTAAATGCCGCACCGTTGAGCCCGACCATCTGCTCCGTTGACAGGTTTGTCAGCAGCAGCGATCCGGCGATCAGCGGAGCGGACAGCGAACGGCCGGCCAGAAAATACCCTCCGGTGCTGGAGTGGTCGTCCTTGCGAGTAATCAGCCAGGTCAGACCGGCTACAGCTCCGGTGAAGAGCAGAAAGTAGAGCATTGTCATGATGGTCTGTTCGCTCCAGCGGAGTGTGCAGAAGTAAAAAGCCGCCTCGGTTTTCAGGGCAAAAGAGATTCAGCAGGGAGCCGCAGCGAGTGATATCCTGCGGTTCGCTGACAGGTGATTATCAGGCGGACGGATCAAGAATGACCTTCATCGCGCCCTGTTCTCCGCCGTAGAGTCGAGCGAACCACTCCGGGCCATGTTCGAGCGGGGCCTTTGCCGTGATCAACGGATCCACACGGATCGCTTTTCGCTCCAGCAGGTCAATACAGGCTGGGTACTCACCATTGGAGGCACACGTTCCGCCGACTGTGAGTTCCCGAGTCACGATGGACTGCAGGGGCAGGTCAACATGTGGTGCCAGATTTCCAACCAGAGTCACTGCACCGCCCTTGCGAGCTGATGCAATGGCGGTGGCGATTGTGGGAGTGGCCCCGACGACTTCCAGGACCACGTCCGCGCCACGACCACCAGTGCGTTTTCGTACCTCTTCAGCAACGTCCACTGCGTCCGCTTTGAGCACTACGTCGGCGCCAAGATCAAGAGCCGTATCCAGTCGGCCCTGATCCAGATCCACGGCGATGACCTGACTGGCTCCGGCAAGACGAATTGCCTGCAGCGCCAGGAGCCCGATCATACCACTCCCGACAATCACAGCAGTGTCGCCAAGCGTGACCGGTGTTCGATTCGCGGCGTGAACTGCCACGGATACCGCCTCGATCATTGCGGCGTGCTCAAACTTGAGCTCTGCAGGCAGGGAGTAGCAGATGTGCTGTGGCACCGCGACGTACTCTGCGAAGGCACCGTGACGGCGATATTCGCCGCAGGAGACACCCAGAACCATGCGGTTGTCGCAGAGATTGATGCTGCCACGACGACAGAACCAGCACTGTCCGCAGGACACAGTACTGTCGAAGGTGACTCGGTCCCCTTCCTGAAACTTCGTCACCGCAGATCCGACTGCCGTGATCACACCAGCAGCTTCGTGCCCCATGACAAGGGGCGGAATACGGCGGCCGGAACTCCCGTCGTATCCATGGATGTCGCTGCCGCAGATCCCGCAGGCACGAACCTGAACAAGAACATCGTCGGGGCCGATTTCCGGCGTCGGAAAATCGGTGACTTCAAGCTGTTTGTAGTCTTTGAGCAGCATCGCTTTCATGAAACAGGTCCGGGACGCGGTGGTTCCGTGTCGTTTGCCATGGTGCAGCAAAGCGACGGAATCAGCAGGTGTGGTGGAATGCACTGCCACCTGCTCTGCTGGAGAGTGAAGGCAACGTGCGGAATCAGCCGCACAGTGGTTCACGCTGGTTCACATTTTCGGTGCTGCCCGCGCCGAGCGGGCGACCTGCAGGGGACCACGTTGAGCCGATGTGCAGGCTGGCAGTGTAGTTTGTTCTGCGTGCTGCACACGCTGCCCGGGCGTCTGAGCGTGTCAACCTGCGGGATTTTCCCGAAATAAGTGGGGCTGCAGGGAACCGATCCGGTTTGGCAGCGTTCCGCGCAAAAAGAAAGGGGGAAGGACAAGTCCTTCCCCCTTTCCGCCGTGAGTTTGAAACCAAACACGACGGCAGGAGATTCCCGCTCGGGTAACACACCCATGTGAGCGGGAACAGGCGAACGCTCAGACTGGTACCGTAGTACCAGGCAGTGAAGGCACTGATGATGGACTCGTGGTGGAGTAAGCTGGCATGCCGTGCTCAACCAGATCCAGACCTTCAATTTCCTCTTCCGCAGGAACTCGCAGCATGTTCAGAGACTTGAGGACTGTGAACAGTGCAAACATGGTCACGAAAGCCCAGCTGCAGATGATCACGGTTGCCTTCAGCTGGATCATGAAGTAACCCACCTGAGTCACAGTCTCGCCAGCCACTTCCGGCAGGCTCGTTCCGAAGATCCCTGTAGCCAGACCGCCCCAGATCCCGCAGACGCCATGCACCGGGAATGCTCCGACAGGGTCGTCAATTCTGAGTTTGTCGAGGGCGATGACTGCGGCGAACACCAGAATTCCGGACACTGCTCCGATGACCAGTGCAGCAGTCTGAGAAACCTGATCACAGTTGGCTGTGATTCCAACAAGACCGCCCAGAGCCCCGTTGAGTGCCATGGACAGATCTGGCTTGCGGAAGCTGATCCACGAGAGGACCATCGCCACCACAGCACCAGCCGCTCCTGAAAGCGTTGTTGTCAACGCGATATAGGTGGTGGCTTCAGCGTTTGCGGCACCCGAATAGGTCAGCTGACTGCCCGGGTTGAAGCCATACCAGCCCACCCACAGGATCATCACGCCCAGAGCCGCCAGTGGCATGCTGTGTGGCAGCATCGGCATGGATTTGCCATCCTTCGAGAAGCGGCCGATACGCGGTCCGAGTACAAGTGCTCCGGCCAGCCCGGCGAATCCACCAACAGCGTGCACCACCACGGAACCTGCGAAGTCAGCAAACCCCTCAGCCGCCAGGGCTCCACCACCCCATTTCCACATGCCGCTGATCGGGTAAATCAGACCGGTGAGAATCGCACTGTAGATCAGATAGGCCGAAAACTTCATCCGGCCTGCAACGGCACCGGAAACAATCGTCGCTGCCGTTGCCGCAAATGCAGCCTGGAAGAAGAAGTCAGCGCTGTTGCTCCAGCCCGTGTCCAGTGCCGGGGATTCAGCATCACGCTCGACAAAGGAACCGGCGAAACCGAACCACTTGCCCTCGTAATCGCCGCCTGGATACATCAGACCGTAGCCCACCACCAGAAACAGCAGCACCCCGACGGACAGGTCCATCAGGTTCTTGAACAGAATGTTGACCGCGTTCTTGGCAGCGTTCAGCCCCACCTCAACCATCGCGAATCCCGCCTGCATGAACAGAACCAGAATCGCACACACAAACATCACCAGAGTGTTGATCGTATAGTCGATCTCAGCCTTCTCGTAGTATTCCGGAGCAGCCTCAGCAGCAGCCGTCGCTTCCGCAGCAACCTCAGTAACCACCTCGTCCACTGCAAACACATTTGTGCTCAGTGACACCGTCACCAACAGCACAGGGAGTACTCCCCGCAGGATTTTTGATAGACCCTTCATTGCCTGTTCCTCGTAACTGAATCTCCAGATTTCGACGGTGCTGACGAAACCGCCCGTCGCTCATTGGAGAGCAGAGAGAGCAACCAGTGTGCCAAAAAAGAATTGCGCTGCGGTAAAAATATGCAGTGAATGATTTTGTGCGAGAAAAATCAGCTGTTTTCTTGTTTGGAGACAGTTGGGATGCAGCGCGGGAGCGATCTAATGAACCGGCTGGCGATGAGAAACCTTGCACGGTGCTCGAAAAAGGAGCACTTCTATCTAGCGAGCCTGTTGTTTGTGCACCTGCGGAGTTTCTGTGCAGAAGTGGTGCATTCTTCTGAATGTTTGTTCAGTTTGGCGGTCATTGCTGGGCTAATTCGCAGCCTCGCGCAACTCATTGAATC
>JALQUR010000481.1 GCA_023260695.1 Planctomycetaceae bacterium
ACTGCCGGCCCTGATCCGATCCCGGAGCCGTGAATCGTCGCAGGATGGAGGGGTCCTCCCGCTCAAGGTCCAGTGCTTCTGCCAGCGAACCAGACATCAGAATTCCCGCAGCCTGGCGGTCAAACTGGTCCATCGCATCCATCATCCCCGAGGAGTCCATCTGCCGCTGCAGACGATCAAGCTGTCGCAACAGCTGCTGCCGCTGATTGACTCGCCCTTCGGACAACAGTGGATTCAGAGTCAGACTGATGCTGTGGTCTGTACCGAGGCGAGCCAGTTCCCCCTTCATGCCGGTTTCCAGCTCCCGATGGAACATGCGGGAAATGTCCGGACGAAATGGCTGAGCAGCAGGTCCAAGAAAGCCCGGTCGAGCACTCTTGCGGACCAACGGACGCCCCTGCATCAGGTCGATGAATGAAGGTGCAGAGTCGGTTGCCTGAGCCAGCAGATGGGAAATGACGGATCCTGCAGCAGGACGGCCACCGAATGACTTCAGATCAGCCGCTCGATAACCACTCTGACACTGAAATGCGTCGTGAGCTCCCGCCGATCCAACCAGCGATCGGATGAACACCAGGCGATCCGCTATCGCCGCAGTCCGTGGCAGTAGTTCAGAAACACGAAATCCCGGCAGCTGAGTTTCAATCGTCCCGAACTCGCCCCGAATCTCTGCCGGAGCTTCGGGCTTGGGATCGATCGTGTCCAGGTGCGGCGGACCACCATCCAGATGAATGTTGATCAGGGACCGCCCCGTCGACGCCGAACCGACAGCATTCTCTGCTCGCAGCAGATGTGACAAACCGGGAAACCACGGGAGCGAACCGGCAAGCAACGCTGTTCTGCGATGCACTGTTCCATTCGCTGTGCGAACAGGTTGCGTCAGTCTGAGCATTTGCGCTCTCCGGGCTTACTCAATGGCGGACCGATCTGCAGGTACATTGCCCTCTCACCTCACTGTACACTCAGTCAGTGCCCCCTGCAATCTCTTCCTGCATCCCCGCCGCTGACTCAGGCCTCTCGCCCCGTCAGGGATCCACTTCCGCCAGGCGTTCAACAACCTCACGAACCTTCTGCAGATCGAGGTGCTGATCCGCTGCAGGAAACGTGAATGGAACCAGACTCCAGTGTTCTGTAAACGATGCCGCTTCACCCGGCTGGAGCCTCTCCCGGGGACCAATCGGCTCCAGTTCGATCATCTCCCGCCCCTGGGGATACCAGACCGAAACAGTGAGTCCAGCCACCTCGTTGTAAACCCGATCAGCGTCCGCATGGAATCGCTTCACAAACAGGTGATCACCGGGCATGACATAGCCCAGCCAGCCTGCGTAGGAATCGAATCCCAGCTTGGGAAGACGCGGTGGAGCAACGATCTCCAGAAAGCCATCACGCCTGCGAATCAATGGATCCGTGTTGTTTGCATTCAGGATGGCTGACTCTTCGTACATCACATAGCCGGCTGGAAATCGACTGGGATAATCACCGGCAGGGATTACGCAGATCCCGCCACCAGGAGAAAATGATCGTCCCCAATGACAGTACTCCAGCGTGCGATCAGTGATATTCACGAGCGTCTGACGGCAGCTGAGTGTGGCGGCCTGCCCATCGGCCGCTTCCGGCTTCACCAGCCGAAAATCGCGAATGACCTGAACTCCGCTTACGGGATCCTGCTGGCTGACCAGGCGGGCCGAAACCGGGCCGGTAATCTCCGCAGTCCATGGCCCGGACCAGATGACTCGATGGCCGGGCACGACAAGTTCAGGGCCAAAATCAAATCGCCCTGCGGAACCAGGTGGTGGATCACCAGTTTTCCACTCCCGCTCTCGCGGCTCCAGATACATTGAATTCACACCGTTCAGAGAATACTCAAGCACTCTCCCTCCGGCCTCAGGGCACAGAACCGCTCGCGTCATCCCCAGTCGAAGCTCCACGGCTTCCTCATAGCCATGCCACGGCCTGAATGCCGCACCCTCTGATTCCACACCCCGATGTGATTTCAGCACAGCTTCTGTGTATTGGCTGCGAATGTCTGATCCGTCACTGTTTCCAAATCCGGTTCTTTGAATCATCAGCAGCAGAATCACACCACGACTGCGATCAATCCAGAGTTGTGTCCCCCATGCACCACCGTGACCAAAGGTACCAGGCATCAGTAATCTGGTAACCCCCTGTGGATGCTGCAGCAGGCACCAACCCAGCCCCCACTGATTACCCGGGGTAAAACCAGTGGCAAGTTCACCGGTCTGCGGCGTCAGCATGCGTTCCGCGATCGAAGCCGAAAGCAGGGTCGACGCTTCACCCTGAAGTGTCTTCAGAATTGCCTGCGCGAACCTCGCCATATCGTCTGCAGTGGAATAGAGGCCACCGGATGGATTTGGCATACGTGGCTGAGTCGGATCAGGAATCTCTGCCCTGGCAAGAGTGCCTGCCGGAGTCCCGGGGCGATACGTGACCGCCAGACGCTCGGCCTGTTCCTTTGAGAGGACAAATGCTGTGTCAACCATCCCCAGGGGCTCGAAGATGTGCCGTTTGAAGTAATCCTCAAGGCTGAGCCCCGAAATCACCTCAACAAGGCGGCCGGCGACAGTCAGGCCGCTGCTGTATTCCCAGCGTGCACCGGGCTCAAATCGCAGCGGCCGTCCACCAATGCCGTCAACCTCCTGTTGCAGCGTGAGATCCCCACTGAGCCCGGAACTGCGTTCCAGCCCGGCCGTGTGGGTCATTATGTCTCGAATCGTAATCGCTCGGCAGGAAGTCCCGTCCTGCAGCTGCGGGCTGGAAAACGCTGGCAGGTATTTCGCGACTGGATCATCCTCAGCAACCAGCCCCTGCTGCACGAGCTGCATCAGCGCCGTTGCAGTCACCAGCTTGGTCATGGATGCGATGCGGAAGATCGTGTTTCGCTGCATTGGCTGCGCGGAGTCGATGCTGGCCAGACCAGTTGTGGTCACCTGCACGATCCGGTCTGCTGTTGCGGTCAGAGTCACTGCGCCGGAAATCTCTCCGGCATCGATGAATTCCTCGAGCAGATCTCCAACACGCCTCAGACGATCTTCGTCCCACCCGGGCTCCTGAGCAGAGCAGTGTAATGCCGAAAACCCGGACAGCAGCAGAATCAGGAAAACGCGCACACCGAATCTCCGCGAAGGCAAGTGGGAAGTGAACCGTGCGGGAAACAGTGTAGAAAGAAGCTGAGAAAATGGCAGTCTGCTCAGATCATGGCGTCAGCAGTTCCACTTGCCGCTTGTGCTTCTCGCTGCGAATCAGATCACCACGTTCGCCATGAACTTCTGCCAGCCACTGATGCGCCTGGATCAGCGACGGATCAAGCTCAAGAGCCTTTTCTGCCGCTCTGATTCCCTCAGCCTGCTCCCCAAGCTGACCAAGAATATGCGCGTAACGCCCCCAATGCCGCGATTTATCCGGGTTCACTTCCAACAACTGAACATACGCATTGCGAGCACGACGCAGCTGTCCGGCCTGGTGCAGGGCTGAAGACAACAACTCCAATGCATACTCCTGCCGGGGATTGATCTCCAGCAGACGCTCCAGCATTTCGGCCCCCAGCTGAACCCTACCGGCCTGAATGTGTGCACGCCCCAGCGACAGAAGTGCTTCCTGATCCGTCTGGTTCCTGCTGAGCACCTGCTGGAGTTTCTGCAATGCCAGTTCTGCCGACGGACGATGTCCGCCAAGATAAGCAATCTCAGACAGGTAAATCCCGGCAGCTCGCTCCTGTCTCTCAACGTCGGACGCGACGCCCGGTTCCTCAAACAGCACCAGCTCAGGGCTGCTCATCTGTGCGGTACTCTCTTTCGGAAACGCCTGCTGCGGATCGGTCAGTATCCTGTGATCGGTCTGAGCCGAATGCACATCGGCGGCCGGATACTGCGGCATGTGGCAATCCATGCACGAATCCTGAACCGCCGTTCGCTTCTGTGTCTGTTCGCTGCACTGCCCACCATCCTCATCATGGCAGTTCAGACAACGGCTGCGATACCAGTCAACTCGCTTTTCTTCTGCAGGATTTTCATGAGGATCATGACAGCTGATACAGCTCAGCTGGCCGCTCGACTGAGTGTAGCAGCGGCTGACGTGCATCTGCTCCACATGGCTGACAGCACCTGCCGCCCCCTCACGAATCCCCTTTGTCTTGACAAAAATTGTCCAGAGATCCGACAGATACATACCCGGCCGAAAATCGAATTCGCTGTGTCCATCATGAATGACCCGGCGTTGACCAGCCAGATGACACTGATTGCAGACCGCGTCCAGCCTTGCATCCTGAAATGCAGAGGGATTGATAATGGGATCTGCCGTGTCTGGCTCACGGTGAGCTGCCCGGTGCAATGCCACATGATCTTCGCCCGGACCATGACAACGCTCACAACCGATGCGTGTTTCCGTAAACAGCGGTGCCGAGAAGCGATCGACATCGTCAACGGACGGCACAGCGCGTCCGGCATGGCAGGAAATGCAGGCGTGTGTCACCCGCCGCTCAAATCGATCGTGAAACTCAGCATCATACCCGGGAGAAAGTGCCCACGAATCATCCTCTGCATACCATGTCAACGGGGACTGATAAAACCGACCATTCCGGTTCCGCAGCCACGATCGCCCATGCACTCCGGATCCGGTAACAATGTCCATCTCCAGATCCTGCCGGTAGATTTCTTTTCCGTCTGCAGCAACACGACGCTCAGAATGTACTGACTTCCCTTCAGCAAATGCGGCCGCATAAATCGTACCCGGTGGCGTTTCAAACTCCGCGTTGTCGTAGCGTTCAACGGGAATGTCGTCTTCGATCATTCTGAGCGAATGCGCCATCGGGTGCTGAGAATATCGATGCCCGATTTCAGCGTGGCATTCGAGGCAGGAATCGGAACCGGCCCAGCCTGCGGCAGCGTCCGATCTGGTCGCCACGATCCGATCGACTGCTGCAGGCTGTGAATCTCCTGCATCAACACTGCCCCGCTGCGGAGGCTCAGGAATGCAACCGGACAACCAGAGACAGCAGAAACCCGTAATCACTACGAAATCTCGAACGGCAAATGACAACAGTGCAGGCTGCCTCATTCTTCAGATCTCCAGTGGGACCGCAATTCCTTCGACGAATAACATCGGAGCGGGCGAAACGGACACCTGAAAAACCTGTGTCTCGCCACCGCACCAGTGAACACTTACAGTCGCTGTTTCGGCATCTTCCGGCACAGCGATAAACAACACCCGTTCATGACACGCAGCGTAACTGGTCCCCCCCACAATCTCCCGCTGAATCGTTCTGCCTGCTGCCTCAACCGTTACCCTGCAGTTCAGGCCGCTGCGGCTGGCCTGTCTTCCCAGCAGACGAATCTGCAGATGTTTCCCGCACGACGACTCATTCCGTAACAGCAATGTCGGCGAGTTATGATACACAATGCACAGGTCGAGATCTCCATCCGCGTCGAAATCCGCACTGCTCACACTGCGACCAACACGTGCAGTTCCGAGGACTGCATTGATCTCCTCTGGACACTCCTGCCAGCGAACATCATCGAATGAGAACAGCTGCGGCTTCATCTGATATCCTTCCGCCTCAGCATATCTGGGGTCAATGTGCCCGTTGACGACAAACAGGTCCATCTGCCCGTCCAGATTGAAGTCCTCCATCACTGTGCCAAAACCCAGCTTCGGTAAAGTGGGTTCGCGGAGACCTGTCAGCCCGCTGACATCAACAAACCCCTGCACCCCACGATTCTGATACAGCGTATTTGATTCCCCGCTGAAGTGCGTGAGCAGCAGGTCAGGAAGTCCGTTTCCATCATAATCACCAAAGCCAATCCCCATACTGGCCTGCGGTTCTCCGGTCGCGTTGAACGCACCGCCCAGCACGGGAGCCGCGTTGGCATAGGTTCCATCCGCCTGCCGCAGGAACAGAAAGTTGGCAGTCGTGTCATTAGCGACGTAGATATCCGGCACACCATCAGCCGTCAGATCTGCAATCACAACTCCGAGGGCCTTGTTACCAGGCCCCTTCAGTCCCAGTTCTGCAGCACATTCGCGAAGCAGACCATTACCTTCATTCAGAAAGAAGAAATCCGGTTCAGACTCGACATTTCGCGGGTGGCAGATGGAAGGGATGCCCTCCTTGTCGAGGCACTGCACCGGATTGCAGGCATCATAGATGGCGTAGTTGCAGACGTAGAGATCAAGGTCTCCGTCGCAGTCAGGATCTGCCCAGGTGGCTGTCGAACTCCAGACTGCACGGTCTCCGGTCATGGCGGCCGTTCCGTCACGAAAGGTGCCGTCCCCGTTGTTCAGAAACAGTCGATTCTGCCCGGCGTTGGCCACAAAGACATCATCAAAACCGTCGTTGTCAAAATCCCCCGCAGCAACTCCGTGTCCAAAGCCCCGGTCATCCAGTCCCGCCTGAGTAAAGCAGTTCACGAAGCGGCCGTCAGGACGCTGCCGCAGTAACAGATCCGCCTCCGGAACTACCTCCGGGGCAGGGCAAAGGATCCCCCCCTGTGTCAGGCACAGATCAA
>JALQUR010000530.1 GCA_023260695.1 Planctomycetaceae bacterium
CCAGTGCACTTCCTCCGGCCGACTTGGGTGGAACAAGTGTTACTAGCGTACCCCAGAGTTGCGCGCTTTTTGCTGAGCAATTGAATCGTCGTAGCGAAACTGCGAATTGGCAGCAATGACGCCAGATAAGTCTTACTGGTGAATCAGAGTTGGGCTCGTTGTTCCTCCTTGCACTATCGAGTTGCTGGTGAGCTGTTTGTCTGCGCCTTTCATCATTGCGGGCGTGTCGAGGTGCTGAATGAGCGCTCAAAACAAGCGGCTGTGGACGCCGCAGTCGTGGCGGGACCTGAAAGTCGAGCAGCAGCCATCCTATGATGACCAGCAGCAGCTGAAGGATGTGTGCCGGACCTTGGGGTCTCTGCCGCCCTTGGTCACTGCCTGGGAGGTGGACAGGCTCAGTGCACAGCTGCGTCGGGTTGCTGCAGGTGAAGCGTTCCTTTTGCAGGGCGGGGATTGTTCCGAGAGTTTCTCGGATTGTGAGAGCGGGACGATCCTGCGGAAGCTGAAAGTGCTGATTCAGATGAGTTTTGTGCTCATCAGTGGCGCTCGACAGCGTGTGGTCCGCATCGGACGGATTGCTGGGCAATATGCCAAGCCGCGGTCGTCGGCGGTAGAGACTGTGGACGGGGTGGAGCTGCCCAGTTTTCGCGGAGATATTGTCAATGGGAGCGAGTTCAGCTGTGATGCGAGGGCTCCGGATCCGCAGCGAATGCTCCGGGCATATGAACGGAGTGCGATGACTCTGAATTATCTCAGAGCTCTGAGTGAAGGCGGGTTTGCCGATTTGCACCACCCGGAGAATTGGGATCTTGAATTTGTCCGGAACACCCCCGGCTCACGACGTTATCAGGAACTGCTGGAGCGGTTCACGGAGACGGTGAAGGTGCTTGATGCTGTGGCCCCGGGAAGTTCGGTGGAGCTCTCGCGAGTTGATTTTTTCACCTCGCACGAGGCGCTGCTGCTTGAGTACGAGGCGGGATTGACCCGGGGTGACCGGGTTTCCGGATGGTATAATCTGGGTACGCATTTCCCATGGATTGGAGATCGGACACGGCAGTTGAGTGGCGGTCACGTGGAATACTGTCGTGGCATTCGGAACCCGGTTGGCGTGAAAGTCGGCAATTCCATCTCAGGTGCGGAACTGGTTGAGCTGGTCGGCCGGTTGAATCCTGAGAACATTCCCGCCCGCATTGTCCTGATTCACAGATTTGGGGCTGAGCAGATCAGTTTTCGGCTGCCACCGTTGATCGCAGCTGTACGGGATTCCGGATACAGCGTGATCTGGGTCTGTGATCCGATGCACGGGAATACTCGCAGCACCAGTCTTGGGATCAAGACTCGAGCATTCGATGATGTTGTGTCGGAGATCTTCAGTGCCTTCAGGATTCACCGGGAATCCGGCTCCAGATTGTCTGGAATTCACCTTGAACTGACGGGTGATGACGTGACCGAGTGTACCGGTGGTCCAGGGGATCTTTCGGAGCAGGATCTTGAAAGGGACTATCGTAGTACAGTTGATCCACGGCTGAATTATGAACAGTCAATGGAGATCGCATTCCTGCTGGCTGAACGCCTCCGGGACCAGGACGGCAGCCGGAGCGACGGTGTCAGATAAAGCGCTCTCAGATTTTTTGAGGCTGCTGATTGCGATAGCTCAGGTCGAGGATCTCAACGGGATGCAGAACCGGGACATTCTTGCCTGCTCGGCGAAGTTGAGCCTGCAGCTGCAGCGAACAACCGGCATTTGCTGAGGCAATCAGATCCGGAGACTCCGCCAGCAGATTGTCAGTTTTTCGTTTGCCAAGTCGGTCGGCCATTTCCGGTTGGGTAAGATTGTAGGTACCCGCAGCGCCACAGCAGAGTTCCGGCTCATCGACACGAGTCAGTTTCAGTCCTGGGATCAGGTTGAGAAGATCGCGTGGCTGTTGCCGGATTCTCTGGGCATGCTGCAGATGACATGCGTCCTGGTAGGCGACTTTGAAATCGAGTGTGCCGGTTGGCCGCACAGGGCCGAGTTCGGCGAGGAATTCGTGCACATCTCTGATTCGGGAGCAGAGTTGGCGGATCTGCTGTTTCTGTGCGTCTGTTGAACCAGTCAGTTCATCGATGACATGAGAATAATCTTTCAGCATGGAGCCGCATCCGGCCACATTGACGATTACAGCATCAATCCGGTTGTCCGAAAAACTCTCACAATTCTGCAGCATCAGTTTGAGTAGCGGGCCGGAACCCCCGGAATGGTAGTGAATTGCTCCACAGCAGGATTGCTGACCAGGAATTACAACGTCACAGCCATTCTGTTGCAGAACGCGAGCTGTCGCCCAATGGACATGCCGGAACATTGCATCGGCAACACAGCCGAGAAACAAAGCCACTGTGGCTCGTTTTGTTCCCACAGCCGGGAGGAATTCCGGAAGTGGGGGGCCGGCGGGTTGCAGTAAGGGGAGCTGATCGTGCATTCGTTGCAGATGTGACGGCAACAGGCGGGGCAGTCCAAGGCTACGGGCAAGTCGATCGAGTCCAAGTCGTTGCATCAGCCGGGCAGGCTTCAGTGTGATTGCAAGTCGTTTTCGGTAGGGGAAGAGCCCATAGAGAATGAACCGGCGGAACCAGGCAGGGGGCCCGGAGTCTGCGGCGCCCGCAGCTGTCGGAACGTTCTGCATGTCCACTCGGAATGGTTCGAGGATCCTGCCGTACTGCACACCGCTCGGGCAGGCCGTCTCGCAGCTTCTGCAGTCGAGGCAAAGGTCGAGGTGTCTTCTGGCTGAGTCTGTGACTTCGAGCCGTCCATCTACAATTGCCCGCATGAGATAGATTCTGCCCCTTGGCCCGTCGTTTTCATTGCCGGTTTCGGCGTATGTCGGGCAGGCAGCTGTGCACAGTCCGCAGTGCACACAATCAAGGAAATGCTCGTACGGAATCCGTTGTCCGGGTCGAGTAGATTGCGATGTTTCAGTTCCTGGGCCTGGAGAATTCAATGGACTTTTCCTGCAGGAGTCAGGGGGGGGCTTAGGAATTCGATTCTGTCAGCGTTGACGAGCCGAGGGCGAGCTGCAACTGCGAGACGAGTTGCTGCACGGAATCCGGCAGCATATCTGGCAGGTCAGCACTACCGACGATCAGCTTCAGGCTTCCGTTGCAGGAGGCCGCTGCCGACTGCATGAGCGCGAGGGCTTGAGAATCCTGCAGGCCTTCAGGTGAGGTGCCGCTGGGGTCTGGCTGCACCCAAAGACGACCATTTCCAGCTCTTCCGTAGATCCTGCAACCGCATTCCAGCAGCTGAAAAGTGATGGAGGCGACCAGAGATGGAAGAATCCGCAATTCCAGCAGCCACTCCGGAGCAGCAGGCAGGGTACCGCTGGCAGCCCGGCAGGCTGTTCTGCACCACGATTGAAAGACTGCCTGGTTCGGAATTATGAATGCGGTTGAGTTGCCTTGCTGAAGTTCTGCGACGGCTGTTTCAGCCTGCCAGCGGCAGACATTTTCAGGTCCGGTGAATCCGAGGACCAGAAACGCTGCCGCTTTATCGCCCGTTTGAGTTCCGCGAGCGACAGCATCGGCGAAGCCTGAAACTGCCTGAAACGAGTCTATGTTTCCAGAGCAGATAAGGTCCATGAGCACAGGTGTTGTCTGCGAAGTGTTGAGTCGGCTGAGTGTTGCCTCCAGTTCTGCTGCGGAGGCAAAGCCAGCACAGACAAGGCACGAATCCGCCAGGACGGGGACGACCTTGAGAGTGGCGGAGATGAGTCGCCCGAATCTCTGTTCAGAGCCCACAAGAAGTCTGCACAGGTCGTACCCAGCGACGTTCTTGACGACCTTGCCACCGCCGTGGAATCGACGCCCGTGGCCGTCGATAGCTTCTATTCCAATGACGTAGTCGCGGAGTGTACCGCAGCCAAATTCGCGGGGGCCGCAGAGATCTGAATGGATCATCGTGGCCAGCGTGATGGAGTCGTCAGCGACATCGATCGGCAGTTGTTGGCCTTCCCGGGCCAGAATCTGCTGCAGTTCACCGTAGGACAGGTCGGTTTCTACTGTGATCGTCATGTCCCGAGCAGGATAGTCCAGCACTTTAGCGGGAAGACTCTGAGGGTCTGGATCCTGACTCATAAATACTCCGAGGGGCGGTTCAACAGGACCGTTCTGTTCGGTGAACTTTGTTTGCCCACACTGGTCCGGAGTGTACGAGGAAGTCTTTCCTGGATGAAGTGGAGACGGTTGTTCCATTGGGTCGGCGCATAAAAAACCTCTGCCAGTGTCGCTGAGCAAACCCTGTTGACGCCCAATTCACAGAAATAAAGTGGGCACCCGACGCTGGCCCCGACAACGGTCTGTCCGTCTACGGCATCCGGTCGCTGGATCCGGTGTCGCTGACGTCGTTCCTCGGTCGGGCGGCGCTCAAGCCCGAGTGGCTCGACGACGCCCGGGCAGCCCAC
>JALQUR010000537.1 GCA_023260695.1 Planctomycetaceae bacterium
CCGCCACCGGGGCCGCCGCCACCGGGGCCGCCCTTAGCTGCAGCGGCAGCAAGTGACGGGTCACCCTGCAGCCGCTCACGCTGTCCTTCCAATTCCTTTGCCTTTTCGGCCTCAAGGTTTGAGAGCTCTCGGGAGAAGTGAGTTCGAGGACTCATTACGACCATTTCTCCAGCCGTGACCCCCTCAATAATCTCCATATACTCGTCGTTGGACTCGCCAACTTTGAGTTCGCGACGCTCCGCTCCATTCCCCGTTGCAACGTAGGCGAAGTAGTAACCGGAGAACGACACCACCGACTGCACGGGAATCTGCAGGACCGGCTCACTGCGGTCTTCAACGATGATCCGAATCTGAGCCGTCATGCCGGGCTTCAGCTTGCGAATCTTCTCTCCCACAGCCTGAATCTCAATGGCTGCCTCGTACTCCTTGAGGTCTGTGTTAGGCCAGCTGCCCGGCAACGGTACTGACGAAACAGTCTTCAGGATTCCTCGATAAGGGTCGTCAGGAATCGCATCCACTTCAATTTCGACCGGCTGCCCTATCATGACACGGCTGATCCGTGACTCGTGGATGCGAGCATTAATTTTCATCTGATCCAGGTCCGGCAGATTCACGATTGCCTGCCGTTCGCGGACAGCTGCTCCCTCTTCAATCACGACGGGCTGACTGCCGCGGGAACTCTGCTGGGAAGCATAGACAACTTCACCTGCCTGCGGGGCAACCAGTCGACAGGCTTTGATCTGTCGTCGATACAGCTGGAGTTTCTCTTCTTCCACCGTCATCGTCAGAGATGCGGCATCAAATGCAGCCCGCATCTGTGACATGGCCGCCTCACCTTCAAGCCGGGTGCGAGTTGTATCCAGCCGGGAGTCTTCAGCAGTCTGAGCCAGCTCCTTCACCATCTTGGGACGAGTGTATTTCTCCAGTACGGAAAGAGCGCCCAGCTGTGAGGACAGCTGAATCTGTGATCTGGTCAGTGCAACTCGCCGCTGTTCAAGAGCATTGACGGTTGCATAACCCAGTCGCGCCTGGTCCAGCATACGCTCGTACTCTTCGCGGTTCAGCGCCAGCTCTTCTTCGATGTTCTTGATGTTTCCCTGGAGTTCCTGCAGCTGCTGTTCGTACTCACCGCCCTCGGACGTGTAAGCAACCATGCTCAGCTGAGCCAGTTCCTCAGCCAGCTTGGCCTTGGCCAGGTCACTCTGATTTGTAGTCTCCTGGATCTCCAGATCCTTCTCGGCCTTTTCCAGATTTGCTCGAGCCGTAGTGACTTTGATCTGCTGTTCCTTTTCGCGTTCGACAAGGGTGGACGAATCCAGCTCGCAGCAGACATCACCAGCGATGTAATCACCTTTTTTCACAGCCTGTCCGTCGGTCACCAGCATTGCAGTAAACTGCCCCATGACCACCTCATAGGTCTGCTGATTTCCATCTTCGCCAATCAGCATCACCGACTTTGAGGACTCCGATGCAGCATCAACGAACTTCACAGTACCATCAAATTCAGCGGTCACAGGAGCTTTGACTTTGCTGCCTTCGGGCACCAGAGCAATGATTGTGGTTGAACCTTCCACGCTGTTGCTGAGCGTGGAATTGCGGAGACTGTCGACGGTTCCGTTTTCTGTAATGGTAATTCGGAATGGCCCGACCTCTGCCTGCTTCAGCACCCAGTCGGCCTGAGATGCATCATCCTTGCTGCCGCCGAACAGGGACAGCTTCTCATTCACGGACGGAATAAGTACGACAGCCAGCACTGCAGCGACGACAACGGCAATGAGCAGCCATGTCACGGCCGCGCCGGAACGATTTGACATCTTCCTGGTCATGTTCAAAACCTCAGAATCAAATTGAATGCATCGTCGTTCACATGACGCCACAAAGCTGACTGCAGGGAAACAGCAACGGTTCAACAGCAACGGTTCAACGCCTTGTGCAGGCAGTGAGGGTTCAGCTGGAAGACGGCTCGGTCACGTCTGATTCTGAAGAATCAGATCCCTCCCCTGTCTCTGCGGAACCTTCTGGAGATTCCGGAATGTCCGGAATCGTTGGTGGGATTGAGGGCAAGTCGGAATCAATACCCTCGGCAGGCTGCAGGCGAACGTAGAACGGATCATCCCACATGCCGCGTGCGTCGACCTCCATGATACCCATGTCGCGAAAGATGTTAAGCCGATTTGTCTCATAAGCCACCCAGTTTTGGGCGAGGGAATTCTGGGTCCGCAGGACCGCACTCAACGCATTTGTCAGGTTGATCCCGCTTGTACCACCAGCACCACCACCACCACCCTGCGCTGCCAGAGAAGCATTGTCATAGGTCAGGGCCGCATTCCTGACACTGGTGCGGTCAATCAGCAACCGATATTCGAGCACCTGCAACTGACGCCAGCTGCGGCGCACCGACTGTTTTACATTGTCTTCCGTGGACATGTAATTGCGACGTGCCTGCTGGAAGGAAATCTGAGCCCGACGATAGGAATTTCGCTTGCTGATCTGATCGATGGGCGTTGTGAATTTCAGGCTTGCCCCGTGTCCGGTCTGCCCACGCGCGTCCGGATTGAGTCCCTGACGACCGGAAACAGTCACATCAAGCCCTGCCTCCAGGGCATTCGCCGCAATTTCCACGTCGCGGCGAGCGTCCATCACTTCCGCTCGAGCATTCATCAGGTCGTGACGATACTCAAGTGCCAGCGAGACCACTTCCTCGATATCCGGAATTCGCATGGTGCCATCAAGTGTGAACGGAGACACAGCAATCTGCTCCACACGCAGCGAAGCCTGCAGTACTTCCAGACTCTGAGCCATTCTGAGCAGATACTTGTCCCGCAGGTCACGAGCTCCGGAGGCACAGACAACGAGCAGTTCGTCGATCGTGTAGGACGCTGCATCCGAGGCATTCAGCCCCTTGGGAAGCTCACCCCATGCACGCGGGAGTTCATTAATCTCAATGCGACCACTTCCGTCCTTGTCCAGAGCCTGCAGCAGATCCTCATTCGAATCATGGTCCAGGAGAGTTTCGAGCATTTTCAGCAGAACTCCGCCAAGCTCAAACTCACGCTCTGCCTGCCGGAAAAGTCGCTCATCATTCTCAATGCGTGCTGCCAGCTCTGTCCGCTCTTCCTCACTCCGGAAGTAGCGCCGACCCGGACTCCAGCTGCTGTAGTCCTCGGCCGTAGCATCAAGCAGTTCACGAATGGGCACAAAGTCATCGCGGATCTGGTCGATCCCGACAATCTGCAGCGCCTCATAAACTACGATCAGTGAGCCGACGTAATCCCGAACAACACCCACTTCCGGAGCCACACTCACATCGCCCTGCTGCTGCGGCAGCAGATCCATGCCCAGCTCCTTCTGAATTCGCTTCAGGTCCTGCTCAAGTTCAATCAGGTCCCAGCTGATCAGTTCGAATGGCTTCAGCAGCTCCTCGTCAAGTTCCAGTTCACTATCCGGAGGCAACCCCAGCGAAACCTTGAACTGGTCATACTGGTCTGCCAGTGATGTCTGCGAGGAGGCAAGGTCGGACAATGATGCGTTCAGCGAATTCTTCAGCTGCAGAAAATTCAGACTGGTTGTCTGCTGCTTCTTGAAGTCCAGCAGCTGTGCAACTGCCGCCTGATAATCCACGTCCTGTGCCAACGAGAGCAGCTCCTGCTCCTGATCCTCAGACAGACTGCCACGCCACTTCAGCCACGTGCCGTCATAGGACAGCTGATTCTGAAGTGACGGCGGTATTTCAAGGCCGTCGAAACCCTCCAGAGCCGCATTGACTTCCCCAGGCACGCTCTTCTCACGGACCTCAGCGGATTCCAGCTGCTCTTCCAGCTGACGAATGTTGTTGCGTGTATTCAGAATATTCTGCTTGGAACGCAGCAGATTCAGATAACCCTGCGACACACTCGTAAACAAAGTCTGCCGATATCGAGCCAGGTCACGAACCTGGTACAACACGTTGCGTTCCGCCTGAGTCAGGTTCTCAAGCACAATCTTTCGACCAGCACGAAACAGCAGTGGCTGCGTCAGGCTGTAACCGATCCCTGGTGCAGACGACTGACTTCCGTCTCCTGAAAACACCCACGTCACTGTATTGGCAACGTCGGCGGCAATCTGTGCACCGCCGGGCAGCGTCTGACGAATTCCAAGTGGTGTCGACAAACTGGCCGAACCGTTGCCGTTGCGGTCAGAATTGAACCCGGCGTTGACCACCGGAGGCCCACCACCGACCAGATAACGAGTCCCCAGGTTGAATCGTTCCTCGGTCAGGCTCAGAGCACTGGTGTACAGGGACTCGATCTGAGTCTGATATTCACGACTGTGTATTGCCGCAAGTTCCACAGCTTCAGGAATACCAATTCCAGACAGCCGCAGTTGCGTGTGTCCCGAGACCGGATCCGCCGATTCCGGATCTACCCCGTAACCCTGCAGCCATTGCGGATTCTCAATCGCAAATGAAACACCGAGCTTGTGCCAGCCCTGATAGCCCTTGCGACCGCTCACTGAATGCATCACTTCATGAGCCGCTGGATCATCCGGCGGAAGCGGGCGTTGATCCGGATCGTACGGATCGTAGAATCGACTCCGCGGATCCGGCGTGATGTTCACGCGCGGAAGCGACCAGTGCGGATCGTTAAGCTTCTCACCAATCGCGGAATAAGTATCAACATCAGCCTGCCGGCGCCAGAACTGACGCGAACATCCTGACAGACACGTCGCACAAATCAGAACGCCAACAAAAGACCGAAACCGGCTCCGTTGTTCCTGTGGCGATGTTCCTCTCAGCATCCTGCTGTACTCCAGGGAGTCAAACCGAATCCGTTCGGTATACCGAACTCAGACTGTGACAGCTGTCAGCAATGCTTCGCACACCCGTATCTCAGCTGGCAACAGAAATCGGCAGAATCTGCCGACAATGCTGGCTGTCAAACTGCGCAAGCAATGCTGGGGCTGTCGAAAAACTCGACAGTATCGGTTTCGTCACCAGCGACGGGCGGTCTTGAAGGCAATTCGACAAACTCAGCCGGACCCGGCAAGTTTGCCTGACCCATACAAGCGGACTCGTGGATGCCCATCAACAAAAGACCAGACACGACAGCTGGCACCGGGCAAAGCAGGCTGCTGAACTGCGGCTATCACGCGCTGGCCACCGACATCAATACAGGCGTTCACTGCAAAAGCGCTGGGGTTTCAGCCCTTCTGAGAAACTGATTGCTGAAGCACCTGGCAGCCTCGACGTCCCCCTCAGAGATCTCTCCCAGTTCCTCAATCTGACGAATCAGCTCAGCCCAGCGAGATTCCGTCATCTCACCAAAGACAGCCCCCTCAGAAGGCAGACAGAGCGGCTTCATCGCTTCTGCTCCATACGCCAGAGCTTCCTGAGACATCTCTTCATTCAGCTCCTGAATCCGCTGATTGGTCTCGAGGGGGGATTCAAGATAAGTCTGCCAGCCTCGCTGTGCACCCGCCACCACTTTTCGGACCAGGTCTGGCTGATCCTGCATCACGGATTCTGTTGTCACCAGCAGACTTGAATAGGGATTAAAGCCGATCTCCGAAACCATCAGCGACTGCGGATCTCCCCCCTGCTCCTTCGCGATGAATGGCTCACTGAACACATAGGCCTGCTGCGCAAAGTCCGGTTTGAGCAAAAACTCGCCAACCAGGCCGTTGAACGGAACAATGGTCACTCCCTCCAACGGCAGTTTTTTCTTCATCCAGAGCGCAAATGGACGCGTCTCGCTCATCGAGAGTTCAATATTCTTCAGATCGTGCAGCGACTGAAATCCCGCTGCCTCATGGACCATGATGCAGCGAGGTGATTGCTGCAGCGCGGCCAGCAGAGCCACAACAGGGACCCCAGCCTGCCGAGCACGGATCACATTGTCGGCACTTGAAATGGCGAACTGAATTCGGCCGGCAGCAAGCTCTGCAATCACGGCCTGCGGAGCTCCCGGGCCACCCGGAATAATCTCAGCGGCCAGTCCTTCCTCGGCAAAGTACCCCGTCACATCGGCCGCAATATAGCCGCCGTGCTCCGTCTCAGGATACCAGTTCAGAGCCAGCCTGAATGGAACCGGCCCAGCGCCGGGTGAGTTTGCATCGGCACTCTGAGAATTCTGCTGCGATTCCCCGCAGCCAAGGCAAAGTGCCGACAACAGAAGCAGACAGGTTCGAGGAAATCCGGAGCTCATATCCTGACTCCCGTAAATGAGCTGATCAGCGTTAAATGAAAAATGAAAGATGAGCAGCAAATCCTACACACCTGAGCCATGGTACGTGAGTTCCCCCACGCAATTCGCGGCGGAATATTGGATTTGCCCTTGCTGCCGGATGGCCCGAAATCACCGTCTGGAAATGACCGCCCGCTGCCACAGGGAGCTGATTGAATGCATATCCTCCAATGAGTTGCGCCCCACAAGTCCCAGCAAAACACAGTCAATCCTGCTCCGGCGGTAACGTCTGCCAGACCCTGCAACCGATGTAACCCAACTAATCCTTCAGGTCGCCATGAATCCCCCAGTACATCTGCTCTGCATCTGCGAAATTTCGTGCACAAAATCTCCAGACGATCAATACTGCAGTGATCGTCCCGTATGACACGTCGCTTCAAACGGCACGATCAGACTTCGTCAGCTCATCCAATTGACACATCCTGAGTATTCCTCGTATGGCAACTCTCATCACCCATCTGGTGCAGAACTGTTCAGAGATGATTCTCTCCGGGGCATTCTCTACAGAGCGTCTGCTGCAGCATCTGCTGCGATCGCGGCAGGATGTGGTGATCCTTACCAACCGAGACCAGGAACTGCTCGGGGTGATTTCCGTGTCGGCATTGTTCGAACTTCTGCTCAGCGACATTTCAGAGCATCAACTGGCTCAGCTGCTGACTCTGCAATCCCCCTGCCCCACACTCACGCTGGAAACAGACATCGTTGCTCTCAATGCTGCATTCCTGCAGACAGACCTGCCGGTGCTTCCGGTCCTGAATGCCTGCAACGCTGTCGTGGGAATCGTTCGACGCAGCTCACTGCCAGCTTCCGATTGTGATCTTTCTTCAGGTGCAGTGCCTGCCGGACAGGTCGCAGGATCGTTATGCCCCAGCTCAACTTCTGCTTCACGTTCTTCACAGGCAGAGCGCGTACCGGACTGTGTCCGCTGTTCACCAGATGTGCTGCGTGGAAATCCTGCTCGAACAATCTCCGGCAGCCACGCATTACGCATCCTTCGTGACGCAGATAACCACCACAGATTCTGGTGACAGCCATGACAGTTTTCTGTTATCCTTGCGGAAACAATGGCTGACTGTCTGCATGGCGATGGCCTTCCTGCATCTGCTCCGTCAGCAGCCCCCTTTTCTTAGCTCCCAGGGCGGCTCAAGCAAGTTCATACCGAGCATCCGGTAATCGCCTGAAGCACACTGTCCGACGCACAGAATCCTGCCATCCATGAAGCGATTATTGCTGATCATTGCCGGCATTGCCGTTTCTTTCGGAAGCCTTGCATGGGCGATGAAGGACACAGACCTGCAGGCTCTGTCGGACAGCCTGAGGGAAATCAACTATCTCTATACGTTCCCGATGTTCCTGCTGCTGTTCCTGTTCTACTGGCTCAAGGCCGTTCGCTGGAGCTGGCTGCTGCAGCCCGCAAAGGAACTCACCCCAAATCAGCTGTTTCGTCCACTCGTGATTGGATTCGCTGCCAACAACATTCTGCCGGCGCACCTCGGTGAATTTGTCCGCGTCTTCGTGGTCAATCGTCAATTTCAGATTCCCGCAAGCACCGTGTTGTCCACTGTAGTGCTGGAACGCATCCTCGACATCGTCGCCATCCTGACGCTGTTTGCATCCGGGATCTGGTATGCCAACGAAATGCCACCGGAATATCAGAACGTGGCTGTTACGGTTGCTGTGGTCTGCGGCGGGATGGTCGCGGCGGTGGTGATTTATCTGTTCCGGACGCAGTTCTTCATCAGTCTCACCAGGGAAATCCTGAGGTTCATTCCATTTGTCCCCACCGCACTGAGCAGCAAGGTGCTGGAAATGCTCGAACAGGGAGCCGTCGGGCTGCAGGCACTCAAATCTCCGCTGATGATTCTGAAGCTGCAGATCAACTCGCTGGCGCAGTGGCTGCTGAACGGACTTTCGGCCTGCATCGCCCTGTGGGCTCTTGAGATCGATGTCGACTTTTCCACGGGACTGATCCTGACCGGAATCACGGCATTCGGAGTCATGATTCCTGCAGCCCCCGGCTACTTCGGAGTAATTCAGGTATGTTTCATCGTGGCCATGAAGGCACAGTCACTGCAGCCCGATGACGCCGACGTCCTGGCGGCCTCGTTCTTCCTGCAGGTACCCGCCTATATCGTTGTGACTGCGGCAGGAGTCTTCTTCATGCAGCAACTGGGACTGAATCTGAAGCAGATGACAACGTCACCTGCTGCAGAACAGGATTCTGTGGCCGCACAGGGCGATGAGCTGAGCAATCCCGGGAGCCCGCCGACAGACAACACTCAGGCGAACAGCTGATCAACAACTCTGCCGCCGTCCGGCCCGGTGAGCCGATGATGCCGGCCTTCATGGAACCATGTCAGGTCATTTGCCGGCAGTCCCAGCAGGTGCAGAATCGTGGCGTGCAGATCGCGGAAGTGCACTTTCCCGTCGACCGCCTGAGCCCCCGTGTCACTGGTGCGCCCATGAACATACCCCGCCTTCACACCACCACCAGCCATCCAGAACGTGAATCCGTTCGCATTGTGGCCCGTTTCATCCTTTCCATCACCGGGGACCAGTCCCGGGCGACCAAATTCACCGCCCCAGACAACCAGCGTCTCGTCCAGCATTCCGCGTTCATCAAGGTCCTGCAGCAAAGCCGCGATGGGCGCATCCGTGGCCTGACAGTTGGCCTGCAGGTCGCGGCGGTGATTCTTGTGCTGATCCCAGCTGCCGTGATTCACCTCAATGAAACGAACTCCTGCTTCCGCAAATCGTCGGGCCAGCAGGCACTGCCGTCCAAAATCCGTCGGCCGACAGGTCCCAGTCTGCTGCATCGCCTCACCAACTCGGTAGCGTTTCAGAGTCGCTGCGGTCTCGCCACTCAGATCCAGCAGTTCCGGAGCGGCTGTCTGCATGCGGAAGCCAAGTTCCATCGAGCGAATCACATTCTCCAGCTCCGAGCTTTGTTCGCGCTGCTGCAGATGTCGCCTGTTCAGTGACTGAACAAGATCCAGCTGCCGACGCTGCAGTGACTCTGTTTCGCTGCCGGCAAGGTCCGCAATCGTCGCCCGGCTCATATCTTCACCGTTGACGCCGATTGGCGTCCCGTTGTGAATCGACGGCAGAAATCCGCTGGAATACACCGAACTCTTTGAAGTATTCAGACTGATGAACCCCGGCAGATTGCCGTTTTCAGTGCCCAGACCGTAAGACACCCACGCCCCGAGACTGGGGCGAGGACGCAGACGCTCACCAGTATGCAGCTGCAGAAACGACTGCGCGTGAATTCCCGTGTCCGCATGCATCCCATTGATCACGCAGAGCTTATCTGCATGCCGAGCCGTCTCCGGAAGCAACTCGGAAACAAACAGCCCGCTGTCGCCATGCTGTCGGAAACGGAAGACCGAACCGGGATGTGGTTTTTTTCCCGTCTGCGGTTTGTAATCAAAGGTATCCAGCTGAGCCGGCCCGCCGCTCATACACAGGAATATTACCCGGCTGGCGCGAGCAGGATGAGCTGCGCTGCGGGGGTAAAGCGGATTCTGCGACTGTAGTCCGGTTTCTGCCAGCAGTGAATTCAGCGCCAGTGAGCCGAATCCGCAGGAGGCAGTCTGCAGCATCTGTCTTCGTGTGTTCAGCATCTCGTCCAGTCTCCGGTGATTGACCGTTCAGTCCAGATATCGAAACTCACTTGTCATCAGCAGACTCTGACATAGCGCCTGCCATGTCTGTTCAGAGTCCCCTCGTTCGCCATGGAATTCCTCCGCCCATTGCAGTTCTTCGGATTCCGGAGCTCGCTGCAGAACCTGTTTCCAGAGAAACTCCAGACGCTGCTGACGATTCTCGGAATGCCGCCGGACCAGTTCGGACAAGGCTGCAGACTGGCGATGCATGAATGGATTATTGAGCAGAAACAGGCCCTGAGCGGGAATCGTTGACTGTGCACGTTGTCCCACCGTCGAAGTAAAGTCGGGCAGATCAAATGGTGTCAGTTCCGGAGGCAGCGAACTGCGCAGATAACACAGATAAACACTGCGATGTACGGATGGTTCATGCAGATTGCCGGCCAGGTTCACCAGAATATCCCGATGCTGAATGAGCGAACCCTGTGCAGGCTCCGGATTCAGCTGACCACTCACGCGAAGCACACTGTCGCGAAATGCTTCGGCATCCAGACGACGACGACGCGGGAGGATCTTCGCGAGTGCCAGAGTGGGATGCTCTGAGCCGGATGATGCAGCAAGCTGCCACGTCCGCGACAGCACAATCGATCGAATCAGGCTCTTCAGCGACCAGCCCTCCTGTACAAACTGTATCGCCAGATAATCCAGCAGTTCCTGACTGGCAGGAGCTTCACCATAACGTCCGAATTCATCCGCCACCGGCACGATACCTCGACCGAACAGATGGCCCCAGACACGATTCACGAGCACCCTCGCCGTCAACGGATGCAGCGGATGAGTAATCCACGCGGCCAGCTCCATCCGCCCGCTCTGCTCCGGATTGACAGGCTCAGCAGCCATGGATTCCGGAGTACAGAATGCCAGAAAGCCGCGAGGAATAACGTCCCCTTTCTTCGCGGAACTTCCCTTGATGTTGACTGGGCAATCTGCCGGCTTCGCGCGATCACGCACTCCCATCGCCAGCGGAGTCCCGGCAGGCCAGGGAGGTTTTGGATTCGGCCTGGGAAGCCCGGTATTGGATTCAAGTACCAGCACCGTCTCAACGAAATCATCCGGAGGCAGCACTTTTTCAGCAGCCTGCAGTACATGCAGATCTGTTTTTGGTGCCGTCAGACCTTCATTCGCAGCCAGCCCCCAGAGAGTCTCAGTGCTGGTGAGTATTCCAGCCAGTGCATAGTACTCAGCAGTCGGAATCGGATCTGTCTTGTGATCGTGACATCGCGCACAGGCAACACTCACCCCAAGAATCCCACGACCGATCAAGTCGATCTGATCTGCCACAATATCCATTTCAAAATCATCATTCATCGCTTTGGCCGGTTTGGCACTGAGTGCCAGAAATCCGGTAGCCGTCACCAGACGGTCCCGCTCAGCCGGTGAAACAGCCGGGAGCAGATCTCCGGCAAGCTGCTCCCGCAGAAACTGATCCCACGGCATGTCCTGATTGATGGCTGCAATGACGTAGTCCCGATAGCGCCAGGCATGTGGAAATGTCGGATTGCGGCCAAGCCCATCGTTGCCGTTCGACTCCCCGTAACGAGCAACGTCCAGCCAGTGCCGGCCCCAGCGTTCACCAAAATGCGGACTGGCAAGCAACCGATCCACGAGCGAAATGAGACCAGTGCCCGACTCCTCAAGGAGCAGCGTTTCTGCCTCCTCCAGTTCTTCCGCTGTGGGCGGAAGTCCAAGCAGATTCTGATACAGCCGACGGGCTACCGTCCGGGGACTGGCTGCGGCAGGTATGGGCTTTCCTGCCTGCTCAAATGCCGCCAGTACAAAGCGATCAATATCAGACAATGGCCATGCACTATTCTGCACTTCAGGGATCTGTGGCGGCTGAGGAGAGCTCCATGCCCAGTGAGGCTGTGCCGCCGGATCAACCGCTGCTGCAGCCATCGGTACTGCTGTTCGTGGATCATACGCCCCCCGCTGAATCCACGTTTCCACGTCAGCGATCTCTGCAGCAGAAAGTGGCTTCTCAGGCGGCATCTGCAGACCATCAGAATGCAGTGCCTGCACCAGCAGACTGTCTGCAGCATTCCCAGGAATAACCGCTGCACCTGATTCACCACCATTGAGCAGACCGGCGGCATGATCCAGCAACAGCTTTCCCCCCGGTTCCTGCGAATTGGCAGAATGACACTTGTAGCAGTGCCGCGCCAGCAGTGGGCGGATACGCGTCTCAAAAAATCGCTGTTCCTCAGGTGAAGTGGCAGTGACAGTGGCAGGCGGAGTTTCCGATTGCCATGCCCACGCGGATCCACTGCCGCAGATCAGCGCGGACAGCACCGTCAGCACGGTGAAGAAACACCGCCGGCCATTGAGAAAAAAACAATCGCTTCCGGAAGGAGTTGTTGTCAGCATCGGCACAACATCCAGAGATCTGCATCAGATTCGTGAATCTCTCAGTCTAACAACCACCCACGCCATGCCTCCACCCGGATCCAACTGCCGCCTGCGGAAACTTTCAAATCAGCGTTTGTGCTGCTCTCAGGTTCCGACTGGTTGATTCCCCCGGAAACCTGCCGTAATCTGCTCAGAAGTCCAACTTTCAGATGCGGTCCGCTGCGCCCGCCTGCTCTCCCCCGGAATCACCTCAGGCAACCTCATGATCCTCAGTGGCAACGAAATCCGGGCCCGCCTCGGCAGCGATATTCAGATCAGCGATTTCTCCGAAGAACAACTGAATCCCAACAGTTACAACCTGCGACTGCACGACGAACTGCTCGTGTACGAAGAAATCGTACTCGACATGAAAAGGCCCAACCGGTTCCGCAGAGTTACCATTCCGCCGGAAGGCCTCGTACTGCAGCCCGGCCAGATGTATCTCGGTCGGACAATCGAGTACACGGAAACACGCAACCTGGTGCCAATGCTTGAAGGGCGTTCCTCCATCGGCCGGCTGGGAATGTTTGTGCATGTCACTGCAGGCTTTGGAGATGTTGGCTTCTGTGGCTACTGGACGCTCGAAATGATCGCGATCCAGCCAATCCGCATTTATCCAGGTGTCCAGGTCTGCCAGATCTTCTATCACACGGTCGAAGGCGATATCACTGAGTACGAGCGGGGCAAGTACCAGCGAAACACGGATATTCAGCCCAGCCTGCTGTTTCGCGAACTGGATTTGCCTGACGACCGCCAGCAGAGACTCGATTTCGACGCATCAGCCCACGACAACTCCGGCGATACCTGAGTTCTGCCTGACCGCCGCACAACAATCGCTGTCAGCATCTCGGCTGCTGCAGCGAACCGGATCCTGAACAGTACGTGTTTACCGGAATCTGCAACACAGAAGGTCAACAGATGCGCCGAACTCTGCCACTGCCGATTGCTCTGCTGCTGTTCCTGCTCACACTGCAACCGTCTCTGGCACAGAACAATCAGGGTCCCGGTGGCGGTGGAATGCCGGGGGGGATTCTGGTCAATGCGGAAGGTCTGATCAGTGCGGCTTCCCCGGCAGAGATCATTTCGCCAGCGGCTCTGCGCAAGCTGCAGCGGACCCCTGCCAGCGAAGCCGAAGAAGCTCCGCTCCCGGATACTCAGCGACTCATCTCACTTCGACAACTGGACCTCCGACTGAAAAGCACCCTGGCAGATGGTTCCAGCCCCGGTCCTTACCTCCGCTATCCCGGCGGCCTGACAAGAATCGACGCCGTAATTCTCTCCGCCGAACAGGACGATGTCCTGCTGGCCGGTCCGGCAGAGAACTTCGTTCGACTGCCGTCCGGGCGCATGGTCGGATCCGCAAGTGGACGCCCGCTGCTGTTGCTGGAAGACCTGCTCACCGCCTTTCGTTCCGCAGATGTTCTGCGGAAAGCAGGCTGCTCGATTGACCCGGTGCCGGCACAGCTGCAGCTCGCACAGCAGTGGCTGCAGCAGAATTCAACAGCGGCAACCCTCCAGGTGCAGACGGCACGACTGCGGCACATGGTACAACTCATGGGAAACTGGGAGATCACAACCTTCGGAGTCCCGGAGGACAGCCGCATGTGTGCCGCCATGATCGAAGCGGACTACCGCATGAAGCGTCTGGCAATCGGGCTTGATAATCCCGGAGTTCGCCAGCTGCGATCCAGCCTTTCCCTGGCACGACCAGGCGACAATATGATGCGTCGCTGGTGGTTTGCTCCGGCTGCCGATGTGCTGCAACGGAATCCTGAGGGCAGCTACTGGGTGATCACCGGCCCACGACTCACCCTGTTTGCCCAGGAGGAGGTCGTCGGTGCGGGCGGGCAACTGCTGGACTCCCCCACCGCAAAGGGAAGTGCTGACGGATTCGCCGCTTCCTTCAATCGCTGCTTCGATGAACTTGCCAGCAGAATTCCAGCCTTTGCTGATCTGCAGAATACCGTCGACATTCTCCTGACGGCGGCAATTGTTCGCGAACTGCAGTCGAGTGGTCAGCTGCAATGGACGCCAGTGGCACTGACGGACAACGCACTACTTCCGGCAACCACTTATCGCACTCCGACGACGACCCAGCCCATGCTCACCACTCGCAGCGGACCAGGAGGAAGTCTGATCGGATGTTTCTCCGGCGGGGTCGTGCTGTCTCCAGCGATGATGGTGCGGCAGGCCTCGACGCTTGCCGACGCTCCGGATGAAATGCTGCTGCAACTCACAGCCGAGCCCACATCAGAATGGTACCGCGATCTGCAGGATCGGAGCGGCAATCCCTGAAGCCGGACGGCACGCTGCACAGACGCACTCCGCCCTGTGCGAGCAGATCTCCGGTGAATTGCAGGAAGCAGCAGTGACAACCGTCACAGTACGGGATGAACTCTGGTTGCGGGCTGCGATTCCGCGATCTGGGTCTGACACGCGTGATCTGCATGTGCCCCGGGCAACTCACCAGAAGATCGCCCCCTGCTGCAGGAAACCCTGCTGCAAAAAACGCTGCCAGCCTGCATCGATGCAGCGGGCTGGCAGCGTCAGATTCGCTGGACAACTGGCGAGGCAGCTCAATGGCTGACCTGAACCTTCAGCCCCCCAGTTCCTGCAGTGCATCAATGACCTGCTGATCGTGCCCGTCGACCGTCACCTTTTTCCAGAGCTTTGCGACCTTACCGTCCGGCCCGATAATGAAGGTCGATCGCTGCACACCCATCGACTTCTTTCCGTACATGTTCTTCTCGCGCCAGGCACCGTAGCTCTCAGCAATTTCGTGCTCGGTGTCTGCGAGCAACGGGAAGGTCAGTGAGAACTTGTCTGTGAATTTCACATGACATTCGACGCTGTCCGGGCTGACTCCCAGAACGACCGCCCCCAGATCTTCGATTTCCTGCAGTCTGTCGCGGAATGCGCATGCCTCGATGGTACACCCGGGGGTGTCATCCTTCGGGTAGAAATACAGTACCACCGTTTTGCCCTTGAATGACGACAAGCGGACAAGCTTGCCATCAGTTGCCTTGACAGCGAACGCAGGCGCCTTTGTACCGGGTTCAATCCAGTCGGCCATACCTGACAGCCCTTCGTGACAGAGTGTGAGAGTGAATGTGTGAGAGTGAATCTTGTGAGAAGAAAGCCGCTGAGCCGGTTCAGGCTCCGCAGCGTTTCCCGTGAACGACACGTTATAGACTTCCAGCCGGAAAGGAAACCATCACGTGGCCTGCAATTCCCACACCGTGATGGGGTTGCCAGAGGTGTTCACGCCGTCGCAGAAAATGAACCGCTCAATGCTGCAGTCGGAATGACACGAACAGATCTGCGGCAATCAGACGCCGACTCTCAGTTGCTTTCGGGCAGCATTCGCAACGCCTGACTCAGATGCCCTTCAAGATAGTGGCGATCTTCGTCCGGACAGACAACCAGCCCCCTGCGGAGCAATTCCACTGCCTCGCCGTAACGTCCGGCACGGAGGGTGAGCACCGCATAATCCCTGCGTTCCCGCCATGACCCCGGCAGGAGCAGACTCAGACGACTCTGCACACGCCAGGCATCCAACCAGCTTTCCTGTCGACCAAACAGGTTCTTCAGATTCTGCAGCATGCGGACGATGATGGAACGATCGTCCAGAGGACGCAGGCAGCGTTTTACGTCAGCAGGCGAATACCGTGTCGCTGAACAGATCAGCTCCACACATTCGGGCTCATCGAGGATACGCCCCTGATCAAAAGCGTCGACATAAAGCACACCGGCCTCGGTCTGCAGTCGAGTCAGAAATCGCCCGGGAGTACCAATCGGTTCGAGCGGAATACCAAGTTCACTGGCCACATGCAGATACAGCAGTGACAACGAAATCGGAATCCCACGCCCCGTTTCCAGAACCCGATTCAGACAGTGAGCATCAAGGTCATCCAGGTAATCAGAATCTCCATGCAGCCCCAGCTCTTCTGTCATGAAACGGACCAGCAGTTTCAGCTCATCAAAGTCCGAACCGGCGCAGGTGATCGGATGGGTCAGGCGAGCAACGGCCTTCTGCAGAGAACTCTGGACCGCATGAATATCGAGGTCCGGGTGAATATCGCGAGCAATCTCGAGGGCAGCCACAACCAGATCCACGTCTGGTTCTCGATGCACCAGTCGCAGGAACTGCGTATCCTGTGAAAACTGCTCAAAACGCAACATTCGAAAGCTGTCCGGAGGAGAAATTCAGGGCACCGGGATCACAACCGGTTCGGACCGTACTTATATCGTTGACGCTCCTCGTCCTCAATATGCAGCACGCAGTTCCAGTCCGCAGGTCACAGCAGGACTGAGCATTCCCAGGCAGCAGTTCGCTTTTATCTGCAGAATCTGCCGCCTTCGCTGTCATCAGTGCGAAAATGAACATTAATCACCCACCGGCTCCGCCCGCCTGCGGCCCAGTGTGGCCGCCTCCATAATCTTCTGCTCACTGGCCTCCGCAGCAGTAAACTCCGCCGTGAGCACTCCCTCACTCAACACCAGAATTCTGTCGCTCACTGCCAGCAGTTCCGGCAACTCACTTGAGGTAACGAGGATTGAAATCCCGGCTTCCGCCAGTTGACTCATCAACGCGTAAAGTTCCGATTTCGCCCCGATGTCGACACCGCGAGTGGGGTCATCAAGCAGCAGAATTCGAGGCTTCGTGAGCAGACATCTGGCAAGAATACACTTCTGCTGGTTGCCACCGCTGAGCGATGTGATCGCGATTTCCGGGGAATCAGCTTTGACACCCAGCGATGTCATCACTTCAGCGATCTGCTGCCGCTCAACTCGCGGAGAAATCACTCCAAAGCCTGACATGCCGCCCAACGCACTGACACTGATGTTCTCCCGCACGTTCAGCTGACGAAACAAACCCAGACGCTTGCGGTCTTCTGAGACCATCATCAGTCCAGCCTGCTTTGCTTCCGCAGGATGCCGAAATCTGCAGACCTGGCCATCGACTTTCACCTCGCCAGTCACAGTTCCCCGTGCCACACCAAACAGAGATTCGAGCAGTTCCGTACGGCCTGCTCCCATCAGCCCGGCAAGTCCCAGGATCTCGCCGCGACGCAGCTCAAATGAAACGCGACGAAGCCGCTGCCCGCTGCCTCGGCCGTGCTGCGTCAGTGAAAGATCCCGAACCTGCAGAGCGATCTCCCTGCCTGGACCCGCAGCAGCAGACGTTCTTGTCTGACGATCAGTCAGCTCCCGCCCAACCATCAGATGCGCTATTTCTCGCGGCGTTGTCTCTCTGCGCTGCAATGTCCTTACAAAACGCCCGTCGCGAAGCACGGTGATCCGGTCCGCCAGATGAAACACCTCATCCATCTTGTGTGAGATGTAGATGATCGTGACGCCACGGGCTCGCAGTCTCTCGATGACACGATAAAGACGGTCCACTTCCGTTTCCGTCAACGCACTCGTCGGCTCATCCATGATCAGGATGTCCGTCTGCAGGGAAAGGGCTCGAGCAATCTCGACCAGCTGCTGATCCCCGATTCGCAGCCTGCGAACCTGAGTCTCCGCCGCAATTTCAGCCTCCAGCTCACCCAGCAGTTCCGCAGCACGCCGATTCATCGCGGCCGTGTTGAGCAGTCCTCCTCGCCTGCAGATCTCCCGTCCGAGAAAGATATTTGCCGCCACACTCAGCTGATCCACCAGATTCAGCTCCTGGTGAATCATCCCCACTCCAGCTGCTTCAGCGTCGGCAGGGGTGCGAAAACGGGCAGGACGGTCGTTGACCCGCAGCTCTCCATCATACTCCGGCAGCACACCCGCAAGAATCTTCATCAGAGTACTCTTGCCGGCGCCATTCTCGCCCATCACGGCATGCAATTCGCCGCGCAGGATGTCAAAGCTGACATCATTCAGAGCCTGTACCGCACCGAACTGCTTCCCGACCCTCCGAACCGATAAGGCCACCGCAGCAGAATCAGCAGCCGAATCCTGTTCGTTTGCAGTTCCGATCATCAGTGTCTCCCGTTCTTCCGCCGCTCCGACTGGCTGATGATGATGTCAGGTTTCACGACGTATCAGTGCCCCGACGATTCGCAGTGCGCCTGATACTGCCCGTAAGTCATCAACTGCTCCAGCTCGGCAGGATCCTGCAACTGAATCCGGACAATCCAGCCGTCACCAAATGAGCTTTCGGTGAGCAGATTCAGGTCGCTTTCCAGAGCATCATTCACCGCAATCACTTCACCGTGCACGGGAGCGTAAATGTCGCTCACCGCCTTGACGCTTTCCACTTCACCAAGCGGCTGGCCCGGGCTGACCCTGTCACCAACCTGCGGGAGTTCGATGTGCACAATGTCGGTGAGCTGCCGAACCGCAAATTCGGAAATTCCCAGCGTGGCCGTATCACCTTCCACCGCAATCCATTCGTGTGTGCGAGCAAATCGCAGCTCTTCCGGATTCACAGCTACTGCTCCTTACTGTCTGTCAGGTCATTCCATTTCATCACAGCTGGTGGAGACAGCTGGTAAATGCCAACCCTCAGGATACCGGAACCCTCTGCCACAGCCACTCAGCTGACCAGATCAGCTGCTCCTGCGTGAACAGTCCGCGAGAACAGTCCGGCGTATGAGCTGCCCCTGATCAGTGAGCCTACTCTGCACCGGCAGTTCGTTCTCGCTCAATCAGGGCAACGGCAACTTCGTGCTCGAGCTGAGTGATTTTCTCCAGACGCCGACCATGCCGTCCCTCTTCAAACTCAGTCTTCAGCCAGATTCGAATCACCTGCTCCGCCACCTGGTCGCTGAGCTGATCGGCGGAGAGACAAATGACGTTGGCGTCGTTGTGCATCCGACTGTATTCCGCAGTGACGCTGTCGTGACAGGGCGCCGCCCGAACACCCGAGAATTTGTTCGCGGCAATGCACATCCCAATGCCTGTACCACAGATCAGAATGCCGCGATCAAGCCCCCTCGAAGAAACCTCGCGGGATACCTGTGCTGCATAATCCGGGTAGTCAACGCTCTGAGAATCGTGAGGACCATAGTCCACCACTTCACATTCCAGACTCTCAAGCAAATGTGTCAGTCGGGTCTTCATGGCGACGCCACGATGATCACTGGCAATACCGATTCTCATC
>JALQUR010000599.1 GCA_023260695.1 Planctomycetaceae bacterium
ACTGCGACTGCAGACCGCTGCAGGTGGTGCCGGACCGTTCAATATGCCGTTGCTTGTGCGCGCGACTGTGGGCAGTGGCACGCAACGGGCAAATGCGGAAGCGGATCTGACGCTGGCCGTTCCCTGAAGACTGTCACTGGCGGTGGGTCTGCAGACGTGCGTCAGGACTGTGTGGGCAGGCGTGACGACATTGTGTCTGATCCGTGAGTCGCCGCGGAAGGCAGTCTGCGATCCTGTTGAGCTGGCGGATCATTTCAGCCAGTGCAGAAGTGTCGTCGATGCTGGTCGGCATCCCCGGGGTGGCATTGCCGGTCGCGGTCATTATGCTGTGCGGCAGGCATGGCGTCAGCAGAGCGGGTTGCCGTCGTTGCCATGAGTTGTGGTTTCCGACGGGGTGAAATTGAATGCGGATTGTTCGCACGCTGGTTCTGACGTGTTTGCTGCTGGGTTCAGTTGTTTCGATCCACGCCGCTGATTTTGGCGACAAGGATGCGGATCTGAATGCGCTGCCGACGGTGCCGGACGGATTCACAGTCACGATGTTTGCACGTGAACCGCTTGTGCGTCAGCCGTGTTCCATGGCCTTCGATGCACGTGGTCGGTTGTTTGTCGGGATGGGGCCGCAGTACCGCAACCCGACGCCAGAGACACCAGCAGACAGTGTGGTGATGGTGCTGGACAGCGATCACGACGGCATAGCGGATCAGACGAAAGTGTTCGCGACCGGGTTCAATAATGTGCAGGGCCTGGCATGGCATGGTCGCGACCTGTGGGTGGCGAACGCACCGGACCTGACACTGGTTCGTGATCTGGACGGGGATGACGTGGCCGATGAGTACATTCGGGTGTACACGGATCTGGGAAATCTGGAGCACGGCCTGCATGGGCTGACATGGGCTCCGGATGGTCGGCTGTATATGAGCAAGGGCAATTCGAAAGGACTGAATCAGCCCGACCGTTATGCTCCGAAACCTTTCCGAGACTTGTGGGGTGTGACAGCGCCCCCGGGAACTCCCGATTTTCCATTACCCGAGTTCCATACTCCCGAGAGCTATCAGCATGCCTATCACGATCCGGCTGACGACTGGGGACTGGATGGCGGTGTGCTGCGTTGCGCCGATGGCGGCGGTCAGCTGGAGATCGTTGCCCGCGGGTTTCGGAATCCGTGGGATATCGCGCTGGATGACGGGTTCAACTGGCTCGGAACGGACAACGACCAGACCAGCGGTGACCGCGTCTTCATGCCATTCGACGGGGCTCACTTTGGCTGGAATCATCCGTGGAGTTCACACTGGTCGACGGAACATCATGCGGCGACGGCCGCTGTCAGTGGTCCGCTGTTTGAAGGTTCGGGGACGGGGGTGATCTTCGGGGATTCTCCGCTGTTTCCGGAACAGTATCGCGGTGTCTATTTCATCAACGACTGGCTGCGGAAGACGACGTTTGTGTGGCGACCGTCATGGGACGGCGCGATGATGCCGCACAAGCTGCAGGCCCTTTTGCTGGCCCACAGTCAACGCCGCAGTCCCGTGGTGCGCTGCTGACGCACGAAAAACTCATTGACTTCATTCATCGCAATTAC
>JALQUR010000619.1 GCA_023260695.1 Planctomycetaceae bacterium
GCTTGCGTAGGAGGACGTCGAGGATGACGCCATCAATCGGGTTGTCGCGGCCGTAAAAGGTGAGGACACGCACCTCGGTGGTCTTCTGGCCGAAGCGGTCCACCCGGCCTTCGCGTTGTTCGTGACGGGTGGGATTCCAGCAGAGGTCATAATGCAGCACGGCATTAAATGCCTGCTGCAGGTTGATTCCCTCGGACAGGCAGTCGGTCGCTACCAGCACGTAATCGGCCGGTGCTGTGGAAAGCACCTCAATTCGCCGCTCTCGTTCTGCCGGGGGCACCAGTCCTGTAACGGATTCTATTGCTACCCTGGCAGGGAGTGCCTGCCGCAGTGCATCGGCGACATAAGTGGCGGTCTCCACGAAGCGGCAGAACACGATTGGCTGAAATCCATCCTTCAGCAGTGATTTGATTTCCTGAATCGCCTGCTGCAGTTTCTTGTCACTTGTTCCTTTCAGCTGTTCGGCACGCTGAGCAAACTTGAGCATGCGTCGCCGGCTGGGGGAATCGCTGGTCTCTGCTTCGACCGCTGACCCGGGGCTGAAGTCAAGCACCACGGATTCATCCCCATCATCCTGGTCCAGTACAGCGCGACGTCCCATGGCGTCGATGTTCGCTTCCTCGTCCAGGTCGCTGAAGGCTGCTCGATTTCGCAGTGTTGCGGCAGCAGCGGCGGGGCTGGAGCAGACGCAGCGGAGCAGTGCCAGAGCCGACCAGTAGCGGACACGGCGATGGTGGCCTGCACCGTCGTCATCTGCCACGAATTCCCGGGCGAACTGCAGAATATCGTAGAACAGTTCGCGGTATTCCTTACTGAATCCGTACGTCATTTCCTTATCGAGGCGTTCCGGGAAGGTCGTGTCTGTTTCCAGGTACTGCACGATGTCTGCTCGGCGACGCTGCACCAGATGGCGGGCCAGTTTGCGGCGCAGTCCTTCACGTTCGGAGCGATCGATATCTGCGGGCAGATCAAAGAATTCTGAATCCAGCAGGCCCAGCAGTGAGCGGAACGCTTCTTCGTTGCCGCTGTGCGGTGTTGCGGTGACCAGCACCAGATGCCGTTGCGGGTTTTCAGCAAGGCTCCGGATCAGTTCAAACCGTTTCTGCTTTCCCCCTGTGCTGCGGCCCGCATTGGTGCAGCCGTGTGCCTCGTCAACGATGACAAATTCGGGGCACTTGGCAGCAAAGTCCGTGGCTCGACGGTCGGTTTTGATGAAGTCAGTGGAAACGATGACATGGCGGTGGCGATCAAATACAGAAACACCAACCGGAAGATCCCGTTCCAGTTTCTGGATGGTACCGGAGAGAACCAGTGTGGCCTCAATGTGAAATTTCTCTGCCAGCTCATGCTGCCACTGTTCTGCCAGGTGTGGGGGACAGAGCACAGCGATGGATTTGATTTCCCCACGATCCAGCAGTTCCCGGGCGACGAGCGCCGCTTCCACGGTTTTCCCGATGCCCACATCATCGGCAATCAAAAGTCGCACCGGGTCCAGACGCAGGGCCATCATCAGGGGCACCAGCTGGTATGGACGGGGCTCCACGGCAATTCGAGCAAAGCTGCGGAACGGTCCGGCGGCAGCACGCGTGGACAGCCGTGCTGCTTCTCGCAGCAGTTGTCCGGAGCGAAAGTCGCCGATGTCCTGAATGGACGGCAGTGGAAACGTGGCCGATTCGACAGGTTCCACCCCGGGCAGAATTCCTGTGATCTCTTCATCGAGGCCACCGACGGGGCGAACCATCAGCAAATCGTCGGAGGATTCGGGGAGCACGACCCATTCACGGCCCCGGGTGCGAATCAACGTACCGGCACGAGAAAGTGACACTGAACTCATTCTCTGGGTTCTCCGAAGATGCGTTGATGTGTTTTCACGATCTGCATCCAGTCCTGGTCATGTCGGAAACGGATCTCTGAATAGCCATAGTTCTGTAACTGTTCGCCGACCTCTTCGTCGCGGCGAATCTGGTCGGGCTTGTCGTGGATCGGGCCGTCGATGTACACCGCTGCCTGTTCTTCCGCATAGAAAAAGTCTGGCCGGGTGCCCGCCTTCGCCAGCAGATGCTGTGCCTGTGATGGCAATCGCAGCATGTGCTGATCGAGGAATCGCAGCCAACGTTTTTCAAGCTCGCTGTCGCAGCGTTCCAGTAATTCGGCGAGGCGATCTGTACGTGAACCAACGCCCCCGGCAGGCCGTGCCTCCGCGTTTGCCAGCTGGCCCAGCAGGTCACGAATGGAATTGCGGTCGAGGCTGGAGTGGTCCGGCTGGTTGAAGTAATCCAGCAGGCATTCGTAGCAGGCCTTACCGCATTTGTCCGGCCTCAGATCTTCCAGAGTAATGGGGTCGAAGTGGCAGATCT
>JALQUR010000729.1 GCA_023260695.1 Planctomycetaceae bacterium
CTGATCGCGTTTCCTGCTCACGGTACGGATCCTGCCTCCGATGAACTGCTGGCCAGTCTGAATTTTCGTCCGGTCCCCGCCGGTACATACCGCCGTGGCTTCGACACTGAAGATCGCGGCGAACACCGTTTTGCACTGCAGCACCAGTACAGCAACTCCCAGAACTTTTCGCTCGAAACACCGGCGCACCTGGTGCAGATCAGCAGACCATTTCAGATCACCGCAACAGAAGTCACCGTCGCCCAGTTTCGCGCCTTTGTGGCAGCAACGGAATATGTCACCGACGCTGAACGGAATGGCGGTGCGCTCGGCTGCTTCCCCCTCGAAAAGGACTACACGAATCGGTTTCACAAGGATCCGGCGATTACCTGGCGAAACCCTGGCTTCGAACAGACGGACAGGCACCCCGTGGTGGCCGTCAGCTGGAATGACGCCAACGCTTACTGTCGCTGGCTGTCGCAGACAATCGGGCAGCCCTGTCGACTGCCGACGGAAGCAGAATGGGAATACGCCTGCAGAGCCACGACCAGCACCTGGTACCACTGGGGAGAGGATCCGCAGCAGGCAATTCGCTTCGCCAACGTTGCCGACGCCACCCTTGAAGCAGCACAGCCGGGCACAACACGTTTTCAGCAGGCGTTTATTCGTGGTGTGGAGCATTCTGACGGAGCCGTCTTTACGGCACCTGTCGCCTCCTATGAAGCAAACTCCTGGGGTCTGCACGACATGCACGGGAACGTCTGGGAATGGTGTCACGATCGCTGGAAGTCAGATCTGTACAAGGACCTGCTGGCTGATGTGGAACGGCAGGATCGCCGTGAATTCACTGTGACCGATCCACTCTTCGAAACGGCAACGGATCAGCATCAGTATGGTGACTGGCGTGTCATCCGTGGTGGTGGCTGGACCTGTGCAGCGGCCGCTGTGCGAAGTTCCATCCGCACATTTGCGGAAGCATCGGACAGCACGGTGTATACCGGATTTCGCGTCGTCATTGCGGCTGAGTAATCCCGATTCCACCGCCAATCATCTTCTCTGCGAAGGAAGCCCCGAATGCGTACTGGTCTGTTGCTGGTGCTTGTCTGTCTGTTGAGTTCAGTGTCCGGATACGCCCAGAAGAAAACGGCAGAGATCCCCGCATCCATTCCGTTGTCGCGAGAGTTCCAGCCACGTGAAGAGCAGCCGGTGTTTGCTGTCTGCAGCAAGCAGGGCGCGCGAGTACTCATGTCGTACGACGATGGTCGAACATGGGAGCAGACATTCGTGGCCACGGATGAACAGGAGGATGGCGGCTGGCATGGAAACTTCGCGGTCTACGGCATGGCGGCGACCAATGGCATGCTGGGAGTTTTTTCCGGCTGGGGACCGCCCGGCGTGTATCTGGCCTCAGATGACGGCCGCAACTGGGCACACTTTGGCACACGTGAGCCGGTCCCGCCGAGTCTCTGGGATGCAGCGGCCGGCAACGGTATCTTTCTGACCAGTGCCGATCAGTGGCGGGGTGTGAGCAGCACGACCATCAATGGACAGCAGCGGACGCAGCACAGCCTGAAGGACCTGCTGGATGGTGGCAAAACGCACCACGTGATCTGCGGCTTCGGCGAGTATGGAGAGGGCTGTTTTCTGGCTATTGGCGACAATCGACATGTGTTCTTCAGCCACGACAACTGCCAGACCTGGCAGCACAGCCTGATCCCGGAGACTGCCGGTGAACAGCAGCAGGCGGTGGCCTTCGGAAACGGCGTCTTCGTCTGTGCGTTCCCCGCTCACGTGGCCCGATCCGCTGACGGCGGCCTGACGTGGACGGTTCATCCTCACGGGCTGACAGAGGGTCGCATGTCCTGGCGCGGGCTCAGCTTTGTGCGTGGTCAGTTCTGGCTCACCGAACGGAATGGGAAAGTCGCTCGCAGCAGCAGCGACGGAATCACATGGCAGGATCTGCCCGCAGGAACACCGGGAGGGCGTTTCGTGCAGTCACAGTCGGGCACACTGATCAACGTTGAGCGGGGACGTTATGATATTCGCCGCAGCGAAGATGGCGTGCAGTGGGAATCGGTGTTTACGGCTCCGGAACAGAATGTGACCTGGGACACCGCGTTCGCAGTGGCAGCTCGTCTGAAGAAATCTCGCTGAGCACAGACGCCCGCGGAATTCTGCAGGGCTGCCTGCAGAATCAGTGGACGTCACGATCCACACCAGACCGCCTGCATGTTTTTGGAAGCACGATCGATGCGACACCTTCTATTGTCCTGCCTGCTCCTGCTGTCGTCCATCAGTGCTGCCACCGCGCAGCAGTCTGAGCAGAACGGGCAGCTTTCGCAGCCGGTCATCCCCGGTCTGCGATACTACTATCCGCCCACCCGGGTCGTACCGCGGGCTGAGCAGGTCGACGTCTGCATTTACGGGGGAACAAGCGGCGGTGTTGTCGCGGCGATTCAGGCATCGCGGATGGGGAAGACGGTGCTGCTGCTGGAGCCGGGCGATCACCTTGGCGGGCTGAGCAGCGGCGGACTCAGCCATACCGACGGGGGCGACGAGCAGGTCTGCGGCGGGATTGCTCGCGAATTCTACAACCTCACCGGCAAACGCAACTTTCGCCCGTCTCAGGCGGAAGCAGCGTATGCGACCCTGCTGCAGGACACGGCCGTCCGCGTGCAGCAGCGTGCGCATCTGACCAGCGTACAGAAGCAGGGTGCCTCCATCGTTTCCATCACCATGGAAGATGGACTCGTTGTCCGCGCCAGACAATTTCTGGACTGCACTTACGAAGGCGATCTGCTGGCCCGGGCCGGTGTGTCATGGCATGCCGGCCGTGAAGCGAATTCCGTTTACGCAGAGACATACAACGGTATTCGCACACCGGGGCAGGGCGGTCACAACTGGCCTGCTGACATCAGCCCCTACCGCGTTGCCGGCGATCCCTCCAGCGGACTCCTGCCCCGCATCACTGCAGACCCGGGACGGCCCGGCGACGGCGATAAAACGATTCAGGCGTTCTGCTTTCGCATGTGGCTTACGAAAGACAACCCGCAGCCGTTCCCGCAGCCTGCTGGCTACGATCCGCAGCAATACGAAGTGCTGGCGCGATTGTTTGAAGCCGGCGTCAACCCGGCGATTCAGTGGAGCCTGGATACCAACAACCATCATCTGTTTCGCGGTGCCTGTTTCATTGACTATGTGGGCGGAAATTACGACTGGCCGAATGCCAGCTGGCAGGAACGCGAGCGCATTTTTCAGGAACACGTACGGTACCAGCTGGGAGTCATGTGGTTTCTGACCAACAGCGACCGGATTCCGGAACCGCACCGGACACAGCTGCGGCAATGGGGTCTGCCGCGTGATGAATACCGAGCGACGGGCGGCTGGACGCACCAGCTGTATATCCGCGAAGGTCGCCGCATGGTGAGCGATTATGTGATGACCGAACACAACTGTTCCGGCAGACTGGTGCCCGCAGACAGTGTCGGACTCGCCTCCTACAACATGGATTCTCACCACTGCCAGATGGTCGACGTGAACGGATCGATCCGCAATGAAGGCAACGTTGAGATCGCCGTTGAACCGTATCCGATTGCGTATCGTGCCCTTGTGCCGAAGCGTGATGAATGCACAAATCTGCTGGTTCCGGTTGCTCTGTCGTCATCGCACATCGCCTTTGGATCCATCCGGATGGAACCGGTCTTCATGCTGCTGGGCCAGAGCGCGGCGACGGCCGCCTGCCTTGCCATTGACGACGCAGTCACCGTGCAGGACGTCAGCTACCCCGCGCTGCGTGAGCGTCTGCTGGCAGATGGCCAGATTCTGGAATACACCGGCCCGCCGCGTCATCGCCGTGGACCGGCTCCGCTGGATCCCGCCACTCTGCCCGGCGTGGTCGTGGATAATTCCCAGGCAGAACTGATCGGACCATGGGTGGAAAACAATGTCACGCATCCCCGCGTCGGCCCGACATATGTGCACGACAACAATGAGTCGAAGGGACAATGCATCGCGCGCTATACCGCGAAGCTGCCCGGACCGGATCTGTACGAAATTCGCGTGAGCTGGCCGCCGAATCAGAATCGCGCCACCAATGTCCCGATCAACATCATCGCCGGGCGTGAACGCTACGAGAAAATAGTCAATCAGAAGCAGAGTGGGGCTGACGGATTCAATTCACTTGGGCGTTGGCACCTTGCTGACACGGTTACCGTAGAAATCTCCAACGCAGAAACCAAC
>JALQUR010000732.1 GCA_023260695.1 Planctomycetaceae bacterium
CCAGTGGTACTTCAACGTCGCTGACAACACATTTCTTGATGCACAGGGGTTCACAGTCTTCGGTCGTGTCATCGGAACGGGTATGGATGTCGTTGACAGCATCAATGACCTGACCAACTACAGTCTGGGCGACATGTACCAGAACAGTGCTCTCGGAACCGTTCCGCTGCAGCAGGCTCCACCTGCCGGCGTTGCACTCACCGGTACACTGGAAACTCTGTCCGGCAGCACTACGGTCATTGGCACAGGCACGGCATTTCTGAGTGAACTGGCGGATAACCAGATCATTGAGATCAATGGTTCGTACTATCAGATTCAGCAGGTTGTTTCCGACACACAGCTGCAGATCACCACAACACCACTCACCGGCAACAGCGGTCTGACGGGCTATCGCAATGTCACACCGAACGACAGCGATTTCGTGATCTTCGACGTCATCGAAGAACTGCTGGCTGACTGACACAAACGTCCTGCAGAAGTCAGAAACCAACGATCACAGAGGAGCCCCGCTCCTCTGTTTTTTTTCGTTGACCGGCAGCGTTCACACCGGAACTGCTCAGCGGACTGGCTGCTTCTCCCCGCCCCGCGGAAAAGCAAATCCCCATCTGCGGATGAACGACACTCGGTTCTGGCCTCGATCGTCGGCAGGAACAGAAACAACCGCATTCGCGAAGACTCGGATCTGCCGCAGGCGGGGTGGGGTAGCCTGGATCGAATCCCCGCCCGCATTGAATTCCCCGTCAATTCGCCCGGCGAGGCGAATTGCATCCCCTCACAAACCACCGCAGGCGGACCGGGTGCAGGCGGGACGCCTGCCCAGCGAGGCGAATTGCATCCCCTCACACACCGCCGCAGGCGGACCGGGTGCAGGCGGGACGCCTGCCAGGCGGAACGCCTGCCGGGTGGTGCAGATTGTCAGAGACGGCAGTTTGCATATTCTTTGCAGCGGGCGAGCTCGAAGATCCCGCGATCATGTAAGCTGTGCAGGGTTCAACCAGACGCAGAACAGATTCCACGCAGAAACACACGGAAATGCAGGCGGTGCGTATGATGTCAATCCGAGTTGACGGCAGCGTTCGAACTGGCAGTACTACTGCTGTGACGCTGCAGTGTGTCCTGATCATCTCCATGCTGAACAGCTGCGCCACCCACGCCGCAGCTCAGCAGCGTACCCTGCTGTCCAACAGCCGTCTGGTGTTCGGCACTGACGCAGAATTATCGGCTTCGGTGCGAGCGGGTGATCTGGATCAGGATGGCGACATGGATCTGATCGTTGCCAACGGTCGACACTGGCCGCAGCAGAACTTCATTCTGCTCAACGACGGGTCAGCGCGATTTACGGTCGTCCGTCCGCTCGGGAGCGACCAGTGCACAAGTTATGCTGCCGAACCCGTCGACGTGGACGGAGACGGAGACCTCGACATCGTCACTGGAAATGATCAGGCCCCCTGCCAGGTCTTCCTCAACGACGGACTTGCCCATTTCACACTCTCAATCCCGCTCAACGGAGTTTCCAGTATCCGCAGCCTGACAATCGCGGATCTGAATGGCGACAAGCACCCGGACGTCATCGCCACCAGTCGTGGTATGACCAATCTGGCGCATCTGAACGACGGCACCGGGCGATTTCCGCAGTTGGTGCAGTGCGGCGCTGATAACGATGCCACCATCGATATGGCCGCAGCAGATCTGAATAACGATGGGCAGCTGGATCTGGTGCTGGCCAACCGTGATTCCCAGCAAAATCAGGTTCTGCTGCAGACTGATCTGCTCCACTTCGAATCCACACCTCTGGGCACTGAATCGCTGCAGACTCGAGCCATCGCGGTCGGGGATCTTAACGGCGATGGGCACCTGGACTGCGTCACCGGAAACATTGAATCTCTCAATGAAGTCTGCTTCGGGGACGGGACCGGCCGATTTCGCGAACGAATCAGATTCGGTGCAGCCGAGCGGCAGACCTATTCTCTGGCTGTTGCCGACATGGATCATGATGGCGATCAGGATATCGTGACCGGTGTCGTCGGAGGCCAGAACGTGGTCTACTTCAACAACGGCGACGGTCGTTCTTTCCGCGAAGAGCCGTTTGGTGGATCAGACACCGCTACGTACGGACTCTGCATCGCCGATTTTGACGGGGACGGATTCGCAGATGTTGCCGTCGCCAACTCCGGAGCACAAAACCGGATCTTCCTGAATCGCCCCGCCGCTCCGCAGCGACAGCCTGCTGCAAGGCAGGACCGCCCTGCAGCAACCGCTGATATGCCAGCGACCACGGCCACGACACCGGCAGAAACACCTGCGTCGGCACCCCGATCGCAGACGCTGTCCCTTCGCACATCAGACACGGCAAACGACTGGCCTCAGTTTCGCGGCCCCGGACATCTGGGGATTGCCAATGGCTACCCGCTCCCGGCCAGATGGAATGCCGACAGCAATGAAGAAGTCACAGACAGTGGCCTTCTGTGGCGAACTCCAATCCCGGGACTCAGCCATTCCAGCCCGGTCATTGCTGGTGATCTGTTGCTCATCTGTACTGTGGTCGCTGAAGACGGAGATGCCCCGCTGGCGGTGGGACGCAGCGGCGCCGCAGACGCCGCTGAAGATCATGGCGTCCAGAAGTGGACGGTGCTCTGTCTGAACAAGCACACTGGCAAGCTGATCTGGGAACATACCTGCCGTGCCGGCCGCCCGCAGGCTACTCGCCACGCCAAAGCAACTCACGCCAACACCACGCTGACTGTCAGCAATGACCGCATCTACGCCTTCTTTGGATCTGAAGGTCTGTACTGTCTCAACATGGACGGAACGGTCCTCTGGGAACGCGATCTGGGTGTGATCAACATCAGCAAGTATGGCATCGGCTGGGGCTATGCCAGTTCCCCGGCAGTCTTTGCTGACAAGCTGGTACTGGTGTGCGACGACCCGGCGCGGCCGTTTCTGGTAACGCTGGATGCCGAAAGCGGTCAGGAGCTGTACCGCGTCAGCCGGGAAGGAGAAACGGAACGCAACTGGAGCACTCCGTTCATTATTCAGAACGATGTCGACGATGACCCGCAGATCGTGGTGAACGGCTGGCCCAGCGTGATTTCCTACAACCTGTCCGATGGCAGTGAACGCTGGCGCATCCGGGGTGGCGGTGACAACCCGGTGCCAACTCCCTTTGCGATCAACCAGCAGATTTACATCACGAGTGCTCACGGGGCCGAAGCGCCGATTCACGCAGTGCGTCTGGATGCCAAAGGCGATCTGACCGAACTGAAGGACTCTGCACCCAACGATGGCCTGTTGTGGAGCATACCGCGTGGTGGAGCCTATATGTCCACTCCGGTCGTGTATCAGGGCCTGCTATACGTCGGGAGCAGCAACGGTGTCCTTCGCTGCTATGCCGCGATGACCGGCGAGCAATTCTACGAGGAACGACTGGGTTCCGGAGCCAGCATCATCGCCTCCCTGGTGGCTGGCGATGGCAAGATCTTCGCCACCTCAGAAAACGGCACGGTGTACGTCATCAGGGCCGGCCAGCATTATGAACAGCTCAGCGCCAACCAGATGGGTGCTCCCTGCTATGCCACGCCCGCAATTTCAGCGGGGGTTATTTACATCCGCACCACGACCGAGCTGATCGCAGCAGGTGTTCCGGCAGACGCACCGGCTGCATCCGATGGCTCACGCTGACCGCGAACTCCAGGCAGCGACTGCCGCAGTTGTTTCGCCGAACAACCGCTGGATCACCACATCAGTTCCACGTGCAGAGAAATGGCGACAGTTGCACAGACCGGTTGCCACAGGCACTGTTCGCCAGGAAGCAGACCCGGCACAGACGAGGCCCGAGGCACACACCGGAAGAGATATTTTTCTGCAATTCGGTTCGCATTCTCTGTACGCCGGAAGCTGGCAGATGACCAGTTTGATCAGGTGATGGGAAGATTGCCTGTGCCTGCGTTCTGATCTGCGCCTTCGCGAGGGACAAAAAGAGAAATGCACTGCCGGCGCGTATTAATCCGGGACCACACAGATCTGAAAGACACGATGCAGGCACAACGGGTCGAATTTGGTGACCTGCAGCACAGACAGACAATCACAGGGCCAGGCATCCTGCCCAGGCGGAACCTGCCATTCAGACCGTAACGACACTTCCCGGGACTGATCAGTCAGGGCGGTCGCAGTGACCCGCATCTGAACTGCATCTGAACTGCATTCCTGCCGTGCACTACAGGGGCTCCGGCTGACTTCTGGCAGACGCTGAAACCGGTTAGAATCGCTCCTTCGAACGCCTGCGTTTTTCTCACCATCGCGTACCACGCCGATCCTGGAAACCGTGGCCGCAGTCATCCTGGAAGGACCGTTTCATGTCTTCGTTGCGCCCGCTGATCGTTCTGTTTCTCGCCTGCACGCCAATTCTGCAGGCCGCTGATCCAGTACTGAAAAGCGGTGATCGACTTGCCATCGTGGGCGACTCAATCACCGAGCAGAAGCTGTACAGCAAGTTCATTGAAACTTACCTGCAGGCCTGCCACCCGGATCTGAAGATTCAGTGCTTCCAGTTCGGCTGGGGCGGAGAGCGTGCCCCGGGATTTGCAGGTCGAATGGAGAACGACCTGATTCCATGGAAACCCAGTGTCGTTACGACCTGCTACGGCATGAATGATGGGTCGTACCGAGCCTATGATGAGAACATTGGCAAGGCATATGAACAGGGAATGCGGGCCATCATTGACCGTCTGAAGCAGGACAATGTCACCGTTGTTGTTGGGGGGCCTGGCGTCGTCGACAGCATCACCTGGAATCGCGGAAACCCTGACTTCGATCAGGTGTACAACGCGAACCTGCAGCAGCTCAGCAGTATTGCTCAGGGACTGGCAGAAGAAAACAGCTTTCCACACGCCGACGTGTTCGCCGCAATGATGTCGTCCATGATCGCAGCGAAGCAGAAACTCGGTGACGAATATCACGTTGCTGGTGGCGACGGTGTTCACCCGAGTGCCAACGGCCAGCTGGTTATGGCCTATGCTTTCCTGAAGGCTCTGGGCGTCGACGGACAGATTGGAACAATTCAGTTCAACGCCAAAACGGGCAAGGCAACAGCATCAGCCGGCCACAAGGTGGTCTCAGCGGCAGACTCTGTTATCCGCCTCGAAAGCAGCCGTTACCCGTTCTGTTTTCAGGGGAATGACAATGATCCCAACGGAACACTCAGCATCCTGCCTTATGTGCCATTTAATCAGGACCTGAATCGCTTTACTCTTCAGGTCACAGATCTCACTGCATCCAGTGCCGAAGTTCAGTTCGGAGAACAGTCCCGCACGTTCAGTCGCGAACAGCTGCGTGAAGGAATCAATCTGGCGGCGGAGTTTCCTCAGAATCCTTTCAGTCAGCCATTCCAGAACGTGCTCAACGAGGTCGGCAACAAGCAGGGCTTCGAAACCATGATCATCAAGAGCATTATCACAAACTTCCGGAATCTCGGTGGTGAATTTGCTGATGATCAGGAGTTGCAGCAGGCCGTCTCAACTGTTCGCAGCAGACTGCTGGCAAAGAATGCAGCAGATCACCAGCGGGTACAGGATGCCGTACAGCCCGTGAGCTACGAAATCCGTGTGTCACCGCGAAACTGATTCCGGACGACAGGTGAGATCGGGCGGAGTCTGAACGCATCAAGGCAGCCGCGTCCGGAAGGACATCAGACATGCTGCTGAGACGAGGGCAGATCCGCCCAGCTCCGTTTTCTCCTGCGGCCTGCACCAGAATGCTCACACTCTGCCTGCAAAACGCCGGTGCCAGGGCAGCAGTGCCATTCGACACGGATTCCATGTCCTCACGACGCACGTCAGCGGCGTCCGTCTGCTGTGTCTGTGGCAGCTCCAGCCGCGGTGATGGAGTACAACTGTGAAGCAGTGCGGATCAGCAGTCGTTCGCCGACAATGGCAGGTGACGCCAGGCAAAGTTCGTCCAGCTCACACGTGTGGCTGATCTGAAATTCCGTTCCAGCAGGAACAACGTAAGTCCGCCCTTCTTCGCTCAGGCAGAACAGATGGCCGTTGTATGACCACGGTGAGGAAGTAAAGGTGCCCTGCGGAGCAAACCGCTGCTTCCCATAAACCTCCTGGCCGGTCAGTGCATTGTGGCAGGTCAGAAATCCGCGATCGTAGAGCGTATAAAGATACCCGTTGCAGACAATCTGCGAGGGATTATAGGACGAGGCAGTGGGCTGATACCACGCGATATGTGGATTGTTGGAATAGTCATCTGACTCAGCCAGCTGCCCGGCCGCACCCGGGCGAATCGCAAACACCGGTCGATGACTGTCCCCGACATAGCCGGAAGCGATGTAGCAGAGTCCGTTCGCGGCAAATGGAGACGGGATCACCAGACTGGACATACGGCCATCGAACTCCCAGAGCAGTTTTCCGTCAAGGGAATAACTGCGATTGCGAATCCGCCCCGGAACCACCAGTTCCGTCCGCTGTTCGTTCTGCCAGACCAGCGGAGTGGCCCACGAATGTGATTCGTTCCGATCCTGTCGCCAGTTCAGTTCGCCAGTCGTGGCGTCAAATGCCGATACCCATGACTGCACAAGATTGTCGTAAACCACAAACACCTGCCCATCGTGAACTACAGGAGATGCCGCAGCCCCGTAATCCAGAAACGTCTTCATCGGCTCGATGTCGTGCTTCCAGAGCAGTTCGCCTGCCAGCGAATAACAGAACAGGCCCAGATCACCAAACACAACATACAGACGCTCACCATCAGTGGCGGCCGTCTCTGCTGCATATGTGCTCTTGGGATGACGCGGCACTGCGGGGCGACCATGATGCGCCTCATGCTGCCACACCTGAGCCCCCGTGATCAGATCAAAGCAACAGACAAGCCAGTGATGTTCTCCGGCAGCCGGCTCACGTACCCCCTGTCCCAGATACAGCCCGCCCGCTGGAGTCTGGCCCGGCTCATCAGCGACCACGGTGGTCAGAAATACTCGATCGCCCCAGACGATCGGACTGGACCAGCCCCAGCCGGGAATCGCAGTCTTCCATTCCACATTCTCTGTCTGCGACCACTGCAGAGGCAGTTGCTGATGATCCGCTCCCACTCCGGTTCCCTGATCGCCGCGAAACCGTGTCCAGTTTTCACCGGCGTCCACGCTGCTCACAAGCAGCAGCAACATCACAGGCAGGAAACGCATCATCAAGCCCTCTTACTGCAGAATTGATCAACGCAAAAAACTCAGCTGCAGGCCGCATCGCGAAACTCAGAGCCGCACTGCAACACGGTACCGGGGTGCCCGAATGGGCCGCCAGGCAGAGCCGCCGGCAATTCGATGCTGACCAAAGGGCTGACCACCGGTTTACAGTTGGCGCGAAAAAACGGGCCGCTGGTAAAATACCACCGGCCCGTTGAAGGCATCAATGTTCACGAATGCCAGGTCACGGCACTTCTGAGGAATCAGTGCGGCATCAGTGCACGAAGTATCTGGCTGGAATGGTGCTACTCACTCTTCGGCAGCCTCACCTGCTTTTGCATCATCAGAATCTGCAGCAGCGGTTTCCGCTGACCCGACAATGGAACCAGCAAGGTGGTTCCGGACATGCTCGAGATTCCGCAGCGACGACAGATGCATGTAGATCAGTTCCAGTTCGTTGCTGCCCACCAATGCTGACAGCTTTTCACCTGAAAGTTTCTTCAGCTTTTCCCGGGAGACGACATGAAACCCGGCCAGCTTGAACTTGCTGCCGGTGGGAAATGCGACTTCCACCTGAGTCGGTTCCAGCAGATCATTCTCCTGCAGGTGCTTACCGAGAACCTTCGTGCGTTCATACTCCTGCTGGTAGTTTTCGAGGAATTTGAGGACACCCTGAGTAAAGGCTGTCGGC
>JALQUR010000007.1 GCA_023260695.1 Planctomycetaceae bacterium
CGTTATTGCCACGGCCGACGTTTCGCTGGCCTGAGCCGGGAATTGAAACCGCCCGGTCGTCCAGTTCCGTGACTGCGGCTGCGTTCTTCGAATTGTTCTGTGTCGCCTGTACCAGAATGTCCCAGGCCACTTCGGCCGGCAATCGTCGCGGTACAGCGTGACTGAAGTTCTTCTCATCCATCCGGTTGGTTGAATTGGGGATCCAGCTGAGCTGGTAGGTGCGGCTGTTCAGAATCTGCCGATGCAGCCACTTCATGTCAAAGTTGTTTGCAATGAAGCCCTGTGACAGATAGTCCATCAGCCCCTGGTTCACCGGTGGATTCGCGAGATTCAGATCATCGGAAGGCTGCACAATGCCACGATTGAAGTAGCTTGCCCAGACACGATTCACAAATGCCTTCGCAAACAGCGGGTTATCCGGAGATCGCAGCCAGTCCATCAACGGCTGACGTGGATCCTGATAATCTGCCAGATTCAGGTCGTCACCACCAGGCAGTCGCGCCACGACCGCTGCCGGCGCTTCGTTACGACGTCGAGCCGCTGCATTGCCGCGACCGGCCGCCACACGGCCCGTGTAAACCTCGGGAAATGGTACAGTCTGTCCATCCTGCAGAGCAGTTGCCAGCACCTGTCGCAGTTCATTGCCGCGCTTGCCCTCAGCACCCTCGATGCTGGCCACCATCGCGTCATATTCTTCACGTGTTTCCGGGCGAACCTGCGTCCGTCCACGGGTGGCCTCAAAGAATCCCTCCAGCTTCTTGAAGTCATCCTGTGTCCACTGATCGAACGGATGCTTGTGACACTGAGCACACTGAATCCGGGTCCCAAGGAATGTGTAAGCAAACCCGATGACACGGTCTTCCGTCGTCTGGAAATTCTGGCGAGCCCAGAAGTGAGCCAGCCCTTCGCGTTCAGCGAATCCAGCGGCGCCAACACCACCTCGGTGATACAGCTGAGACATCGCTTCACTGTACTCGCGGAAAGACTCCCCTTCGTTCCGGCTGCTGGCCATGACGATTCCCTCAACCAGCTTGTCGTAGGGCACGTTGTCGCGGACACGCTGCTCAATCCAGGCATACCACTGCTTCGATGCTTCCTGACGCACAGGAGTCACGTTGTTCAGCTTATCATCACTGTTGCCGGTGAAGTCGCAGAGCTTTGTTGTCCACCACGCCACATAGCCCGGGCGTTCGAGCAGTTCCTCGATCTTGCGAGTACGCTTGTCGGCCGAGGTGTCGCTGAGAAACTGGTCGATCTCCTGAGGTGTCGGCAGCGTTCCCGTCACATCCAGACTGGCGCGACGCAGGAATTCTGCGTCAGAACACAAATCGGACTGAATGATCCCGACCTTGCGAAGCTTCTGGACGACAAGGCGGTCAACTTCCGTCGGTGCAGGAACGTCCGGGTACTTGTCGCCAAACTGATCCGTCACCGGACGAATCACCGGAACCGGAACGACTGCACTGTCGTAAAACGCCACGACATGTGTGTCACCAGGATCGCCGGACATGACAACGCCGTCCGGAGTGATCTCGGCAACCTGATCATCGTTGCTCTGGAAACGACACAACGCTGTGACATCTTCCTGAGTCCCGTCACTCCAGATCGCGACTGCTTTCAACGCCTGAGACTGACCAGAGTCGGAAAACAGCAGCTCGGACGGCGTGAGTTGCAGCCGCACAAGCTTCGCCGGCTCTTCCGGACGCTGTGGCGCCTGAGCCTGAACCCAGCGGAGCATCAGATGATGCTCCCAGCTGCCTTCCTGCAGTCGCTGACCGCCCTCATGCTGCACCTGCATCAGCGCCTTCTGAAGAATCAGACTCTCTTCCGGAGTCTCCGGGTCAAGCCGTCCGTACAGCTCTTCATGGTCGGTTGTGAAATCGTACCCGAACAATGACAGACGAAATCCGCCGCGGCCCTGAAACGAACCGTGACAGGCACGACCGTTACAGCCCAGCTTGCCCAGCAACGGGACCATATGCCGCTGAAAATCCGGAACCTCGTCCGTTCCGTCCAGAGCGGAAAAACGCTGCTGCACAGATGCCTGAACAGCGTCGTCCGCAGCGTGGAGCGACGCGAGACACAACATCGCGATCCCGCAGAACACCAGCGCCGTCGTTCGCACCATCTGAAACCTCCGGATCATCACTCACTTGTGCCAAATCCAGCCGCAAAGCTGCTGATTTAATCTTCGCCAAAAACAACATCTCAGCATAACCGATTCACACCTGCTAACACCATTCCTGAGTGATCGCAGTCGGTCCTTTTCGGCGTAATGTTCACACTATGGGATACCCCGGAGGTCACGCAGTGCACACACGATCAGATGCTGTGCCCCTGGCGTGCTCGTCACGCCTTCCGCAAATGGCCCTGAGGCAACGCTTTATCCGCTTTTGAGCAGATCCCGCTGCGACTCCTGGCAGCTCAGAAACTGCGTCTGGCAGGAAGACTGATGTCATCTGCCCTGAAACACAGCGCAGTGAGCCAGATCGAGCTGCAGAATGGGCTGTGGCACAAGCGGCGATGGCCACTCTCGGCAGTCCCCTGATTTCATTCTGCAGCACTGCTCATGGAAAGACAGGAAATTCATCATCGTGAACCACTTTCTGTCTCCGCGACCGGCGAACTATTCAGGGGCCGACCGTAGACTATGTGGGCACACCGTCAGTAGTTCTGTTGGGGGAAACCAGGGGACTTTATTGGGACAGCACGCAAACACGACCCATGCCGCCCTGTTTGCCAGCCCTGACCAATCGGAAAAACCATCAGAACTACCAGAGCAGTCACTTTCCGTTGTTTTTTCCGCAGCATCACCGCTGTTCTGTTGGTTTCCGAGCGGGCAGTGCGTCCGATACTGAAATGGGAATTTCGGTTGCCCTGCGCGCACACCGAACTATGTGTTTGTCAGCTCAACGCAGTATTCGTCGGGATCAAAAGATGGCTTCCAACTACGGCGTTCGGAACCTGTTCAGCAGCGTGTTCAAGGTCAATGACAACCGCAGGCGAACCCGTCTGCCGGCCTTTCAGAGCAGCGAACAGCTGGAAAGTCGCCGTCTGCTCACGCTCAACGTTCCGGTTCTGAACAGTCTTCCGGGCGCACCGGTGACTGTTTATCTGGACTTCGACGGGCACACTGAAACAGATGCTGGCTGGACAAGCAGCAACAACAACAATCCGATTGTCACTCCTGCGTTTGATCTCGACGGGGATGCCACGGACTTCAATGCTGAAGAATTGCGGCGGATCGAAGAGGTCTGGTATCGCGTTTCAGAGGACTACAGTCTCTTCAACGTG
>JALQUR010000019.1 GCA_023260695.1 Planctomycetaceae bacterium
ATGATCGGACTTGCCAGAATTGGCTTCTACAATGGGGTCATCTTCCACCGCGTCATCAATGGGTTCATGATCCAGGGCGGCTGCCCGCAGGGAACCGGAATGGGCGGACCTGGTTATACGATCAATCAGGAATTCAATGAAACTCCGCATGTTGAAGGTGTGCTTTCCATGGCACGCACCAACGATCCCAATTCCGCCGGGTCACAGTTCTTCATCTGCCTGGGCACTCACAGCTATCTGGATCGGCAGTACACTGCCTTCGGACGCACTGCGGATGCAGACAGCATGAATGTCGTCCGCACGATCGGCAATCTTCCCACCAGCGCCGGTGACAAGCCAGTGCAGAACGCCACCATCGAAACGGTCACTGTGATTGCCAGACCACGCGGTTGAGCCTGAACTCCTCTGGTTTTCTGCTGATTCTCCCCGCTGACGCAGTCTCTGCCTCGGCGGGTTCTGCTTCTTTTCGTTCCCGGGGTCAGGCAATGCCGCAGTACTGGCTGTTCAAGTCCGAACCAGAAGTGTTCTCCATTGAAGATCTGCGGGATTCACCGGAAAAGACCACCTCATGGGAAGGTGTTCGCAATTATCAGGCCCGTAACTTCCTCCGCGATCAGATCAGACGTGGGGATGGCGTTCTGTTCTATCACAGTAATGCCAAACCGATGATCATCGCTGGTTCCGCTGTTGTTGCCAGAGCAGGCTACCCCGACCACTTTGCGTTTCAGCAGGATCACAAGTACTTTGACCCTAAGTCAGATCCGGAAAACCCCGCGTGGTACATGGTCGATATTCGACTGAAGAAAATCTTCTCCAGCCCGGTGACGCGGGATCAGCTTGCAGACGAACCTGACTGCAGCAATATGATGCTTCTGCAGCGCGGCAGCCGTCTGTCGATTCAGCCTGTGACCGAAACGGAATGGCTGGCGGTTCATCGTATGGCTGGCGTCAGGCCCTGATTCGCGGCCAGCACAGGCCGGTATTCACAGGACCGCCGCGAACTTCGCCGCGATCTCCGCGCGAACCCTCCTGAGTACACCCGGTACGCGGGTACTCAGATCAGCCCGTCGGTGATGGATGCCGGCGGCAATGGGAGCGGATCGTCCGGCTGGACGTCCTCAGCCTGGCTGCGCTGATCCGCCGTCGATACAGAAATCGGATTCGGAGTAAATCCGATGATCAGGAAAGCCAGTGTGAGCCAGCCGATCACATGCCGAACTGCCCCCAGCGGCTCCGAATCGTCCGCCGTTGGCGGATGACGAATCCCCGTCAGCAACATCAGAATCAGCAGCAGCAGAAACGAGTAGTTGTCTGTGATCAGCATTCCCGCTACTGCTGTGGCAACCACAGCGCGAGCGACCCAGTGTGCCTTCCGACCAATCAGCGTGTACAGAATGTGACCACCGTCAAGCTGGCCAACCGGCAGCAGGTTGAGCGAAGTAATCAGCACGCCCACCCAGCCGGCAAACGCTACCTGGTTCAATGCAAAGATGTGACCGGCTGGTTCCGGACCATGCAGGTATTCAATCATCCACGTCAGCAGAAGCGGATCGCCGAACTCCAGCCCCGAGACCTGATTCAATGCCTGATACCCGGAATTTTTCAGGCCATACCAGAGCACAGGCAGGATCACGGCAAGCCCGGCCAGCGGTCCGGATACGGCGATGTCAAACATCTGCCTTCGAGTGGCTGAGCCCTGCCCCTGAAAGATTACAGCTCCCATTGTGCCCAGTGGCGGCAGGGGCATTGGGATGAAATACGGCAACGATGCCGGCACACGATACCGCAATGCCTGCAGGTAATGACCCATTTCATGGAACAGCAGAATCCCCATCACCGGAACTGCATAGGACAGCCCCTGAATAATGGACTGCTCCCCAAGTTCCTGGAGTTTGCCACCGGTTAACAGATTCAGGAATCCGCCATACCGAGGAATGAGGTTGCCCAGCATGTACTCCAGCGGAATGTACTGCGACCCGACAAGGAATGTTGAGAGGAAGGTGAGCAGAAACAGCCAGATACTCTTCTTTCGCTGCCGACGTCGCTCCTGCTGCCGACGTTCCTCTGACAACGTAAACAGACTTCGCTGCAGACTGGAAATGGTCTGCATTGCGGCCGTGAGCTGCCCTTCCATTTCGAGGGAGGAACGTATCCCGGGCGAAGCATTCCCCTGGAACAGCGGCGGCAATGCTGGCGGACCGGCCGCAGCTGTCGATTCGGATGGACCTGTCCGGGACGCAGTACTGTCCGAAATTGAGTCTTCCGGCAGCAGATCTTCTGATTCAGACATCCTGAGTCGATTCGTGAACAGTCGAGGGATGGAAGTGGGGATCGCGGACCACAATCAATGTTGCCCGCCTGATCAGTCTCTGTCCGAGTTTCTGCAACTTCGGGCGACTTTTCGCAGTTTAGCCGTTTGTCCGATAATTTCTTCCGGAAAGTCGTGACGAACTTCCCAATCATCTTCGTCAGATTCGGTCACGGCATCCATGACATCTGATCGCCGGACTCCAGAACGACCCGATGTGCTGTACACACCTTCATTTCCTGCGGCGAAATCAGTCAGCCTGTTCCGTCGTTTCCGCCGCCTGCAGGTAGCTTCCTCCGCCAGCTGACAGACGCTTTCTGGCCAACCATGACAGCAACGATTAAGCTGTCGGACCGGATTTCCGATTCTTACGTCAGGAACTTGCCCGTCAGAGCAACTTTCAGCAACGGCCTCCTGTCATCCTTCATCTGTCCCGGAGATTTCCTTGTCCACATCGCCCCTGCTGCGATCGCTGCAGTCTCTCGTGCGACACGGGCGCGTACTGTCTTCTCCGGCACAACTGGCCGGCTATGACGCTGATGCTCTCGGCTACAAACGGTTTCGCCCGGATGCAGTGGTCATTCCTGCAGATGTGTCAGAACTGATTCACCTGCTGCAGCATACTGCTTCACTGGAAGTGCCCGTCACTGTGCGAGGAGCCGGGACCTCACTCTCGGGAGGACCGGTCGCTGCTCAGGGCGGCGTGATCATCCACACGTCAGCTCTGCGAAAAATCCGGCAGATCAATTCGCCCGGACAATGGTGTGAGGTGGAATGCAGTGTGGTGCTGGACCAGCTGGATCGCGCACTTGCTCCCCATGGGCTGTTCTATCCTCCGGATCCGTCCAGCGGCCCCGTCTGTACGCTCGGTGGAAATGTCGCGATGAATGCTGGCGGTGCTCATTGCTTTCGCTATGGAGTCACTTCCAACTATGTGCTCGGAGTTGAGGCGGTCCTGACCGATGGCTCCGTCCACCGTTTCGGAGGCCCGGATGGGGGACGCAGCGGCTTGCGGGAGGACTGGAAGCGACTCATGGTTGGATCCGAAGGTACGCTCGCGGCATTCACTCGCTTCTGGCTGCGTGTCCTGCCACGCCCGCAGAAGTGCTGGACATTTCGAGCCACCTTCGCTGATCTCAAGTCTGCGGAAATCGCGGTCCAGTCACTCGCTCTGCACTCTTCGTTCCCGGTGGCAATCGAACTCATGGACCCACGCTGTGTGGCGATGGTCGAAAACAGTCCCATGGCGGTCGGTCTGCCACAGGATGCCTTTCTGATTGTCACAGAAATCGACGGTCCCGCAGAACTGGTGAATGCTCGCGCACCCGTCGTTGCCGATCTGCTGCGGAACTCAGGTGCTGTCTCAGTTCAGTACAGCGATGATGATGCGGAACGCCAGAAGCTCTGGAAGGCACGCAAGGTTGCCGGGGGGCTGATGGGACAGCTCAGCCCGGACTTCCTTGTTCAGGATGCTGTGATTCCTCGTCGAGCACTCTCCGATCTGCTGCAGTTTGTCTATGACCAGGCCGACGCTGCCGGACTGCGTGCTGTCAATGTGTTCCACGCCGGAGATGGAAATCTGCACCCCAACTTCCTGTTCAATTCCCGTAACCCGGGTGAACTGGAACAGGTGGAACAGATCAGCAAGGCGCTGATGCGTCGAGTCGTGGAAGTCGGCGGCACACTCTCGGGTGAACATGGTATCGGCAATGACAAAACCTCGTGCATGCCACTCATCTTCTCCGGTGATGCACTGCGACTGCAGCTGGCTGTACCTCGCATCTTCAATCCGCAGCATCAGCTGAACCCGCTCAAGGTGTTTGCTTCCCGGAGGTTCAGGTCCCGCAATGAAATGGTTCCGAGTGCATCGGCAGGCTCTGAAGTCGACGCTGCAACCATCCCGCACACCCATCAGAACCGCGGAGCCTTTCAGCATTTCCTTGACGAAATCGATGGAGTGATCTGCTGCTCTGCCAATACGACGGGTGCTGAACTGCAGTCTCGGGCCGCTGCCGCTGGATTTCGATTCCCACTGACACTGGCTCCGTCCGCTCCGCTGGCGGCTCATCTCGATGCCTCGCCATGGGGCATGGCTTCATCTCGCTTCGGACCACTCTGTGACAATGTCATCGGAATGAACTGGAGAACTCCGAGCGGCCGGATCATTCGTCTGGGTGAGCGCGTCGTGAAATCCACCACAGGCTACGATCTGCTGCGTTTTCTGATGCATTCGCAGGGACGATTCGGCGCTCCTCAGGATCTCGTGCTCAGGCTTCGCCCCGACACCGGTTCCGGTATGGTGCTTGTCGCGGAGGGGGCTGAACTGTCACTTCAGAATGCAGCAAGGACCATCCGCAGCAGCAGCTGGATTCACTGGATCGACGCCATTGATCTGGAAAGCGACGGGAAGAAATGGCAGCCGCTGCTGAGGCTGAACGTGAATTGCCCGCCTCAGGAGCTGCCCGTGTTCCACGCTGCCATCACCGGTATCCTCGCCGGTGAACAGCTGGGTCCGCCGCAGCCTGCGGCAGCAACGGATCCAGCAGACCTGCCGGACCTTGTGCTCAGAGCCGCACCGGACGTTGCTTCGAGAATACCGTCGTTGATCTGTGGACCCGACTGCCGACTGATCAGACTGATGTCAGGTCCTGGCGTCACCATGATCTGGTTCACCTCCACCATGGAATCCTCAGAGCAGGTCACGCAGAGAATTCTCCACAGCGTGCAGCAGCAACTGGGAGAAGATCCCGTTGACTGGTTCTCCCGTCACCATCAGCCATCCATTGACCCACGTGAAGCCGACTGGATCAGCGAGCTGCAGAAGGAACTGTTGTGAGCATCAGCAACGAGCCCGATTCGGCTGCGGCAACGCCGCAGCAACAACCGTCAGCGGCAGACACGCAGCCCCGCGACCTGCTCACCAGCTGTGTGCATTGTGGACTATGTCTGGAAGTCTGCCCCACGTGG
>JALQUR010000033.1 GCA_023260695.1 Planctomycetaceae bacterium
GTACTGCCGCTCAGGATCTGTTGCCGCTGCTGTACGAAGAACTGCACGCTCTGGCTGTCAGCAGCCTGCGTCGTGAACGTCCCGATCATACCCTTCAGCCCACGGCATTGATCAACGAAGTTTTCCTCAGAATGGTGGATCAGACTCGCGTGGACTGGCAGGGGAAAGCGCACTTCTGTGCCGTTGCTGCCACCATGATGCGACGCGTGCTTGTGGACCACGCACGAAAACACTCCGCTGAAAAACGTGGGGGCGGGAATGTTGCAAATATTGCCAGCGGCCTGCCACTTGACCACCTGCTTTCCACGGATGCCTCGTCTCCGGTGGATGTCGTGATCCTTGACGATCTGATGGAACAGCTGGCAAAACGAAATTCACGGCACGCTCAGATCGCTGAACTTCGCTGTTTCGGTGGCCTCACGATTCCTGAGGTTGCTCAGGTGCTCGACGTGTCCGAGGCCACTGTCAAGAACGACTGGCGATTCGCTCGCGCGTGGCTTGCGGCACAACTGCGTCCGGATCAGGATCACGACCAGCAGTAATGACCCCGGCCGTTATTCGCCGCTGCAGGAAATCCCATGTCGTTGCCAGACAGCCAATCCGAATCGGACGAGCATCAGCAGCTGTTCCGGATCTTCGAAATGGTCACAGCCTTGCCCGCCGCAGAACGGATCTCGTGGATCCACAGTCAGCAGCTTTCCGCTGATGTGCAGCAGCAACTGCTGGCAATGCTGGAAGCAGACGACGGCTTTGACGACGAGGAATCCGCAGCAGAATCGTCCGGCAGAACAGCAGGCATCCCTGCTGACCCCATCGGAATCAGTCAGTTTCCGGAAATCCCCAATTATCAGATCGAACGAGTGATTGATCGTGGCGGTGCCGGCGTCGTCTATCAGGCCAGACAGCTCAACCCCAGCCGGCATGTTGCCATCAAGATGCTGCGGATGGGGTTGTTTTCATCCGACAGCAACCGCCGTCGTTTTCTGAGAGAAGCCAGTGCCGCCTCGGGGATTGATCATCCGGCAATTGTACCCGTGTATGAAACCGGAGAATTCCGCGGAGAACCATTCATCTCCATGAAACTGATCGACGGCACGACACTGGAACAACTGCTGCGGAATCAGCAGATCAGTCGTGACGAGGCGATCCTTGCTCTGCTGAACATCAGCCATGGCATTGCCGTCGCCCATCAGCAGGGCATTATTCATCGCGATCTGAAACCGTCCAATATCCTGATTGACCGTCGTAATGGAGCTGCCTGGATCACGGACTTCGGTCTGGCCAGAGACCTGACGGAAGAAATCGGACTGACCGCAACCGGAGACACACTCGGAACTCCGGGATACATGGCCCCGGAACAGCTCGGTGATGCTGCCTCAGCCGTCACCACGGCCACGGATGTCTATGGACTCGGCGCAACGCTGTATCGGATCCTCACCGGCAGCCCGCCCCTCAGCTCCTCAGAAGATAATCCGGCCCTGTTCATCAGCCTGATTCGACAACACGATGTGGAAGCACCGGCTGAACGGACCGCTGGTATTCCACCCGCGTTGAATGACATCTGCATGCGGGCTCTGGAAACTCGACCGGATGATCGTTACGCGAGTGCTGCAGATTTTGCGGACGATCTGCAGCGATTCCTGGATGGGGAACCCGTCAATGCCAGGCCGCTGAGCTGGCTCCGCAGAATGCATCGCTGGGCCAGACATCGCCCCGGCGTTGCTGTTACTGTCTGCATGACTGTTGCCTTTCTGGTCTTCCATACCACCGTTTCAGTTCTCGGACTCCAGCAGAATGACCCACGATACAATCTCACGGCCACC
>JALQUR010000055.1 GCA_023260695.1 Planctomycetaceae bacterium
GCTGCAGTTGTCTCAGTGCCTGCAGCATCAGCTGTGTGCTGAAGGCGTAGCAGCCGGTGTTGATCTCTGTAATCAGCCGCTGCTCAGGGCTGGCATCCTTCTGTTCAACAATCTCCAGAAACTGGCCCTCACTGCCACGCACCACACGACCAAGTCCTTCGTTGTTTGCAGTGTCGGCAGTACCGATAACGCATGCGGCACCACGACTCTGCTGCAATTCCAGCAGCGAACTCAGCGAACTGCCCTGCAGCAATGGTGTGTCGCCGGCCAGTACGAGGACGGAGCCTTCGTGGGTTGCCAGGTGATGTTCCGCCATCATTACGGCGTGCCCTGTTCCCTTCTGTTCGGTCTGCTGAGCAAACACGACGTCGTCGTGGTGCCTGATTGTTTCTTCAACAAGCTCAGCACGGTGTCCGACAATCACAATCAGTTTTTCGGCGCCGGCGTCGCGAGCAGAATCCAGCACATACTCAATCATCGGCCTTCCACAGATCGCGTGCAGGACCTTGGGAAGGTCCGATTTCATGCGAGTACTCCTGCCGGCGGCAAGAATGACTGCCATTGTTGATGACATAGTTGCGTTTCCGAGTGCTTGCTTTGCTGGTGATCTGTGGAGAGAAAAAAACTGCCAGGGGAAGGCCCCTGGCAGTTCATGAATCGCGTTCTTTCAGCACGGCATTCAGGTCCTGCCGCTGTTTAATACCTCAGGCCGATCTGCCCGATGAATCCGCTGTCAATCCCTGCGGCAGGTGTCGTGCCAAACTCGATCTTGCGGTCCAGCGCCACACCGCCCTCAAGGAACCAGGTGAAGTACGAAGACTCCATCCGGAAACCGCCGAGGATTCGATAGTCGGAAAACTCAACTTGCGTCTGTTCAGGGACGCCTCCATTCAGGCGTTCAATCCCGTAAGCTTCAACATGGTACTCTGCGCGGACATAAAACCATTTGGCGAAGTACATCTCATTGCCGAGGAACAGACTGACACGAGACTCAGGGTACATCAGCTGCCATTCCCAGTAGTCACTGCGATAGATCAGACCGGCATAGGGAAGGACACGATCGTTCAGCCGATCCCAGTACATCGCACCCAGACCAAGAGTCCAGTAGTCGTCCATCCGAAACAGCATGATTCCGCGTGCATCGAGCTGAAAGCCGTCGCCCCACGTATCACCGCTGAAGTCGGTGTTGATGGACGGAGTCACCGCGAGTCTCAGTGCTGCCGGTGCAGTCGATGGACTGACCAGCTCCAGATCAAACCCGAAGCGGAACAGACTGTCGGGAACTGCGTAAGCCCCTGTGCCAGCGTCGACATTTCGATAAGCAAACTGGTTCGTCCAGTTGAATGCTCCGCCGTTGGGCGTTGGCGAGGTCCATTTCAGTTCGTAATCAATTCCAAACGACTCAAATTCATCAGTGGCTGAACCAGCCAGAGAGGACGCGGCCAGCCAGGAGAAGTCCAGTCGACTCTGGAATCCGTATCGTTGCGGTCCCGGACTGCTGGCTCCGTAGCTGAATAGTCCCTGCGGTGGGATGTTTGTTGGCTGCTGTCCCATCATTGGCTGATTCAGGAACGGATCTGCCTGGTATACAGGCTGAGCAACAGTCCATGGAAAAGCTCCGGTCACTCCCGGATTCGTCATCAATGGAACTCCGCAGCAGGCATCTCCGGAACCCATCGCAGGAGATGGTGCAGGCGTCACAACCGTTCCGGCCGCGTCCGCATCGCTCGGAAAAGGAACTCCACCGTCCTGGAAAAATCCAGTGGTAACCCACGGAGATGCAGAAGCTGTCATCACGGGGGTGTTGAGATATCCGGGTGGGCTCTGCGTGTAGGCCATTCCGCCGGAAAACATCGGCGGAACAGACATGGGTGGGGTGAAGTAACCCGCTGGCTGAACCATCGGCCCCTGTATTCCCCACGCGGGAGGAAAGCCGTACTGGGCTGAACAGGAACGTGACAGCATACCGGACGCCAGAACGGCGAAAAGCACGACAAGGATGCGTTTCACGAGAACACCTGCAGGAGAAGGGAGAGTTTCAGGTGGGATGAGAAGTCAGAGCTGCAAAAACCTCGAACGAGGCGTGAGAAGAGATTCGCAGCTTGAGCAGATTCCTCGGAATTCTGCGGATTTGGCGAAATGGGTCAACATCAACATTTCGTGTCCGGGCAGAAGTGACCGGTGGGCGGTGATTTTTTTTCCAGAAGCGATGGAGTTTCGGCGAATCCTGCCGGTTTGCAGAAATGCTGCACAGCGGACAGCCCGGGCTGTGTGAGCAGCAAGCATGGGGTCGTCGAAAAACAAAAAAAGCCCCCCTGACGGCGTCAGGGAGGCTTCGGTGAAGTAATCAGGCTTCAGCAATCGTCCGAAGATAGATGTTTCAATCGCTTTTTCACGGAAAAGACGGCCAATGATCGGCATCATTTCCTCGGCCGCGGCGATTTTGCTGTTCCAGTCCTCCATGGACTCGTTGAGAAGATCCAGTGACATGGTGTGTCCTCCTTAAAATCTTTGTGGGTGATTGTGAGGGTTTGATGCGTCTAAAATCAACTAATTTGAAAATAACGTTTTAAAAATGACCAATAATTTCAAAACGGTCATAATTTAATTTTTCGCAGTGCACGATTGTTTTTTGATTCAAAGTCCTAACACTTAACTATAAATAGAATTAAGAGACCGATCTTGAGTATGCAAACGCGAGTGCCC
>JALQUR010000068.1 GCA_023260695.1 Planctomycetaceae bacterium
TGCGTTATTTCTCCATTCGCACGGACGGATTCGTCTCAATTCATGCCGCGGAAGAACCTGGTGACCTGATTACTCGCCCGTTCACCTTCACCGGCGACCGTCTGTGTCTGAACTTCACAACGGGCGATCAGGGCCTGCTGCAGGTGGAGCTGCAGACCGAAGACGGTGTTCCTGTTCCAGGATTTGAACTCAGCGAGACCGTTTCGCTCAGGGGCGATCAGCTGAGCGCAGAGGTGAAGTGGAGGAGCTGCAGCAGTGTGAGCAGTCTGGTGGGGCAGGTCGTGCGCCTGCGGATTCGTCTGCTGAATGCGGACCTTTATTCCCTGCAGTTTCGGCAAGCGGAATGAATCAGGCCGTCAGGCCGGGTCGAGGCTCAGAACTTTCGCAATGTCGTGCGAGCCGATTCCTGCTTCTGCCCCTGAATCTCCATTGCAGTGATCTTCCAGTGACCGTCACGCGGTTCAACAGAGAAGACGGCGTCGAAGCGATTTCTGCGTTCGTGAATATGTCCCCAGTGTTCAACAGTGCCGGCAACAGTCCAGGTTGCCTCGCACTGAAAGCCAGGCCACGCCACCGCCGCTGCGGCAGCACTGCGCTCAAGCTTAGCTGGTGAATCCATGCTGACTTCCTGCACGCGGGCAACAGCTCCCCCCTGTTCCCGCACGCGGAGTGTTTCCAGCAGCTGCAGATAGAGTTCTTCCAGGAGAGGGCCGTCAATTCCCGCAGCAAGCGCATCGTAGATTCGACTTTCACTGCCGAAACTCAGCGAGAGGTACATCCCTGAATGCAGTTGCTGCAGAACACGTCCCGCCTCTTCAGCCGAAAGCTCATCCGGCGGTCGGAGCGGATTCTGCACTGTGACCAGAGTCGTTTCTGTGCTCCAGCAGATCCCTGCGAGGGCCAGCATGCCTGCAGCAACCAGCAGCCTGCGACGACGACCAGCGATGAGGGCTGCGGGCAGCGTCAGAATGAGCAGCACCAGTCCGGACAAGGAGATCGGCAGACGGTGATCCGCCGGCAGTACTGCTGCCACAGCAGTCGGACTCTGCGGCAGCATTTCTTCCGGACACTGCCACGCGAAAACGTTGTCTTCCGCCTCGTTGAACCGAGAGAACTCAAACCGCTGCAGTTCGCCGGCAGGTGTCACAACCACAGCGGGGATACGTGTGACTGCGGAATAGAATTTATTCCACGACACTGATGCTTCCCGGACAAAGTCGTCTTCCGCCGGATAGGACATGATCACACCGATGCGTCCACTGGCCATGCTGACCGGCTCAGCCTCCGGGCGGTTAGCGAAGTCGGAGAGATTCAGCGAATAAAAGTCGATGCGAGGAAACTCCGGGCTGACCGTCTGGCCATTGATCAGCACAGGATTCTCCTCCGACAGCCATTCCATCAGCTGCTGTCGAATCGCGTCCTGTTCTGCAACCGAAACAAATGCCGGATCGTCATGTTTCAGCGGCAGAATGGTTGCCAGTGTGGCCAGTGGGATGAGCACTTCGTGGCGAACCTCCGTCCGATCAAGGTAGATGAAGGAATAGAGGCTGCTGTAACTGGTGATACCAAGTGTCTGCACACGTTGCTTCTCAAACCACTCATCCCATTCCTCATCGGAGGCATCCTCGCTGAGCGTGTTTTCCCAGTCGAAGCGAATGGTGGTGGAATTACCGGGCTGCAGTCGTTCGCTCCAGTTCAGTCCCGTACCGCCCTGATGCAGCCCGCAAAATAGCGGAAGTGGTCTACAAACAGGGGCAGGTCAGCATTCAGGGTCTCGCGTACGGCTTTACCATTCTCCCAGGTCTCCGCAACCGCCAGCATTTCAAG
>JALQUR010000091.1 GCA_023260695.1 Planctomycetaceae bacterium
TATTTTTAAATTACATCAAGTTTGAAACTTTGGTCATTCTATAATATTGGTTACGTTGAGCAGTCATTGATTCTTGATCTGCTAAACCAGAAGATTGAACAACGTAAGGGTTAGCTACCAAACCATATCTGGTTTTAAAGCCAATTTTTGGTTGGAACGAGTTTGGATCTACAGCACGAACCATTTGCAATGGAACATAAGGACAATAGAACAAACCAGCATCGTAAGGACTTGTTCCTTTATATCCTACCATATAGAACTGAGATGCAGCTCCCAAGTTAGCTGCCTCGTCGCATCAGGTACCTGAGCTACCCGGCGAACTACGGCATGATTCCCCAGACCGTTCTTGCCCGAGAGGATGGCGGCGATGGCGATCCACTCGACGTGATCGTCCTTGGCGAAGCACTGCCTCGCGGCACGGTTGTCCGCTGTCGGCTCATCGGGTCATTGCGAATGCTGGACAGCGGTGAAGCCGACGACAAACTGCTGGCGGTCCGAGCAGGGACGCCATTTGCCGATATCCAGACGACGGACGAACTGCAGCAGAAATTCCCCGGTGCTCTGCAGATCGTGCAGACGTGGTTTCAGAACTACAAAGGCCCGGGAGAAATGGAATTTCTGGGTCTGGGCGACAAACAGTCCACCGCAGCAACGGTCGAAGCAGCATTCCAGTCATGGAAAAAGAATCAGAACACGGCGGCGGAGTGATTCGGCCGAATTTCCTCAGCCCCATGGCTCAATGACATCTCAGCATCACTGGATCATTCCAGCACCACAGCACTCAGCGCGGCGGCCTGCCCTGCAGAAGTCGCTGAACACAGCTCGCCGCTGCTGACGGCGATCATTCTGCCCCGTCAATCACCGCCAGCGCCCGCTCAATCATCGCCATCCGGGCCAGACCTGATCGCCAGGCCTGCGGAATACCGCTCTCTCCCCAGTAAGCGCCAGCAAACTGCCCGCAGACAGCTCCTGTCGTATCCGCGTCGTCGCCAAGATTCACGGCCTTCAGCACCGCCTCCTCAAATGACTCTGAGCTCTGAAAAGCCCACAACGCCGCCTCCAGACTTTTGACCACGTAGCCACTGCCGGAAATCTGTGGCGGCTGCTGCTTCCGGTAGCTGCCGGACACCACCGTCTCAATCGCCGGATGCAGCGGTGCCGCATCACGCAGCTGCTGCAGCGGGCCCCACGTCGGGCTCAGCACCTCATCGCGGTCAAGTCCCTGCATCAGCCCCGCCAGCATTACTCCCATCACACGGCAGGCAGACAGACACTGTGGGCTGGCATGAGTCGTCACGCTGGATTCCGCCGCCAGCTCTGCCAGTCGATTCACATCACCCGGAAACAATGACAGGAAATGCATCGGCACCGGCGCCAGACGCATAATGGAACCATTCCCACTGGAAGATTCTGCGGTATCACCCGACTTCAATGGGTCAGCATACTGCTCAAATCGTGACAACGCGGCTGCTGTCGCGTTCCCGATATCAAAACAGCGATCAGTCACGGAGTACTGACCCTGTTTCCACCACGCGACATAACGCTGTGCCTGGTCGCTGAGGTCCCAGCCGGCGCAGCAGATACTGTCGGCCAGTGCCAGCGCCATGCTGGTATCGTCCGTCCATTCCCCCGGAGCCAGCCCGTGCGGTCCTCCAGCTCGGTACCCGGTCACCGGTTCAAAGGAACCAGGCTGACGAAACTCAACCGCCGCCCCCAGCGCATCGCCCACTGCCAGTCCGATCAGACAACCACGTTGTCGATCAGGCACAGCTGCTGCTTCGTGCTGCTGTTCACCGGAAAAATCACTCAGTCCCATGCCGCATTACCTCTGCATTACCTGTTCATTGCGTCCTTACGATCTGACCGAGCCCACGTTTCTGACGGATGCCCGTGACTGCGGATCAGTGTGCGAATCAACCGGATCAAAACTGCCGGCTGCAGTTTCTGATCTGATCCCGACAATACATCCTTCATCACGTTGCCGTCAGCCCAACGGACGCAGTGCCAGCACTGGATTCTGCCACTTACTGATTCTGGTGTCATCTGAGC
>JALQUR010000109.1 GCA_023260695.1 Planctomycetaceae bacterium
ATCAGCAAAACGCACCTGCAGCCCACTGTTGAATGCCAGCTGATGCACCGTCTCATGCACCATCGTCGCCACCTGCAGCGGCTGCTTCGCCAGCTTTCCACGAATCGCCGCCTGCCCCCGCAGATCGGCTTCGCGAGTAAAATCCTGGAGCAGAATCTGATTGTCCCGGACTGTATAGAAACCCGGTGTGTCCGCGAAACTGACTTCCGGATGCAGTGCTTCTGCATATGACTGAAACCTGCCGGCGTTGGAAAAAATGAGCACCGGCAACAATGCCGCAGGACGCTTCACCGCAACCTGCAGGTCCTCCATCAGCTCAAAGTACTCCTCAAAAACCTTGTCCAGCAGCTTCCCGCAGAACTCGTTGTAGTCTTCACTGCAGTCGGAACAGATCAGAAAGTGCTCGCTCTCCGTCACCTCAAAACCAGCACCAGCACTGTCCTTCAGCACACCGGACATCTCTGCGACTTCCAGCGGGACCCAGGCGGTGTCCAGCACTTCCGCACCACGCACTGCAGCAGCAGGAATCTGAGTCAGGCGGCCTGCACGATCTTCCACCAGCCAGCCCGGGTCACCGCTGACCAGCACCCGCCCGGTGATCTTCACCGTTCCGGCTGAAGTCTCTGCAGAAACGACCGTAAGCCTGTCTGCAGCCGGCTCCTGCATCGCAGCCGCCGTCTGAGCCCGCACCGCAGACAGCAGCAGGATCAGCAGTCTCAGCAATTGCATTCGTTCCAGTCGGCTCACGGTTCTGCCCCCTCCGATCCCTGCCAGCATCAGGGTTCCTGCCAGCCTCCGCTTTCGCCAGACCGGCTGTCAACGGTCCTTCCGCCAGCAGCTGCGACCGCCAGCAGACGAAACTGCCTTCTGACAACCCGCCTTACAGATCATTCGTGCGGATTTCCTTGAGTTTCTGCTGCAGCTGCTCGCGAAATGCCGCCACAACTGACTGCTGATCCTGGCTGTCGGCAAGATTCGTAAACTGTCCGGGATCGGCCTGCATGTCAAACAACTCCGTGCCTCCCTTCGCATCCTCGCCGTACTGAATGAACGCCCAGCGCTGATCTCGCAGCAAAAAACCTTTCCGCGCAGGAGCCACACTGAATGCGGTGGTTCGCACTGCTGCCGTCGGATCGTCCAGCAGCGGCGAGATGTCCTTTCCCTGAAGCCGTTCCGGAATCGGCATCCCGCACAGACTGAGCGTTGTCGGAAACAGATCGAGCAGCTCCACGAAGGAATCGCACACCGCCGGCTGCTTCCCCGGTACTGAAATGATGAGTGGAACCATTGCCGACTCATCACGCAGACTGACCTTGGCCCAGAAATCGTGCTCTCCCAGATGATACCCGTGGTCACTTGTGAAGATTACAATCGTGTTGTCCGCCTGGCCCGATTTCTCAAGCGCATCCAGTACTTTGCCAACCTGAGCATCCATGTATCTGACGGAGGCATAATACCCCGCGACTGCCTTTTTCTGGCGGCGAATGTCCATCTTCATATTCACGCTGGTCTTGTAGTTGATTCCAGCCTGCGGAATATCGTCCCAGTCTCCCGGTACCTTCGGAGGCAACTGCATTCCTGTAAACGGCCGGAAGGGTTCGTAGTACTGGGCAGGTGCCACAAACGGAACATGCGGTCGCACGAAGCCAACTCCCAGAAAGAATGGCTTGTCAGCATGCGTTTCCAGCAGCTCCACAGCCTTTGCCGCTGTACGTCCATCGGAATGAACCAGGTCGTCACCCTCGGCTTCCACAACCACAAACGTATTACCGCCAACGACCGGGCGTTTGCCATCAGGATTGCCCTCCAGAGTCTCTCCGACCCCCGCAGCTTTCCACTCCGGCCCCGGACTGTTGAATCGCTCCGTCCAGGACTGCGGGTCATCAGCGCCATCACCGCCGTCCTCGATCCCTCCGGGAACACCCATGTGAAAAATCTTGCTCACACGTGCAGAGTAGTACCCAGCCTCTCGATACGCCCCCGCCCACGTTGCACGATCGCCAATCTGCGGACGCGGGCTGGTATCGCCAAGTACTCCGGTGGCGTGCGGGGAATACCCCGAC
>JALQUR010000609.1 GCA_023260695.1 Planctomycetaceae bacterium
TCGCGTCAGGGCTGTTCCGACTGGACGGGCTGTGGATGCATGTCAGTCGAGGCGCTGGCGGAAAACACTCACTGCGCTGGAGGTGTCCGCCCGAGGTAACTTTGCTGACCATCCGGTCCCACGCGGAGACAATGGAGGAAGAAACAACGCACGCGGGGCGGGAATAGAGGCAGAGCAGTCCGCCCCGCAACGGTGTTGTGCGTAACCGCAGTGTTGTGCGTCACCGCAGTGTTGTGTGTGACCGCAGTCGCCACGGAACTGCTCAAATAAACGAGAAACCGCCGGCAGGACTTCGTGGAGCGCCCCGGCCTGAACAGCCTTGGGGTCACTCCAGATGCCCTGCGGCCCGGTTGCCCTGCGGCCCGGTTCAGCCTGCGGCCCGGTTCAGCCTGCTTCGTGAACTTCTCTCCACGCGTAGCACATACGCAGCAGATGTGCGACATCATCGGCACGCATCTTGTCGTTGATTCGAGCGCGATGTGCTTCTACTGTTTTGGGACTGATCTCAAGTTCCGTGGAGATCTCTCGACTGGAAAACCCATCAGCGATCAGATCGAGCACCTGACGTTCTCTGGTCGTCAGACGAACGATGCTGTCTTCCGTCTCTGCCAGTTCGTCGGCGAGCAGTTCATCATCGGTCTCGTAAAACCACGCATATGCTCGCGAAGCAGCATCGATCAGATCTTCCACATGAAGCGGCTTGCAGACAAAGTCGAAAGCTCCGTTGCGAATCGCGCGAACAGCCATAGGTACGTCGGCGTGCCCGGCAATCATGACGATCGGCAGATCAAACTTCTCTGCCAGCAGTTTTTCCTGGAGCTCAATGCCTGTCATTCCCGGCAGCCGCAGGTCCAGAATCAGCACGCCCGGAACTTTTTCGCGATAGTCACGATAGAATTCCATGGCCGTCATGTAATCCCGCACCTCGATCTTGCGGGAAGCAAGTTCGTCGACAAGAGTCGCGCGAACTTCCTGATCATCTTCCACGAAGAAGAGGGTGAATGGTTTTCGTTTCCGGGGTTGCTGGAACTCAGGGAGCGGAGGCGCCTTGCGTCCTGAACTTCTGAGTCCACGTCTTTTTCGCTGCATGAAAATCTCCGGAACCACTGGTTCACGACAACCATCGGTTCACGACGTGGGAAAAACACCAGTTGCAGCAGCCATGCTGACCATCGCTGCGCAAACAGAAGACTGGAAAAACGCATCGCGCTGGACTTAAAACTGGCGACCATCGCAACGCACTTCGCTTACTGTGACAGATCACGATTGATTTATCCAGCACGTATTACCGGGAAACCGCCGACTTTCCGAGTCACCGAACGATCAATCCTCTGCAGCGGCGACTTCCGTGCCCGCAGCAGTGATGCTGCATCAGTCGAGGCCAATTCCAGATCAATGCTCCGACAACAGACTCCGGCATTGCATCCCTTCGTCATCTGAGCGAGACTGCAGTCCAGATCATGCCCGTCTCAACCGATCGCAGTGGCATGTTCCTGTCCGTCCTGCTGGTCGGCCCGGTGCACAGCCGCGAAACGGATACTCCCCACTTTCCGCAGGTACTCTCGTGTCGCAGTCAAACAGGCTTCAGCAACCACGTCGAACGACGACCTGCATGTTGCAGGCGGTTTTGATCCTGGCTGCGTGCACTCAGCCGCTGCTGCATGCCGACGAAGACCGAATCGACTCCGTCGTCCGCCAGTCTCTGGACTATCTCGTCTCCCTGCAGAAGCGGCAGGGCTACTGGGAGGCAGAGCAGGGCCAGTATCGCGTCGCCATGACAGCTCTTGCCGGAACCGCCATGCTGGCAGAAGGCTCAACTGCCACCTCAGGTCGTTATTCCCGGCAGATTCGTCTGGCAGTGGATTACCTGACATCGATGAGTCGTCCGAACGGTCTGATCGGATTTCGAGAGGATTTCCATTACACCTACGGTCATGGATTCTCCATGGTCTTCCTCAGTCAGGTCTACGGCGAGGAAGAAGACGAAGATCGTCGCGAGCAGCTGCGAGATGTACTCACTCGAGCGGTTCAGTTCTGTGCCGATGCGCAGACAAGCCGAGGGGGCTGGGGTTATGTCTCCGCGCGGGAAGGACGTGACTTCGATGAAGGATCCACCTGCATTACTCAGGTACAGGGTCTGCGTGCCTGTCGCAACGCAGGGATTCCGGTCTCGAAGGAAATCATCGATCGTGCCAGAGCCTACATTGCCGAATGCACAACATCCGAGGGCGGAGTGCAGTACAGCATTCGTGGTGGCGGAGCCCGTGCTCCGATTACAGCTGCGGCACTCGCCGCAATGTTCAATGCCGGCGAATACGACACAGACCTCACTCAACGCATGCGGGAGTACTGCCGTCGCCACATCTGGCCGGAAAAAAACGTTTCGTCCAATAACGGCTTCTGGCATTACATGCACTTTTACTATGCCCAGGTCATCTACCCCGGGACGAGCGCCCTCTCGGTCGCCGACGCCCACGCGCTCGCCGCCGAGACC
>JALQUR010000260.1 GCA_023260695.1 Planctomycetaceae bacterium
GAGACCTCCGCATCGAAACCCCTGAGTCCCTCAGGATGCATCAGCTGCCCTGCAGCCAATGCCTGAACCTTCCTGAAAATACTCGCTGATTCGGAGACATCGCACAAGCGAGCAGCGTTCTTGGGCCATCTGAGTGGCTACCGCTGCTGCGACTGTTCAAACTCGAGCTTCTCTGCAATCTGACCATGCGTCCGGGACATCTGATCATCCCGCAGAGCAAGGTACGTCTGCTGCAGCAGTCGGTGGACCTCCGGATTGTCGCCGCGTTTCTGCACCGCCAGAACAAGATCCCGGAGTGCATCGTCCCAGTTCTCCTGCCTGACGAAGATTTCACCGCGCGTTGCCAGCAGATCACCGTTTTCAGGTGTTCTGCTCAGTCCGCTTCCGACCAGTTCCAGAGCCTTCTCAAGGTCTGGCGATTCCGATCGGACCAGACACATCGCCAGGTTGTTCAGAATCATTGAAACATTGCCTCGCGAAATTGTGTTCGCCTGTTCCAGCCAGATTTTTGCGAGGTCATATTCCTGCAGCACGAGGGCGTGGGTCCCGAGCGTCAGGAGGGCATTCAGTCCATCACCACCGGCAAGCCGCAGATCACGGATCACATTCTCCGCAGCTGCAGCGGCAGGATGCCGCGAAAGACTCAGGTGAGACAGGCGGATAATCGCCCCAAGGGGTAAACTCTTGCCGACTACCGCACCTTCAAGCAGCGGAATCAGCTCATCTGCCGACGCCGGACCGAACTCAAGCTCCGCCCGATCGCGGATGCGACTGAATGCAAGTTCGGAGTATCCGGTCAGCTGGTCAAACTCCATCAGACATGACTGACTGTAAAACCGCTGCATCCTCTGTTCCCGATCTGTCGGCTGTTCCGGAATGGCTGCTACTCGTTCCTGCAGCAAAGAACGAATTTCCAGCGGTCGTTTCATCTGCAGGAGTGCGTTGCAGAGCTCAAACAATGCGTCATCGTTCCCGGCATCCGCATCGAGGAGGGCATAGTTTTCCGCGATGATTTCGGTGAGAATTGCCTCGCCCTCAGCTGTATTTCCCGCTTCAAGCAGCAGCCGCGTCAATGACAGCCGACGCCTCGGGTCCTGCTCAGCGATGCCGCGCATCACCTCAGCAGCCTCGTCCTTCCGATCAGTGAGCAGCAGTAACTGGCACAGGACAATTTCAGCGTCGGCAAGTGCAGTTGATTCAACTTTCGGCTCACCGGAGTCGACCTGTGTCTGCCAGAAGTCAACGCAGGGTTGCAGAATCTCCGGTTTCAGTCTGAGGCCGCGGCCCTGTAGTAACCCTGCAACAGCAACGATTCCGCGCTGAGATGCGTCCAGACGAATTGCCTCAGCAATTCTGCCTCCCACTCGATCGACGTTCATCTGACTGGCCTGCAGCAGCTTCAGCGAATCCTCGACCAGAAACGCCGCCAGAGCCACTTCCAGTTTTCTTCTGTCTGTTTCCGAAAGTGGATTCTCATCGCCAGCGGTGGCAAGTCCGGACCGCAGGATTTCTTCCGCATTACCGCGATCATCTGCCAGCATCCACGCCTGATGCAGATAAATCCGATTCATCACATTCGAACGATCATCTTCCAGCTTTCTGCTTAACTCCCTGACCGCACGATCTGCAATATCCTTTGTATCCTCACCCGGTCGACTTTGCAGCTTCTTCAGCTGAGCCAGCAGAAGATTCAGTTCCGGAACCTTCAGTGCAGCGAGCCCAAGGTGCTTCTCCGCAAGCGAATACTCATTCTGCCTGAGATAGTATTCCCCCAGCAGTCTGCGTGCATCGACGTCGTCAGGGGTCGCTTCCAGAACTTTCAGAAGTTGGCGTTCGAGTTCAGCACCCGGCAGCCGCTGAATCGGTTCGGCTGAGATGGCCTGTTTTACCAGCCACATACGTGCTTCAGCAAAACCAAGTTCACCGGCATTGGCAATTGAATCGATGAGTCGATAACCCTCTTCGGTCTTTCCAGCATCAATCAGAAACAGTCCAACACGAAACTGATATGTGAAATTCCCCGGATCCAGCCCGGCGAGTGCTCTGAGACAGGTTTCCTGAAGATCGCGGTCGCCGGCGCGCGCAGCTTCGTTGTACCGATTTTCGTAACGTGAGAGCAGGGAGAAGTTGTCGGAGTAGTTCACCCAGAATGCACCAAACGCGCCGGCACCTGCGAGCAGCAGAAATGGAATTGCCAGCACCAGCCGCATGTTCTGCCGGGAAAACACCCAGCACTCAATCATTCCATACAGGAACTGAACAAACATCGCTGGACGCACGGTCTTCAGCAATCCCGGCTCCACCCGGTGCGATCCTGCTTCATCCTTGCTCTTGCGTACACTCATAACCGTTCGCCCTTTCGCCCCGCTGACTGTCCACCGCTGCCCATGGAATGATCATGCAGCGAGATTTGAGCCTGTCGGATCACCTCAGATTGCCCTGCACGATGACAAGCACCTGCCCTGCAGCAGCAAGCACTGCGAGCGTCCCCAGTGCCAGACCGAATCGACCTGGCATCGGCGCGCCAGCACGGGAACCGGCATCCGCGTGCGTCGTCGCGGTCGCCAGTGTTCGATTCCAGAATCGAATCAGCGGATTGCGATAAATCGACATCGCCCCCGGTCGTTTCACATCCGGGATCCGATCTGTCACCCAGTCGAGGAAAGCATCAGCACTCATCAGGAATCCTGCAGCCAGTATCAGCACGAAATATCCAAGGACGTCATGGATCCAGCCTTCAGCGATGTCAACTTTTGCGACGTCCCATGCCACAATCACCGACAATACTCTGAGTGTATTCATTAATGCGGCCACGACAAACCCGGCAGCAATCAGCAGCAGTCCGTGGATCGCCGAGCGTCGTTTGACGCCCACAACAAACGCGGCGATAAACATGATCGTAAACAGCGAATTAACACCGCTGCACGCTTCAGCGACGAGGAATCGCTTGCCCGGCACTGCCAGAATATTTGCCTCGCTGTAATGCTCCAGACCGATTCTGTGCCCGATCGCACTGGCCAGCGCCGTTGTCTTCAGCTGCAGCCAGTTAATCAGCAGCTGGTCATAATTGAGCGGGATTTTCAGAGTAAGCAGCGGAAGAAAGCTCAGAGCAAACATGGAATAAGTGTAAGAGCGTTCGCGTACAGCCAGACTGATACCGGTCAGTCCGCATACCAGTGCCGCCACGGCCAGCCACGGACTGAGCTTCACCACTGCGGTGAAAAGCAGCAGCAGATCCAGCACAAAAAGTGCAAGTACCGGAACTGACCAGTTGTCGCGGGAAGCATCTCGACGAGTCCAGATCAGCCAGCCAAAGCTGCCCAGCGCAAATGGAAAGAACTGATAGTGTTCAAGACTCCACGCATCCCGGTAATGCATCAGTGCCATCGGAAGATGTGCTGCCAGCAGAACCAGAATCGGCAACTGTGCCCGCAGTCCGAGGTCTTCAGAGTCTGCTGCCGGTTTCGCCAACGGTGCACCTGATCCCACAGCTGCATGCACATCCTGTGCCCCTGCAGACTGCGCCGCCTCCGCTACAGATGCAGCAGTCGCTGCACCGACCGATTCGTCTTCCAGGCTCTGATCTGCTGATTCTGATGCATCAGCCACAATCACTCTCCTTGTTGTACTCACACTGAGACCTCAGACACACCTTCCAGCCCAGACAATGCCGGAATCGTCAACATTGCCGGATTCGGCAGGAACAGCCGATTCAGCAAAATTCATCGACATTACTGATCGTAACGCTGTCACTGGTGATTCCTATCTCTCAGCGACCCGACGCGCTCCCCGGGGACCGAAGATTTTCAGAAACCGCCCCGAAAATCCGTACACAGAAGCAGACCAGGTCACAGATTTCGCCAAATCGTTGCATCCTGCCTGTCCCGAACAGTCTGATCAGTCCCCCTCAGCTGCGGTCATCCGGACTCCTCAGCCATCCCCGGTATCAGGGCTGTAGCTTCAGCCACAACTCCGCGAAGTACTGCTGATAGCGATGCACGAGCGGAGCCTGATCCGTGATCAGAAAGTTCTCTGCGTTGTGCTCCGCCGCTCCACGCGTCCAGTTGTAGCTTCCGTTCAGCAGTATGCTGCCATCAAACACCGCAAACTTATGGTGCATGTGCCACTCACTTAGATCCATCCGCACTGCAATACCGGCGTGATCCAGCCGCTCCACGTCAGAACCGGAATCTGACGATTTCTCGTCGTCCGTGATCAGACGAACAGAGACACCGCGACGATGAGCATCCAGCAACGAATCAGAAAGCCGGTTGTCAGTGACAGTGAATACACAGACATCAATGCTCTGTCGCGTCTGCTGAATCAGCCTGCAGATGCGGCCCACACAATCCTGATCCGGACTGAACCAGACCTCTGTCTGAACAGCCTCCACAGCATCGACCGGATACAGCGTGCGCATGACACTTTCCAGCCAGCTGAAAAGTTGCTGCGGATCTTCGGAGTGAGCATGCTCCCTGACAATGCGAAATGCCGTGTTGCGCAGTTGTGCAAGGATATGTCCGGAACAATTCTGGTCCTTGAGCCAGGCCCGCAGGTCACCCCGTTCGCTGCGAGACATCCGCAGGTCATCAAGTGAATCCTGCAGTAATCTCTCAAATGCCGAAATGTCCATCGTTTTCCTCTCCGGTTGCTCAGAATGCAGAGCGAGCCTGCTGTTGCAGCGGACTGGTTGTGTGTGTATTTCGGATCCATACATGGCCGAAAATGCTGCATTGCAGCCGGGTTCCCTGAGAATCCGGGGCAGGACAACCTGACTTCCAGCAGACCCGGGCGGTGGTCGCGGTGCCCTCGGTTGCGTTCAACAGCATCCCAGATCATCATTCGCTTGTGTGATTCCGCCGATTCCTGTCGCGGTGCATCAGTGAATGCCTGCTGGCTCAATCATCGCCGACTTGTCAGTTTTTTCCAGAGAACTCTCATGATTTCCACACGCTGCTGCGTCATTCTGCTCGCTTCCGGTCTGCTGTTTTCCGGAATTTCAGGATCCGCCAGCGCTCAGGAACAAGACAATCCTCGGCACGTACTGGTGCCATCATGGCAACGCTTTCAGTCAGAACAGCTCAGCGACGTCGCGGGCGGACAGCTGCTGATTTCAGAACTCAACTGTCAGTCCTGCCATGGCAGCCTGCCGGGCATTGCTGCAGCTTCTCGGCAGGCTCCCGTGCTCACACAGACGGCAGAACGAATCAACCCCGATCATATCCGCAGCTTCATCCGATCACCGCAGAAACAGAAGCCCGGAACAGCAATGCCGCTGCTCGCGGCAATTGCCGATGACGATGCGAAGATCAATGCCCTGACCGCGTTCCTGACACAATCCGGACAATGGCGGGCACAGGCTGTCGCAATTGATGCGGTTCGACGCGGAGAAGCTCTGTTCCATACGGTCGGTTGTGCCGCCTGCCATGGTGATCAGCGATCTGATGCTGCGATTGCAGCAATTCGTCGTGGACTCACAGCTGCTGATCCGGCAGCGGAAGACAGCGAGGACGAACATGACGCAGCCGCCACGGCGGACAACAATCTGCCAGCACGCCCCGATTATGTGATGCCACTTGGCAACCCCGCAGAAAAATACAATCTGAACTCACTGACGGCATTCCTGCAGCAGCCACATCTCGTACGTCCCTCCGGACGGATGCCTGCACTCAACCTGCAGTCCCAGGAAGCAGCAGACATTGCCAGCTTTCTGCTGCAGGATGTCGAAGTCGAAGCCAATATTGAGTTCGAGTATTTCGAAGGCAGCTGGAATGAGCTTCCGGATTTCTCCACACTGACGGCGAAGTCCAGCGGCACCACAACGGACTTCTCTCCGGGCGCTGCACCGCGACGCGATAACTTTGCCCTGCGGTTCACTGGATATGTACAGATTCGTAAAGCCGGTGAATATACCTTTCATATTCGCTCTGATGACGGCTCCCGAATCCTTGTGAATGAGCAGGTTGTTGCCGACAACGACGGCATCCATCCGGCCACGGACCAAAGCGGCCGGATTACACTGAGTGCCGGCAGCCATGCGATAGTTGTGGAGTACTTTGAGCAGGGCGGAGATGAAGTCCTTGGCGTTCAGATTGAAGGACCGGATCTGCCCCGACAGCCGCTCGCCGGATCCGTCACGCTGACTCGCGATCCGCCGCCGGCAGCAGTTCCTGACACGGCACCTCTGATTACTCCCGACATGATTGCACTGGGAGGGCAGTTGTTCAGCAGCAGTGGTTGCGCATCCTGCCACGCATATGGAGCGGGTGATGAGCAGATCCGGTCAACAGTGCAGGCCCCGCAGTTTGCTGAACTCAATCTCAGCAAAGGCTGTCTGTCCGAAACCGTTCCCGCCGCTCTGCCAGCGTTTCAGCTTAGTGCGGAGCAGCGTGCGGATATCGCTGCGGCGATCATTGACGCTCGAAATCCACAGCAGCAAGCCAGTGAACTGCAGCAGACGATGCTCGCGCTCAACTGCTATGCCTGCCATGCTCGCGGTGGTCTGGGTGGCAACAATGAGGCCGTCAATCATCTCTTCACGGGAACAATTCCGGAAATGGGAGACGAAGGCAGACTGCCCCCGGCCCTCGATGGCGCCGGTAACAAACTGAATGACAACTGGCTGAAGACCATCTTCCGGGAAGGTGCCAATGATCGTCCGTATGTGAATACACGCATGCCGCGATTCGGTGATGCTCTCGCAGATCGACTCGCGCCGCTGCTGGCAGCAGCCGACAGAACAGACCAGACCATCGCGGAAATCCAGTTTGCTGAAGCAGACCACCGAGTGGTTGCCGACGCCCGAACGCTGGTGGGAGACAAGGCTCTTTCCTGTATCAAATGCCATCGCTTCGGCTCCTATGCCGCCACCGGGCTGCAGTCGATGGATATGACAACCATGACACGACGTCTGCGACGCGAGTGGTTCCACCAGTATCTGATCGACCCACAGAAATATCGTCCGGGAACACGCATGCCCGCTGCATGGCCGGGGGGCAAAGCCATTTTTAAGGACATCCTGAACGGGGATTCCGAAGCTCAGATAGAGGCCATCTGGAAATATCTTGCGGACGGTACCAGCGCCAAGATGCCCGCTGGTCTGGAACGCCAGACAATCGAACTGATTCCAACTGACCGCCCTCTCATTTATCGCAACTTCCTGGAGGGCCTGTCACCACGCGGAATCGCTGTGGGTTTCCCGGAACTGGTGCACTACGCCTGGGACGCGGAGCACATGACACCACGACTGATCTGGCATGGGGCATTTATTGATGCTTCAAAGCACTGGGTGAATCGTGGCCCGGGTCGACAGTCGCCCATGGGCGACCACGTGATGACTCTTCCTGCCGGCCCTCCGCTGGCCACACTGGCATCGCTGGATCAGGCCTGGCCTGGCGGCACTCCTCGCGAGGAAGGCTTCGATTTCCTCGGCTACAGACTCAGTCCGGCCGGAGTCCCGGCATTTCGGTATCGCTGGCAGGACGCCGTCATCAGCGAGACGATCGTACCCCTGCAGCATGAACCGGACTTCGGGCTGACACGCACGATTACAGTAAGTAGTGATCGGCCGCTGAAATCAGTCTGGCTGCGGATTGCTGCGGGGGAAATTCGCGAAACGGATACTGGTTTCCTCTGGAACGGAGTGAATATCCGCGTTGAATCGGGACTGGCATCGATTCGACGCATCAATAACTCCGACGAACTGCTGGTGCAGCTGGCAGACGGCGAACGATCGACGGCTGTGCGGGTGCATCTGACCTGGTAATCGCCGCCATTACCCGGCGGACAGCGAAGGTCTTTCCTGTCACTCCGAGGCAGTCGCTTCTGCCTGGCAGAGACTCACCTCGTGCAGCCGCAGAACTCTCGGCTCCCCGGATTTTCCGTTCATCAGTCGCTTCACGTCGGAATCCACAGACATGATCTCAGCAAGCCTTCTGGCCGCTGCAATTGCATTTGCAACCGGGGGTATTCCGTTTGGCTATCTCACCGGAAGACTCGTGCTGAAGGATGACATCCGCCGCCACGGAAGTGGGAATACGGGAGCCACGAATGTTGCCCGAACGCTGGGCTGGAAGTGGGGCGTGGCGGTGCTGCTGCTGGATGCACTGAAAGGGGTCCTGGCAGTCCGCATCGCTCCAGTGGCAGCTGCGCAAACAGGTCCTGATGCCCCCGCAACACTGCTCCCGGTCGTCAGTGGCATCGCTGCGATTCTGGGCCACATGTATCCAGTCTGGCTGAGTCTGCGTGGGGGCAAAGGTGTTGCGACGGCACTTGGTGTAGTCGTTGTTCTGACGCCGCTCCCGTCACTGATTGCCACGGGAGCGTTTGCTCTCAGCTTCGCCTTCAGCCGGATCGTATCACTGTCCTCCATTGTCGCATCCGTGGCGTTTGCCGCCGGCTACTTCGCTCTCACTGGTGCAGCAGGCCTGCAGACATCCGAAATGCCGACAACCGTGTTTGCTCTCCTCATTCCCGCAATGATTATCTGGAAACACCGCAGTAATATCAGCCGACTCCTGGCAGGTACTGAAGGGCGATTTCGGGCTGCAGGTTCAGACGCCAACCAGCCTGATCCTGCCGGCCGAGTGTCTTCTGTCCAGGAGCACAACAACCCGAAACAGACTCCCGAATAGACAGGCATGAACCATGCAGAATCGGATCATGGAACTCCTCAGCTGCCGAACACTGCATCATCGGATGCTGCCTCTGTTTCTGGTTGTCATCGCCTTGCAGAGAGACAGTTGTGCACAGGAACTTCCACCTGCAGACACGATCTGGACCGCAAGCGACACGTTGAGTGAAGACATCGACCCTGTGGCTGACGCGGCAGACTGCCTGAAGGATCTCCGCTGGACACGCAGCAGCTTTCAGGTCAGCGCAGCTTCGGTTTCTGGTGACAACGGAGACCTGCATCTCTTTTTCCCTTCGCCCCGTCCGATCGGTGACGCCCGTAATGACGTAGTCTGCCTCGAATGGTATGCCGCCAGAAACGAGACCGGTGATGTGATCGAAGCTCCGGCATTTGTTGTGATTCATGAATCCGGACGATCGATGTCGGTCGGCCGAATCTTCGCCCGTGGCCTCAATGCGATGGGGTTTCACACATTCATGATACATCTCCCCGGGTATGGTACTCGCCGCACAGAGCTGTCAGACAAACCGGAGTTTCTGCTCACCGGACTGCGGCAGGGAATCGCCGATGTTCGCCGAGCGCGGGATGCTGTGGCGTCACTGCCATTTGTGGATCACAGCCGGATCGCTCTGCAGGGAACCAGTCTGGGCGGATTCGTGGCTGCCACTGTCTCCGGACTGGATCGTGGTTATTACAAAAGTTTTGTGCTGCTGGCAGGCGGGAATATTGCTGAAGTTGTGCTCGAGGGAGCAAAGGACGCAGCAAAAATTCGACAGAAGCTTCAGGACGCCGGCATCTCAACTGAGCAGATTCGTCAGATAGCACGGCAGATTGAACCACTGCGACTGGCCCACCGTGTTGATGCACAGAACACATGGCTGTACAGCGCTCGCTACGATACGGTTGTGCCGCCTGCGAGTTCTGCGGCATTCGCCGCGGCAGCCAGGCTGCCGGCGGAACACCACATCGTAATGTCTGCCAATCACTACTCCGGGGTGCTGTTCCTCCCCGCAGTGTTTGCCCAGATCCGCTCGTTTATGGCGGAATAGCCCTCCTGATCTTCAAAGTCTGCCGTAATCTGAATGACCCGACCTGTCCTCACTGGATCAGTCCGAACATCCGGATCTGACGAAACCAACTCCCGTTTCCCATGCCGACCGGAGGGGGAAATCGGTGAGGATGCAGAAGTTGCTGTCCGATACTCCCTGAGCAATCAGCAACAGAAGCGCGATGAATCCTGAGCCAGCGGTGTTCGGAATTCATCCGGAATGCGAACAACCGCAACTCAAGGACCTGCCTGAATGACTCAGCCAGAAGATTCTTCAACGCTCCCCGATTCCCCGGCAGATCTGAAGACTCTGGATCATCTGCGTCACTTCGTTCATGTCACACTCTGCCGCAAGGAAAACCTGCTGGAATATCAGTTTCCAATGACTGAACTCGAAATCCAGCAGAATGGTCGTCGCTGTGGCATTCAGTTTGTACTGCACGGACCTCGCTCCGTGAGACTCTCAGCACTGTGGGCGGAATCAGTCAATGAGGTGCTGCTGTACGACGCCACCGGGCACCGCTACAACCGGATTCACCTTGAGCAGAAAATTGCCTGCTGATCATCAGCAGGAATCGGTCTGCTGAAAAGCTCAGTTCTGCTGTTCCTGACCGCCGATCCGAATCTGAATCGGTCCACTGACTCCACCGTTTTCCGGAAGTTTCAGACCACTGCCCTGAAAGCTGAAATTCTGGAACATGCGACTTTGTGACTGCAGGTATTTCCCCGCAGCAAGTCGCGGGAGTCCCACTCCTGCAGTCAGATCAAGAATCAGTTCCTGACTGGAACTCCGGACTCGGAATTCCAGATCTGACTGTCCTGCCAGCAGCGATTTCTCAGCCAGACTTGCAGGTTCATTATCTCCGGAGGAAGTCTGCAGCTCCACGTTCTGCCCGTTGATGCTGACCATCATCTTCGGCTGGGAGCGTTGTTGTATGATTTCCTCGACGGCCTTGATCAGGGCCGCCGGAACTTTACTCAGCGGATCCTCAGATTCCCCCAGCCAGCGATCAAATCTCATCCTCACGAGCAGGGGGGTTCCTCGTCCGGTGACATCCAGCGATGCTTCGCTCTCACTAATCAGACTTTCCAGCATATCCACGGCGGCCTGTTCACCAACTGTGAACCATAACCAGTTCCCGCGACCTGTCAGATTCAGCTGCAGAGGAATCGGTTCAGCCGCCGCAGGAATTCCAACAGGCGAAGTACGCAGACTGACAATGTCATTTTCCAGCCCGGTTCGGGAAATCAACAGGCTGCGTTCTGAGTCCAGAACCTGGAGCAGCAGTTCCATGGAACTGACAAATGCTTCTGCAGACTCGAGCCGAATTCCCCCGCAGGGAATCAGCCCGGACTCCACCGAGCCACGCAGGCATATGGCTGCATCAACAAAGCCTGCATCGACAGAATCCTGCAGTGATCGGGCAAGTTCACTCACCAGAACCTCCGCAGCAGGCACCTCCTCTGCAAACTCACTGGCTCGAGCTGTCAATGACGCGACAAATGCCCCCAGAAAAGGTTTCAGGGAGTCAGGAATGGCCAGCGAACTGGAAATCACCAGCGGAGACTCTTCGTCCTGCAATGCTGTCAGCTGAGTTCCTCGATTACTGACACTCTGCAGGAAACCGGCCAGGATACTGTTTTTTCGCGCTGTCAGTCGCAGCTGACTCACAATCGGCGTTTCCGCTCCTTTCGCAAAACTCAGACGGAATCGGACACGTTCCAGATCAAACATCACCCGCCGCAGCAATTCCAGACGTCCCTGAGCAATCACTCGCCGCAGCGAGTACTCCTCAGGTGCCTCATTGTCCCATTGCTGCAGGAAGACGGAAGCCTGTCGTTCCAGCTCCGACCAGAAAGTCTGCTTGAAGTCGACAGGAATCCTGGTGAAGTCCAGCTCGGCCGCAATATCTTCCGCAGCATCGTCCTCGTCCGGGCGCAGCGACTCCAGTGCAGGCAGTTCGGCCGTATGCAATGCAGCTGTCTGACTGCTGAACAGCATGCCGTCCTGATAGCGATACCATGTCGAGATGGATTGCGGCATCTGAGGGGCTGCTCCGGCAGCCGGCCCTGGACCACCAGCAGTCGCGGACATCACAATCGACATTCGCACCACCTGTTTCGGCTGCTCGCCATCGTCGTCGGAGGCACCTGGAGGTGGAACAGGCGGACTGGACATCAGCTTGCCGAAATTCAGCTTCACCTCGTAGCGTTCCTCGCCGCCGATCAGTTCAGCCGCCGGCCCGAACTGCTGCACCTGCTGCCTGACACGTGATTCAAATTCCTCCAGTGAATCACAGGACTCAAATGAAATCGTCTGATTCAGACTCACTTCAGGCTGCAGCTGCAGAAACAGCAGCGTGCCGCGAATTTCCGGGGCGGCCTGGTCTGCCTGCAGCTGTGCAGCGGGTCCGCCTCGAATGACACCTGTCCCGCCAGATCCGGATGCAATTCCGATTCGATTCATGCCGCGAACCCGAGACAGCCCAGGCAGGCCCCCACCACTGAACATCATCAGCCCTGGTTGCTGGATTCCCAGTTCTTCCCGCACCTGATTCAGGTAGGAAAACCCATCCTGCATTTGTACGTTGGCATGCCAGATGGTCCCGAAGACTCGACCCGATGCAGTCTCGGGATCCTGCGCAGCAGCAGCACTCGCCAGAACTCCGCAACATCCAACGACCGCTGAGATAATACGCCGACAGGCGGAAATCGTGTACACCCCGGACTCCTCAACCCTTCAAGGCACATGTTGATCATCTTCTTCCGTGTTGCAGGCCGCCGGAAGGTATCAGAACAGTCGAGTGACGGTATCCGAACCTGAACCGTCAGACAAGCCCCCTGACACCATACAGGAAGCCGCACACCAGACAGGGAGCAGCACAACGGGAGGCATCAGGGTTCCGGTTTCTCGGGGCAGGCCACGAACGAGACCGGCGAGACACTACCGAACACGGCGATTTTTCCAGTCGCAATCCCCAAATCTGGACGAACAGTGGACGAAATCGGTCAAGGCCTTGTTTTCGCACAGTGTTTTCTTAATCTTTCATCCCGCGATCAGTCGGTTCCGGACCTGTTTTTTCAGGCTGCTGGGCAGGCCAGATGCGAAATTCCGCAGAACGCAGGACCGGTATCGGGCCGTCCAGGGCTGATTCCACACTGCAGTTCTTCCGCTCTTCGGGCAAATCCCATTACCCGATTGCTTTCTCCTTTTTCTTACACAGTGCAACAGGACTCCTCGAATGGCAGTCAAGGTCTACTACGACGACGATGCTGATCTCAGCCACCTCAAAGGCAAGACAATCTCCATCATTGGTTACGGCAGCCAGGGTCACGCACAGGCTCAGAACCTGCGCGACAGCGGCTGCGAAGTGCTTGTTGGACAGCGTCCTGGGGGTGCAAACTACGACCTGGCAATCAGTCATGGATTCCAGCCTGTTTCAGCAGCCGAAGCAGCAGAAAAAGGCGATCTGATCAACATCCTGCTGCCTGACGAAGTTCAGGGAGATGTCTATCGGAATGACATTCGCCCGCATCTGAAGCCGGGTAACCTGCTGATGTGCTCACACGGGTTCAATATCCACTTTGGTCAGGTCCAGCCGCCGCAAGGTGTGGACTGTGCCCTTGTGGCTCCCAAGGGTCCAGGACACCTGGTTCGCAGCGAATACGAAAAGGGCGGTGGCGTTCCCAGCCTGATCGCCCTCAGCGACTCCGCTTCCGAAACTTCACGCAATCTCGCACTCGCGTATGCCAAGGGAATTGGCGGAACTCGCGGCGGTGTGATCGAAACCAGCTTTGCAGAAGAAACTGAGACCGACCTGTTCGGTGAGCAGGTTGTCCTGTGCGGTGGCGTCAGCGAACTCGTCAAGGCAGGATTCGAGGTCCTTGTCGAAGCGGGCTACCAGCCGGAAATGGCGTACTTCGAGTGCATGCATGAGCTCAAGCTGATCGTCGACCTGTTCTACCAGGGCGGTCTGAACTACATGCGGTACAGCGTTTCCAATACCGCAGAGTACGGTGACTACAGTACCGGTCCACGGATCGTGACTGACGAAACGAAGGCAGAGATGCGACGCGTGCTGACTGAAATCCAGAACGGCACATTTGCTCGCAACTGGCTGCTTGAAAACAAAGCCGGTCAGCCTGGATTCCTCGCCACTCGTCGTCGTGAGCGAACTCACCAGATTGAGCAGGTCGGTCGACAGCTGCGTCGGATGATGAGCTGGATTAATTCCAAAGAAGTGTGAATCGGCACTGCTTCTCAGTTGATGAATCTGAGCCCGGCATGTTCCCTGTGAACCTGACGGGCTTTTTTTCTGCCACACGGCAACCCCGTTTTTCCCGCCAGATGCAGAAAGAAGTATGACTGGTCGCATCGAAATCACACCGGTGACCCATCGGCTGTGCGGACGCATCAGGCCACCCGGCTCAAAAAGCATCACCAACCGTGCTCTGATTCTGGCAGCTCTGGCGGCCGGCAGATCGACGCTGCGTGGCGTGCTCGACAGCCAGGACACGCGGGTCATGATTGAAAGCCTCCGACGACTCGGACTGACGATTGACCAGGACCTTCTGAATTGCACCTGTGAGGTAACCGGAGGTGGCGGTTCGCTGCCGGCCACCGACGCAGAGCTCTGGCTCGAAAACAGCGGAACAAGCATCCGTTTCCTGACCGCCCTGTGCACGCTCGGCGATGGTCGTTATCGACTGGATGGAATTGAGCGCATGCGTCAGCGGCCACTGGGTGACCTTGTCCGCGCACTGCAGCAGCTGGGGGCTGACCTCCAGCTGGATCATCCGGACACCGACTGTCCTCCTGTGGTGGTCAATGGCTGCGGACTCAACGGGGGCACGACCCGGATCAACGGCAACATCAGCAGTCAGTTTCTGAGTGCTGTTCTGATGGCCGCGCCCGGATGCAGGCAGCCGGTTCGCATCGAAGTCGACGACGAACTTGTTTCCAGACCGTACATCCGGATGACACTGAATATGCTGCGAGACTTCGGGGCGGAGGTGAAATACCCACCGGACCTTTCTGAATTCCTCATCACC
>JALQUR010000276.1 GCA_023260695.1 Planctomycetaceae bacterium
GTTGGGGTCAACAAACATTCTTCGTGAACCCACACACCATCACTGTTCTTTTGGATTTCCGTACCCTGTGCTATAGGTTTCCAGCACTTTTTACACGTTGTGTTAAACTTTGCTTGCATTTTTTGGTTTCCTAAACTATACGGGTCGATCACATAGTCAGTGATAACTGAGAGCATCAAAATCGATATGATTCCGAGCGATTTTGTATATGCCACGTGGTACTTGCCGGCCTCGACACTGTCCTCCCGCAGCCGCGCGCTTTTGAGGGTGCAATTTCGCTGACAGGTTGTCATGATGGCGGTGCCTGCGATCAACGCCGGACAGCCAATCGTGCATCAGCAATGTTCGTTTTGCTTTATCCGGCGGCATCTCCCATTGTGCGAATGCATTCATGCACTGCTCCGACACTGCAACGATCATGTCTGTCCAGACACGTTTTCGGCAGACCTTCCTGCGAGCGATGCTGCAGGCTGGTGTCCTGGCGACATGTCTGGTTTCTGGCTACGCCACACGTGCAGATGAACTGTCTCACGGCGACAGTTCGCTTGCGTCCTTTCTGCAGCAGCACTGCAGTCAGTGTCACAGCGACGAGGAGGCTGAGGGCGATTTCCGTCTGGAATCACTTTCCGGCGATCTGAGTAATCGTGACGCCCGGCAGCGGTGGGTGTTTCTGCATGATCGAATCGCTCGTGGGGAGATGCCGCCAGCAATCGCCAACGAGATTGCTCCTGCCGATCGAGCTGGATTCCTCAGCGAACTTTCCCGGCAGCTGATCACAGCGGAGCGCGGGCATCGACCGATTTTTCTGCGTCGTCTGAACCGACGCGAGTACATCAACACTGTGAACGATCTGTTCGGGATCGAAGTGCAGCTTGAGAATGTGCTCATCGAGGAGCGACTGGATCAGGGCTTTGACACGATCGGGGCGACACTTTCGTTATCGCCGGAGCAGATGCTGCTGTATCTGGATGCCGCAGATCTTGTACTAGATGAAGTCTTTGGTCCTGACGTGGCTCCGCAGCAGGTGCATTATCAGGTGAACGCGAAGGATCTGCGTTCGACAGACACAGCAGACCGCGTGGATGATGACGGAGTGGTGCTCTTCAGCGGTGCCAAGAGCCTGCCGATGTACGGCATCGCCGTGCGTGGCCCGGCGACGTACCGACTGACTGTGGAAGTGCAGGCGATCCAGACGGACGTACCGATCGTGATGCAGGTTGAGGGTGGTGTCACAGGCCGCATCCCAGGCCATTCGGCGGGTTTCTTCGAAGTGCTTCCGGATCGAAAAACGACCATTGAGGTGATCGATCGGGCAGTGGAAAGTTCGGATACCTTCGCATTTCGTCTGCGGGGGGGATTTCCCTGGTGGAGCGTCAATGCAGAAGAGTATGCGGGCGTCGGGCTCTGGATTGGTGACATCACTGTGGAGGGCCCTCTGGAGGAATGGCCACGTCCCAGCCGCAGCAGACTGCTCAGCGGCAGCGATTTGACTGAGGCCGGCGAACAGGAGCTGCGAGCGATTGTGCAGAGGATTCTGCCAC
>JALQUR010000354.1 GCA_023260695.1 Planctomycetaceae bacterium
CAGCGACATCATCCAATGTACTGATTCGTGGAGAGAGTGGCACGGGCAAGGAACTGCTCGCCCGAGTCATTCATCGCAACAGCGATCGAGCCGAGCAGAGTCTGATCTGTGTCAACTGCGCAGCGCTCGCCCCCTCGCTGCTGGAAAGCGAATTGTTCGGCCACGTGAAAGGTGCCTTCACGGGCGCTCATGCCGACAAGCAGGGGCGGTTCCAGGCTGCTCACGGGGGAACTCTGTTTCTCGATGAAATCGGCGATATCTCGGCGGAAACACAGGTCAAGCTGCTGCGTGTACTGCAGGAACGTCAGTTCGAACCAGTTGGGAGCGACCGCACGGTTGAGGTTGATGTACGTCTGATTGCCGCCACCAACCGCAATCTTGAAGAACTGATCGCAAGCGGGAAGTTTCGTGAAGACCTGTTCTATCGCCTCAACGTTGTCTCGCTGATGCTGCCGTCGCTTCGGGAGCGACATGGTGATCTGGCAGAGCTTGTGTTCTTTTTTCTGAGTCGATCGGCACGACAGATGAAAAAGCAGATTCGCCAGATTGCCCCGGCAGCAATGGAAGCGCTTGAATCATACTCCTGGCCCGGGAATATTCGGGAACTGGAAAACGTAATCGAGCGTGCCGTAGTGCTGGCAGACAGCGACATGATCACTCCGGAAGATCTTCCCGCAGCAATTCGGATTCGCCCTGAGGTCAGAGTCATGCCGGTGCAGCGGGCCGCTGGTTCGGGAACCGCTGCAGTGCGCAGTGTGGCGCGCAGACAATCCGCCCAGATACGCAGCCACGCTGAACCACAGCCGGACAGAAAAGCAGCCTCCGTTGCAGAAGAGCAGGAATTGCGTGCCGCATTGCGGGCCGCCGATGGCAACAAGGCTGTTGCGGCACGCAGCATGAATCTGCCCCGCAGCACGTTCTACAGTCGCTGCAGAAAGTACGGTATTCGCTGAGCACATGCCGGCAGAGTTTCAGCCGTCGCGTTTTCCCCTGACCAGTTCCGCTGCCATCCGAATCGCCTCCAGCATACCGCGATGGTCAGCACCAGCCCCCCTCCGCCACGCACGATCAAATGCTGTACCATGTGTCGGGCTGGTGCGAATTAAAGGCAGTCCCAGAGTGATATTGATGGCTGCATCAAACCCAGTCAGTTTGATCGGGATATGCCCCTGATCGTGGTACATGGCAACCACCCCTGCGAATTCTCCCAGCACTGCTCGACGAATCAGAGTATCCACCGGAAATGGTCCCGCAGCACGGCAGGCTTCCTGACAGTCCTGCACGGCCGGAGCTATGACAAGCTGCTCCTCGTTGCCAAACAGCCCGTTCTCTCCTCCATGCGGATTCAGAGCACAAACACCAATCTTCCCTGCGGTATTCCCCACCGAATCGAGGAAGCTGCGCATCAGCCGGATGCTGTCCGCAACTGCAGTTCTGGTGAGTAGTCCGGGGACACTGGCAATCGATGTGTGCAGCGTGACATGCACGATGCTGATTCCGGCCCCGACAGTCGCCGAATTCGTCCCCGGTGGCAGCAGTGCAGAACGGACGGCACGCAGCGAGTCTGCCGACAGATGCAGCATCATTCCAAACTGACGCACGCCGCAGCGTTCAGCAAGAATCTCTGTATGTCCCGGATAATGATGACCGGCGAGGTGCAATGCTTCCTTGTTCAACGGAGCGGTAACGATTGCATCCGTGGTGCCAGCCCGAGTCAGTTCAATTGCAGTTTCCAGACAGCGAAATGCAGCCTCTCCGGCAACTGCACTGGCCTGAGACACGACTGTATCCGCCACCTCCACTGCGCAGGGATCAAGCACCGCCAGCATCCCATCTTCCGCTGCTGCACAGACGAATTCCCGAATTGACGATCCTGATTCCATCCGCGCAGGGACCAGCCGAAATCTCAGATCATCGCCGGTCAGTTCGCTGGCGCGCTGCAGGATGGGCAGCGAACCAACCAGTAACGGACGTACGTCGGCCGGAAACCCACAGTCAGCCACGGCCCTGATGACGACTTCCGGCCCGATGCCAGCCGGATCCCCCATCGTCACGGCATGTATCTGAATCTCACCTGACATAACGCCGTCGCCTGCAGAGTTGTGGAATTCGACTCAGCCGGAAATCAGTTGTTCCGCCCGAAATACCGGACCTTCGACACAGGTGCGGCGGTAATCCCAGCTTCCGTCTTCCTGACGCACCTCCGTCACACAACTGAAGCAGGCCCCGAATCCACATGCCATGGGAGTCTCCAGAGACAGCCAGCAGGGCCTGCTGCGATCGAGACAGATCTTTCCCACGGCGTGCATCATCGGCTCCGGACCACAGCAGTATACATGCGTGTCCGCCGGAGCATCTTCCAGTTCCTGCAGGAGCAGATCCGTAACCAGACCGTGATGACCAGCTGTACCGTCATCCGTTGCAATGCGCACGCGCAGTCCGGGCATGCCGAATTCCTGCAACCCGGCCAGATATCCCGCAGATCGAACACCGTAACACAGAGACACCTCAGGCCTTGTGTCACAGACTCGCGCGGGTGAACCATAAGCAGCAAGTCCGAGTGCTTCGCGAGCGACGGCCAGGAATGGTGTTTGCCCAATACCGCCGGCCACGCAGATCAGACGTCGACACTGCGGCACGGGAAATCCATTCCCCAGCGGTCCCCAGACACTGACTTTCTGGCCTGGCTGCCAGAGACTCATCTGACCGGTGAGCTTGCCAATACGGACAAAACCAAACTCCAGTTCCTCTGCAGTCCCGGTTTCGGAAAGACAGGTATCGAACAGGGCAAACGGTCTGCCCAGCAGCGGATCGCTGCCGGTTGCCGGGCGGATCATCAGGAACTGGCCGGGCAGGATCGCACCGGCAATTTCGGGGCAGTGAATCCGCACCGCCCATGTTTCTTCAGCCAGTTTTCTGACCTGTGTGACAACCGCGCTGCAGGCGGCTGCTGATTCGGGTGGCACTGCCGGTGAGCAGGACAGAGAAGACATCCTGAGGCTCCGAGAAACACTGAACAGAGAAACGTGAGATTCCTCTGCCTATTGTGTCTCAATCGGTGCTCACTGAAACCCGAGGCACTTGCTTTTCGCTCGCGATTCCCCGAATTGGCCGAGGCAACACGTCAACCGCAGACGTGTAGAAAGCGGTGGGCATTTTTATCTCAGAATCGGCCCATTCTCCGAGTCGTCAGCTGCATTCAGATCTGCAGCGACAGAAATCTGATTCAGAGTCCTCTGAAGTGCAAAAACAGACACGGCGATGACCCGCCAGGAAAAGGAGGTCATCGCCGTCTGTTGTCTCCAACGGTTCCACCCTGATTGCTGATCCGTTACTGGTGGAACCGCTAGCCGGGGCGATACCCGATCGGCGTGTTCCCCATCGTGAGT
>JALQUR010000387.1 GCA_023260695.1 Planctomycetaceae bacterium
GGACACGGCCGCGACAGTGGGACAGTCCTGGGTGGAACAGTCCTGGGTGGGACAGTCCTGGGTGGGACAGTCCTGGGTGGGACAGTCCTGTAGTTGTCCCCTGGCGCCAGTTCCTGACGACAGTCAGCAAAATGATCCGCGATGGACAGGAGTACATCCTGAAGATCCGGAACCACAGCCCGACCGTGAGAGAATATCAACAGCGAGTGGGCTTCGTACAGACAGACCCCAATCGCTTCGTACCTGAATTACACATTCCCGGCAGCCGGAACCGGCAGCCAGCTCTGGGCAATGTTTTTGGACCCGGAATTCCAGGCCCGACCCTCGGTCGCCGAAAACACAACAGCGTGATCGGCACCGTGAAGCCCCTGCGGGCAGCAAAGAGTAGTGAAACAGACACCAATTCTCAACAGTCTGATTGTTCGTTTTCGGAGCAGGCGGCAGGTTGAGACCATGATTTTCTGTCCAGAAGTCCGGCCGCGGAAGAAGTGAGAAGCCCGCAGTGGCCGATGTCCGGGATAATCATGTAACTTTTTCCGAATATGCAGGCTTGCAGGCGCAAAACAGGACGGGATTTCAGGCGGAATACCCCAATCCTGTTTTCAGGAGTGATAGGTTTTGCATGCCGAATCGTCTGCAAAACGACAGCATCTTCGTGTGCCAGGCAGACTTTGTTGCTGATTCCCCGCCAATTTCATTTCCCTCCCATTTTGACGGCATTGCATTCGACCTGAATCATGTCTAGAGCGTTTTCCATTCCCAGACTAACGCGACTCATGCTGGTGATCATCACCTCTGCAATCTCAGCGGTGGCAGATGAAGGAACAGCAGGTCCGGATTTACAGTCGCCCACGGAGAATGCAGTCGCCGCTGCTGAAATCTCAACGCTCCTGAAGCAGTTGAATTCTCCCGGTTTCGCGGAGCGACAGCAGGCAACCGCAGCGTTGCTTGGTCTGGATGTCGATTCTGCTCCCACACTCAATGCACTCCGGAAAAACCTGAATCCTGAAACCCGGCAGCGTCTGGCAGCAATCCTGCAGCGACTGCATCGCCGCTGGTTCGACAGGAAACTGCAGCAGCTGCAGCAGACCGACGGTGAAGAAGTGGCGGCAACATTTCCGGACTGGCACGCCTTTCAGCAAAGCACTGCAGAACCGGACGAGGCCTTAATGATCTTTCAGGAGCTGATTCAGGCAGAACAGGAGTTGTTTACCTGCCGTCTGTTTGACCCGGAACGTGTCCCGCTGGTACTGGAAACGCGGGCAAAGGTTCTGGAGTCGCATTGCAACGGGTCTGACAGCGAACAGTTTCCCGTCACTCAGGCTGCGGCCCTGATGCTGATTGCCAGTAACGAGGAAGTGCAGTTGCTCCGCGGTACCTCCTACTACATCTCCCGCTGTTTTGACGACGAGCGATTTTCTCAACTGCTGCGTACCGGGAAATACTCAGGTGAACTGCAGCAGCTCTGCAATCGCTGGATCCTGCGACCGCGGATTGCACCGGATCGCCCCCTGTTGTTTGCCATGCAACACCAGCTTCCCGCAGGCCGTGACCTCGCATTGAGGGTGCTTTCTGAGCGTCGACGAGGTCCGCGAGTCTTCCATGCGGCCATGGCTCTGAGTGTTCTGGGAGACAAGCAGGACCTGCCATTCCTCGAATCACTATTCGCAGACAATACCGTCATCTGGCCGCCTGCGGGTAATACCGGAACCGAATCAGACACCAGTTCCCTTCGCCTTCAGGTCAGAGATGCTGCACTGCTGGCTGCCTGCCATCTGCGTGGGATCGCTCCTGGCGAGATCGGACTGTCACCAGAACCGGCTCCCGAAACTCTCTACCAGATCAATACGGTCGGTTTCGCCACTGATGATGCACGCGAACAAAGCGTTCAGCAGTACCAGAACCTGCTGCAGGACCGTGACCAGTAACTGCCTCAGGACAGAATCTGCACCAGCTCCTGCAGCAGGCTCACGGAGTGGTCCGGTTGCAGAACGGAGTGATGCAGCAGCAGCAGTCTGTCGGCCAGGTTCGACGCACCATCCAGACTGCCCTCAGCACGAAATCGTGATCTTGCCGAAAAGCCATGCAACGCCTGAAATGCCGTCCCGAGGGGAATGCCGCGCTCCTGAGCCATCCGCAGCAGTCGTTCCCGCTGTTCTGGTCGAGGGACAGATGGCAGCAGCAGCGGAAGTTTGTAGAACACCGCCAGGGCTCGACCACTTTCATCCGTCTGACATTTCCGGAATTCATCAGTGACCAGCATGCGAAACGGCAGATCAACGCCGCCTGCAGTCAGCATCGCACGCACGGCAGCAGCGCGTGCCGCATTGACTTCATGCAGCTGCTGCAGCTGAGGAATCAGCAGAGCCGCCTGCAGCTCACTCATTGGCACCGCTTCATTGCCTCGCCAGGTGTGAATTCGAATTCGCTGAGCAATCGCCGCGGAAGAGGTCAGTACAGCACCACCGCGGCCGGCAGTGAGCAACTTGCTGCCGCCAAAGCTGAGCACCACGGCATCACTCACTCGATCGGCCACTTCATGAGATAGTCCGGGACTCTGACAGGCATCTTCAATCAGGCTGAGCTGACTGGTATCCGCAATTTCCCGCAGTTGTCGTAACGGCGCCACTGTACCGTGCAGATGCGACACCAGAATTGCCCGTGTCCGGGGCGTTATGGCAGCCGCAACACGCTCCGCATCAATCACCGGCTGCTCCGGCAGGACATCCACCAGCACCGGCTGTGCACCAATCTGCTGAGTACAGACCAGCCCGGCACGGAAGTCATAGGCGGCCATGATCACTTCGTCGCCACTGCGTACACCAGCACCACGCAGTGCCAGCTCCACACCTATGGTTCCACTGCAGCAGAGCGTACAGTGTTCAGTGCGATATTCCTCGCGGAGCAGCGTGGACAGCTGCTCTCCGTACGAACCACTGTATTGGTGCCAGGTATCGGCAGCAATCAGTTCTGCAAACAACTGCTGCAGTTGCTCGCCTGACAGCGGCGACCGCCGCGGTAATTCCGAAAAATCGAACGACATACTGCTGCTCGCTGCAGGCACTTATGCCTGCGAACTATCTGCTGCTGGCGGTACAGAGACCTGAATCTCCTCGCCCACAACGCGAACTTCGTAACAGGCGGTTTTGATGGAACTGCCGGAATTATCCAGCCACGTACCATCCTTCAGACTGAATCGCCAGGCGTGCCACGGACAGGACACAGCATCATTTTCGACATGTCCGTCAGCAAGAGCTGCCCCCATGTGCGGACAGAAATCATTGATTGCACGGTACTCACCACCGCTGAGAAATACTCCCACCATCGTGCCGTTGACTGCGAAGGACCGACCTTCTCCTTCAGGAATCTCACCTACTCTGGCTACAGTCTGAAATTCTGACATCTGCTTCCATTTTCTTCTGTGACAGGAACTGCGGCGGCAGTCTGCACTGATAATCTGCACCAGACTGCCACTGTGGTATTGTGCCACGCAGCGGCGTGTGACACAAACCCACCAGTATGAGGTCCGGAACCATACCAGGCAACGACGATCGGAAACCAGATGCTCCGGTAGTCCGCAGCTGAACCACTCTCTGTGCAGCAACTTCCAGTGGAATCCCATCATGTCCTCGGCGTACATGGTGATCCGTCTGTGTGAAACCGCTATAAATTGATTTGCTCAGGAAACAGCACTGCTGTGGTGGCTTGCTCACGGAATTACCCACCACCTCAGCGATAACCCCCCGGTATTACTCAGCTTCGCAGACCTGGATCCCACGCCAACTCATGCTTCGTATCCTCGCTTTCTATCGCGGTCGTCGCCTTGACAGGGAGTTCATTCTGCCTGAGGGAGGATCGTACAGTCTCGGTCGAGAACCGAATGCTGCGGTCAGTACAGACTGGGATGCACAAATCTCCCGTCAGCATGCCACGATATCAGTACTGGCTCAGGCAATTCAGCTGCATGTTCTTCCCGCCGCTGCAAATCCGGTCTTCGTCAATGGTCGAGAGACGACTGCGGCGCAAATTCAGCCCGGGCAGAGTTTCGTCATCGGTGGCACACGCTTCGAAGTGCAACGAACTCTGGACGGGCATTCCGACGAAGCTCAGAACAATGCCCGCATTCGTCAGCTGACGATCGATCGCAGACATCTCAGCCGAGTGCAGTTCAGTGATGCGCCCCAGAAAATCGAGGTACTCACCAGCCTTCCGACAGTCATTCGCGAATCGGGCGTGGAGCGAGATCTGCATGTGCGGCTCTGCAGCCTGCTGCTCTCGGGAATCCCTGCGGCCGATGGAGCGGCTGTTGTGGAACTCAATGCTGCTGGAAACGCGTCTGTTCTGCAGCAGGAACAGCGATTCGCGCAGGGCACTTCCATGCGTCCCAGCAGTCGGCTTACAGAAGCTGCCTTGCAGCAGCAACACACGGTGCTGCACCTGCAGGACGAGGCGGAAGGCAATGCGGAGTACACACAGGTTGCAGGTTTTACATGGGCATTCTGTACGCCGTTCTCGGATGATACTGGATCTCGGGGACTCTATCTGACTGGCCGTGGCGAAGTGAATCCGGGAGAATCCTCTGAGCAGCAACTGCATGCGGATATTCGCTTCAGCGAGCTGATCGCCGATATCATTACGGCACTGGAAGGCCAGCGACGACTGCAACGACAGCAGTCCGGCCTGCGACAGTTCTTTTCCCCGCCGGTACTCGAAGCACTCGGAAACGACCTCGACACCTCACTGCTGGAACCGCGTGAGTGCGACGTCACGGTCCTGTTCTGTGACCTGCGTGGGTTCAGTCATCGCGCCGAAATGGAATCCGAGAATCTCACCGGACTGCTCGAACGAGTGAGCATGGCGCTGGAGGTAATGACCGATCAGATCCTTCGATTTGGAGGTGTCACAGGAGATTTTCAGGGCGATGCAGCCCTTGGATTCTGGGGCTGGCCGCTCGCTTCTGCAGAAGCACCGCTGAATGCCTGTCGGGCAGCCCTGGCCATTCGACGTGAATTCAGTCGGTTTCAGCAGACGGAAAATCATCCGCTCCGCGATTTCGAAACCAGCATCGGCGTTGCACACGGACGAGCAGTTGCCGGAAAGATCGGCACTCGGGATCAGGTCAAAGTGACAGTCTTCGGCCCCGTTGTGAATCTGGCCAGCCGCCTCGAAGCAATGACCCGGGATCTGCGTGTTTCCATCCTGATCGATGAATACCTTGATCAGCAGATTCGAGCAAAAATGGCCCCGGAGGAAGGACGTGTGCGGAGACTGCTCTCCGTCCTGCCCTATGGCATGGACCGATCGCTTGTCGTCAGCGAACTTGTTCCGTCCGAATCTGAATTCCCCCTGCTGAGCGATCAGCATCTGCAGGACTTTGAAACCGGGATGCAGTTTTTTGTTGACGGGGAATGGGATTCGGCGTGGCGGCATCTGCATCGAATGCCTGCAGACGATCGCGCTCAGGACTTCCTCTCAATGCTGATTACCCGACACGACCGACGTGCTCCCGAAGACTGGGACGGCATCGTGCGCATGCAGAAAAAATCCTGATCATGTCCAGCTCCATTGATTCCTCCGCCGAGCGAATTGAACTGCTGCAGCGATTGCAGCAGACGCCTGAAGTGCTGGATGCAGTCGCCGCCTGCTCCGATGCAGAACGCCGCAGTCAGAAGACACTGCGCGACCGATTCGATCCGGATCTTGTTCGAGCAGCACTGACACTGTTTGATGCACGCTGTCGAGCAGCGGGGCGGATTCCTGAGGCGCAACAACTCTGGCTCACTCCCGTCGGACTGGAACAGAGCACGGCTCCTCAGGTGGCTCAGCACAAAGCAAAACGATTCAGAAACCTCGACGCCGTTCTGGATCTCTGCTGCGGCATTGGCATTGACGCATCTGCCCTGTCACAGGTGACCACGGTCGATGCATATGATGCCGACCCGGCAATGGCGTTGCGCTGTCAGTGGAATGCTGAAGTGCTCGGCATTCCGACACAACTCCGCACACATACTGCTGACGTCAGCAGACAGCACTGGCCCGGGCATTACCTCCATGCCGATCCGGATCGTCGCAGTGGTGGCGGACGTCCCACACGTCGGCTTGAACACTATCAGCCGAGTCTGGAGTGGATGCAGCAACTGACGACAACAGCAGCCGGTGGAGCCATCAAGATTGGTCCGGCGAGTAATTTCCAGCAGAAGTTCCCGGGCTGTGAAATTGAACTGATCAGCTGGCAGGGCGAATGCCGGGAAGCGACCGTCTGGTTCGGAGAACTGGCTGGCGACCATGCCTTTCGTGCGACCTGCCTGGACACGAACGAGTCAGTTTCTGCCGACCCGCTTTCCGCGTGGGCCGAGCAGGCGCAGGAGATCTCGCAGTGGCTGCTTGACCCGAATCCGGCAATCGTTCGCGCCGGACTGCTGGATGTCCTGGCAGAAAGCTTTCAGCTGCAGCGACTGGACCCTGAAGAAGAGTACCTGACCGCAGAGCAGCTTCCGGACACCGGCTTTGTCACGGGGTTTCAGGTGGAAGCAGTTCTTTCTGCCAACCCCAGGGATCTGCGGCGGTATTTCAGCGCACGACCAGCTGCGGAATACGAAATTCGCTGCCGCAGAATTCCAATGGACGCCGAGACGCTGCGGCGACGGCTTCCAGCCGGCGACGGACCACCAGCTGTCATCGTCGCCTGCAGAATCGGTGGCAGATCGCGGCTGGTGATTGCCCGCCGTCCTGCAGCATGATCAGACAGTCTGGCTCCCGGAAATCGGCAGAGCTGCGTCGCTGAGCAAAGATGCCTCATCCGGGGCCTCCAGAGTCACTCCGAAAATCCTGCCGTAGACAGAGTAGAAGACCGGAACGAGGACCAGCACCAGAGCTGTGGTAGTCACCAGACCAAAACAAAGACTTGTGGCCATCGGAATCACCAGCTGTGCCTGGAATGAGGTTTCAGTCAGAATTGGTGACAGACCGGCAACAGTCGTGAGCGACGTGAGCAGAACCGGTCGGAACCGACGTGTCCCGGCCTCCAGAACAGCCTGATCCAGCGGCACGCCCGACCGCGCAGCATTATTCATGAAGTCCACAAGCACGATGGAGTCGTTCACCACGATTCCGGTCAGTGCAACTATTCCGAGGATACTGAACAACGTCAGCGGCAGACCCATCACCCAGTGTCCGATTACGGCCCCCAGCATTCCGAAGGGAATTACCGCCATCACCACCATCGGCAGCCCATAGGAAGTGAATTCCACAGTGAGCAGCACATACATGGCCAGTAAGGCGACCACCATGCCAATCCCCAGGCTGCGCACGCTTTCGGTATCCTGTTCCTGCTGTCCCTCCCAGCGAATTCGCAGACCGGGATACTTTCTGAGCAGCTCCGGCACGAAGGTGGCCTGCAGATCCGTCACAATCTCCTTTGCATTTCCTTCCTGCTCATTGATGTCGGCAGAGATTGTGATCGATCGTTTCTGATCAATACGGTTAATCTCCGAATAGCCGCTGGTGATCTTCACATCCACCAGTTCCGTAATCGGCCGCTGCACACCGTCGCCCTGATCAACTCGAATGTCATCGAATCCGGCAATTGAACGGCGGTCCGCTTCCGGATAACGCACCATCAGTTTCACTTCATGCCGCCCGCGCTGCAGACGCATCACCTCTTCACCGTAGTAGGCAGCTCGAACCGTTCTGGCGATTCCTGCCAGAGGTACTCCCAGAGCAAGTCCTCGATCCCGTTCACTCAGCTGCAGTTCCCATTTGCCAGGCGTCGAATCATCAGCAACGTCGAACACTCCCTGATATGTCGCCAGTTTTGCTTTCGTCTCTTCCACAGCTGCTTCAAGCTGAGCCATCCTGTCGGCCGGAGCAAGCAGCTTGAACTCAATCGGACTTCCGCCCGGACCGCGCGACAGGGAACCGTAGGTCAATCGCTCCACGCCGGCAATTTCGCCGACAGCAGAACGCCATTCTCGCACGACTTCCTCGCTGGTCAGGCTGCGGTCGGCGGCGTCAACAAGTTCTGCGTAGACAGTGCCCGCGTGTCCCCCGTTCACCGTTGCCCCGCCACCCGGGTTGTCATCCTTCACCAGCCCGACCATACGGTGAGTCACCTTTACCAGCGGACTGCCATCACTGCTGTAACGCTTGTTGATTTCATGAATCGCCTGTTCGATGCGTTTGGTCGTTGCGTCTGTGATCTGACTGGGTGTTCCGTCCGGAAAAATCACCTTCGCAATCACTTCCGGAGCATCCAGCTTGGGAAAGAACACCGACGACACAGTACCGCTGGTGACAAGACTGATGATCAGCAGCAGAAAGCTCACCGCAGAACTGATCGCGATTGCCGGATTGCAAATGGAGAATCTCAGCACCGGCAGGTACAGCCGATTGATGATCGTGGCCAGAACCCGCCCGGTGCCCCGGTTCAGACCTGCTGTCAGCGGAGACGGACGACCAGATCCGTGTGCAAGGTGGCAGGGCAGCACAAAACAGGCTTCCAGCAGTGAAATTGACAGAATCGCAATCACCGCCAGTGGCATCACTGCGAAGAATTTCCCCATCACCCCGGAGACGAAGAACATCGGCATGAATGCGAAGATCGTGGTCGATACGGAAGACACAACTGATGGCACAACTTCCACGGTTCCGTCAATGGCGGCCTGCATGGCAGGTTTGCCCTGCATGCGATGCGTGTAGATGTTCTCTCCGACTACGATTGCGTCGTCGACAACAATTCCCAGCGCTATCAGGAAGGAGAACAACGAGAGCATGTTGAGTGTCTGATCGAACTGCCACAGGACAGCACATGCCCCCAGCAGAGAGATCGGAATGCCCAGAGCAACCCAGAAGGCAAGCTTGAGCTCCAGAAACAGGGCCAGAATCACAAACACGAGGATGAGTCCCTGTGCTCCGTTGCGCAGCAGGAGATCCAGGCGGTCGCGAACCTCCTTCGAGGTGTCTCCCCAGAGCACAAATTCGTAGCCGGCCGGCAGTTCCTTCTGACTGCAGTAGGTGCGGACTGCCGCCGTCATTCCGAGCAGATCTTCCCGGCTGGCCGCATTCACATCAATCGCCAGTCCGGGCAGTCCGTTGATCTCACTGATGCTGACCGTATCAATGAACTCATCCCGAACTTTCCCCAGATCACTGACCCGCAGCACTGCGCCGTTCGGTCGAGTAATCAGCGGGATCTCTGCGATCTCGTCTCCCAGCACACGTTTGTCCTTGCCCCGCAGCAGATACGTTTCACCGCGATCCCGCAGAGTGCCCCCCGGGAGTTCCAGATTACGCGTTCGAATACGGTCCGCAACATCTGCCAGCGTCAGGCCGTACTCACGCAGAATTGACTCCGGAATCTCCACGTCTATCTGATAGTCTCGCTCACCCTGAATGCTGGCCTGTGAGATTTCGCCAATGAGCAGCAGGTCGTCACGGACGATCTCCGCAATTTCACGCAGCTGCAGTTCAGCATCCGGAACATCAGCAACCTTCTGAATGATCCCGACCGTGATCGCTTTGGTCCGAAACGTGATCTGCTGAATGTCAGGCTCTTCGGCCAGCTCCGGAAAACTGGGAATCCGATCCACCTGGGATTCAATCTCATTCATGACCTTCTGCACATCCGGAACATCATTGTGCAGCTCGACAACGACGTTGCCGGCTCCCTCCAGAGCTACGGAAGTGAGTTTCTTGATTCCATCCACCGAGCGAACAGCTTCCTCCACCTTCTGGCAGATTCCACTTTCCACCTCTTCCGGACTTGCCCCCGGATAGGGAACACTGATGAGAATGATTTCCAGCTCGAACTGCGGAAACACTTCTCGCCGCAGACTGAAGCCTGCCAGCACTCCCATGAGCAGAACGCCAACAACAATGGTGTTCATTGCCGGCGAATTTCGAATCGCCCAGCGAACGGCACTCCCGCTCATTCCTGCACCTCCGAACTGAACGCAGCGGACAGTTCAGCATTCTGAACCTCAACCTGCATGTTCTCAGAATGCGTCGCCAGCGGAGAAATCACGACCTGATCTTCTGACAGCAGATCACCGTCTTCCTGAAGCACAATGACTCCGGACTCCGTCATCTGCAGCATCTTCACCGCAAGAATGTGCAGTCGCCCGTCACGGACAACCCAGATCTTCTGCCCTGGGCGAATCGCCTCCGCCGGAATCAGAAACAACGGCACGCCCGCATCCACCGCGATTTTCACCGAAACAAACATTCCTGAGATCAGCGACGGAGGTGTAATTGGAGCCGCCTGCCCTCCGACCGAGGATACTTCACGTTCCTGAGGATTTCGCACCACGACGCGACAGGGATACATTCGCGTGCCGCGATCAACTCCCGAACCGTCGTAACGGGCCAGTTCCCCCTGCCACGCAGTCTGTACTCCACCCGCCTCGTACACCACCCGACACGGCACTTTTGGCTGGCCAAGTGGATCCTGCACCAGAGCCGTCTGTTCTGAAACATCAGCATCCTGTTCTGACGTCCGTGGTGGCTGAGAATTCAGGCGCTGAGAGTAATGCCAGACCCACGCCAGCTCCTCATCTCTGAGGCTGCAGCGAACTTCCATCTCAGAAGCATCACTGATCTGCACCAGCCGATCACGAGCATTGAGGTAATCGCCCTCTTCACGTTCATCCGCCACGACCCGACCGGAAACCGGAGCAGTGACGCGGCAGCGAACAATATCCAGCTGCACAGCCTTGAGCTCCGCCTGAGCAACCTGCAGTGATGCCGTCTGAATACGAACTGACTGCTGCAGCGTCCGCAGCTGATTGAGCTGCATCTGCAGGGCATTTCGAGCCACCACGTCAGCACTTTTCGCTGCGTCAAAATCCTGCTGCGAGAGCGCTTTCTCCCGCATCAGATTCTGCATCCGTTCCAGATTCTGCTGCTTCAACGCGACGTCTTCCTGAGCCAGTCCGATCAGCTTCTGCGTATTCTCGATGCCGATCTGGGTGGAGACCAGTTCCTCTTCAACCTGACTGCATCGCGCCAGCAGACGTTCCTCCTCCAGCCTGTAATTCGCGCTGTCAATTTCAAACAGCAGATCGCCCGCTGCCACAAAACTACCGCTGCGACAGCCAGGAGCCTTGTGCGTGATCCTTCCTGTCACTTCTGTGCTCACATTCAGCACACGCCATGTGGCCGCTTCACCATCCACCTCCAGTTCAAACTGGTCATTCCATGCGACGACCGGGGCCGCCAGCACCAATGGAACTGCGGCAGACTGACCACGCGATTCATCACGCGGCACTTCGCTCCGCGCCCCGAAATAACTGAGCCCGCCAAGGCCCAGGCCCAGTATCAGAATGGCACCGACGATGTTCAGCAGGATGGCCGATAAGGAACCTGCAGGTGCAGGCTCGGTCCCTCGTGCTGCAGATACCGCCGATCCGCTGTCCGTTTGCGTCATTGTTGTTACTTACCCCTGGTGCACACAGCTCAAAATGAGTTCCGGGACGCCGACCTTCCAGGACATCCCAAAGAATGCTGAAACCCTGCACTGTCTGCAAATCCGACAGCGAGGGCAATCACATCCCGGCCATCGCAGGGGGATTCCATTTCTCCGGACATCTCCAGCAGTGATCACAGCTGCAGCAGAGCCGTTTTCGCCCGGCAACAGCCTGACTGCCTGTTCCCCGCAGGTTACGCAGCCTGTGAATTGTCCTGATCACAGGTTCCGCAGCCAGTTCCTCTCGAATTCTGAGGCATCGCTGAACTATCCTTCGCATTCGAAGACTGCCTCCACTGGTATATTATTCCGCACTCCGGAAATAAGACCGCCTGCGTTCTGCATTTTTTTGTGGCAGAACAGACCATGCTTGAGCAGCATCGAATCTCAGGTCACCCGCAATGTCCAGCGTCACGACAATCTCAATCAATTTCCGCCTGCATCTGCCGACAGGGTCAACTGATTCCCAGTTCCGCCAGTGTGTGGAGAATTCACTGGTACCTTGTCTCAGGCTGCTGGAATCGGTATCCCATCTCTCCTGCAGCCTGTTTCTGTCAGGTCCGATTCTGGAGTGGCTGTCAGAAAACCGCCCGGCGGCAATCAACCGAATCAACGTCCTCGTCCGTACTGAACGCATTGAAATGCTTGGTGGACCACTGTTCCAGCCAGTCCTGCCTGGAATCCCTGCGGCGGATCGAATCGGACAGATCATCGCCTGTTCAGAACGGATCTCCGATCTGTTCAGCTGCGATCCTCGAGGGATGCTGCTCCCGGAGAATGTCTGGCAGGAATCTCTGGCGTCAGAAATTGCCGCCGCAGATCTCGAATACGTGATTCTGGATCGCGCGCACTTTCTTGCTGCCGGCTTTTTGGAAACAGAACTCAACGGTTACTTTGTGACCGAAGATGAGGGCAGCGCGCTCTGCCTGTTCCCGGCACATGAAATGACGGAAACCGGACTGCTGCTGCAGCCCGCGGAGGAGATTCTGGAACTGCTGAGCAACGCCGCCGGCAATTCACTCCACACTCTTGTCATCGACATTGAGACGGCATTTTCGAACAGCGGGTCCGAATCCTGCTCCACGACGGCAGACTGGCTGACGGCCCTCGATCGACTCGTTGCCGAATCTTCGTCCCGGTTCCGTTGCAGTACGCCGTCACAACTGCTCGACAGTACTCCTTCACTCGGACAGTGCTATCTTGCCACCGGCAACCCGGACAGATCAGCCACAGACGGCAGCGTCTGCATCTGCCGACAGTCGTGGCGATCCGAACGGCTGTACTGGAAGGAGGGAATGGACATGTACGCCCGGATGATGGGCGTCAGTAGTCATCTTGCCCGCATTCGCAGCTCCGATGTTCTGCTCAGTTCCCACAAGGAACTGATTCAACGAGCTCGCCTGCACCTTTATCGCGGGCAGTGTAATGATGCCTACTGGAACGGCCCGCGTAACGGCCTGTTTCAGCCGTCGCTGCGGGCTGCCGTACATCGTGAGCTGATTGAAGCGGAAAACCTGCTGCTGCAGATTGAACAGGGGGTCCCGGCCTGGATCGCCGGTCGCATTTCCGACGAAAACTTTGACCTGCGCCGAGAAGTTCGGCTGAGCAATCACCGCATTTCTGCGCTTGTCGCTCCCGCTCAGGGAGGCCAGCTGACTGAACTGAATGTCAGAACGCCGGCAATTAACCTGCTTGCCACGCTCAGCAATACGGCACCGCAGCCGAAAGCTCAGCCCGCCGCTGATGCCGCCGCTGAACAATCAGCTGCAGAATCCAGCACAAATGATCTGCCCCGATTCTGGCCACGGCGAATGCTGGTGGACCACTTTCTGCGTCCTGATCTTACGCTGCAGGAATTTCAACGGCACGAAGGACTGATCAGTGATTTCGAGGATGCATTCTACCACGCAGTCCTGCATGAGGGTGAAACCCGCATCGCTCTGGAGATGCATACCGAAGGAAAAGTCCAGAACAGCAACATCAAGGTCAGTAAGACGATTGTCGCCTCCATGGATCGTCCGGGGGAATTACTGATTCAGTACCGTCTGAGCGGACCTCCGGACCAGCAGCTGCTGCACTTCGGTGCGGAATTCAATTTCGCACTGCAGCCGGATAAACCGGAAGACTCCTACTTTTATGATTCCCAGGGACAACCACTCGGAGGCCTCACGGAGACACTCATTCTGAGGCAGACTGATCGCGTCTGTATGATTGATGAATCACTTGGTCTGGACATCAGCCTCGAACTGGCCCGAGAAGCCGACTTCTGGATTTCCCCGGTGCTCACCTCCAACCCTCAGACTCCCGGAGAAGGCAGGCTGCAGCAGAGCATCTGCATCGTTCCGCACTGGCAGTTTCAGATGCCGGCCAGTGGCTCCGTCACCCTTGAAATGCGACTGCTGATCGACTCCAGCGTTGCTCAGGCACGCCAGCTGGCCGGTCCGGCCGAACAGAGCCTGCGGACCTCGGCCTCTCCGTTCCGCACACGCACTTCAGTCGACAATCAGGCGTAGCATGCTCAGCTGTTCGTGCAGCATGCTCAGCTGTTCGCGGTGAGTTCGCGGATCGGACGAGCCTCTTCGGGCAGAATCCGCACCGGACGCTCGGCCTGGTCGCGAATAAAGAGACTGCTGTCGATTCCGAGGTTGTTGTATACCGTCGCCAGCACATCGCGATAATGGATCGGACGATCCTGAGCATAGGCAGCGATGGCATCTGTGGAACCAATCACCTGCCCCATCGGCATGCCGCCACCAGAGAACAGTGCGGACTGCACGGGGGCCCAGTGGTCGCGACCAGCCTTGTCATTGATTTTCGGTGTGCGACCAAACTCTCCCCAGACGATCAGCGTGACATCCTGATCAAGACCTCGTTCATAAAGATCGCTGATCAGAGCTGAAAGACCAGTGTCGAGAGTTGGCAGATACTTCCGGCAATGGCCGAAGTTATTTCCGTGAGTATCCCAGAACCCATAGGCAACAGTCACCACTCGAACGCCCGCTTCGACCAGCCGGCGAGCGATCAGCAGCTGATCGTTCCACAGCGGCGCTCCGTCACCAAGATGCGTTGAGGAACCACGACCGTAGCGTTCCAGAATCGCCGGATCCTCATTTTCCACATTCATCGCGTCAACCAGACGCGAACTGGTGAGCACATCAAAGGCGCGGCGATAGCTTTCCTGCATTGCCACCACGGGATCAGCATCCAGATCTCTGCGGACACCATCCAGCTGTGACAGCAGATTGCGTCGAGCTGAGAACTGCTGACCTTCGATGTAACGCAGACGCATGCTGGCCAGATCTTCCCCATCTGCTCGAACCTGGTCCCAGGCACTGCCCAGGTAACCAGCACCCGTACTGTTGTATGGGCGGTGCTTCATCGTCGGGAACAGATCCACAAACGGCGGTGTCACAGCATTCACCGGCCCCTGCAGACGCGAGACCACAGAACCAAAATTCGGGATGCCCTCACGCTGCACCTGCCCCATTGTATAACCGGTCAGGTTCTGAAAGCTGGAATGTTCATCACGCTGGCCGACGATGGAACGAACAATGCTGCATCTGTCAGCAACAAGGGAGAGCTGCGGGAGCATCTCACTGAACTGAATCCCCGGGACCACTGTCTGAATCGGACTGAACTCTCCACGGACTTCCGCAGGCGCAGACGGTTTGGGGTCAAATGTATCCTGATGCGGGAGCCCCCCGGACAGGTACACCATGATCACCGACTTGTGACTGTTTTGACCACTGGCAGTTTCTGTCGCCAGCAGATCGGAAAGTGTGAGTCCGCCGGCAGCCAGTCCGCCCAGCTGGATGAATCCACGTCGGGAAACACCATCACAGTATCTGTGAGCAGTTCCATTAAGTCGCAGCATGCGGAATCTCGTTTGACTGAAACCGGAAGGATTGCAGCGGCCCGTACTGCAGGAAGCAGCACGTCAGCCGGAGCGGAAGGATCGAAACGCAGCCAGCATTGTCACGGGGTTCAGCAGGACCACTGCAATGCCCCACAGACAACTGCATACGGAACTGGAATCCCTGCAGCAGCCTATCTCACATCGGCACGAAAAGCGAGATCCGAAAGCAAATCAGCAGCTCCCCCAAAAAAACTGTGAACTCCCGGAAAAAGTCGGCAGCCTGGACTGCAATCGCTGCGGCGCCACTGCACTCCCCTGCGGTCTCGGCTCAGCAGCATGGCTCTCCAGGCTTCGCCTTTCACGGGAATTCGGCAGCCAGGGGTAGCGAGAGACGAATGAGGCGGTACTATCCGCAGCAGTCATTGGTCCGTGTGCTCGGCCTGCCAGGGCCTGCGAGCACTCCGACTCACT
>JALQUR010000431.1 GCA_023260695.1 Planctomycetaceae bacterium
CTGCGGAAAAGGCAAGAAACAGACTCTGGTCACCGGGCTGCTGGCGATGCTCGGAAATGGAGCCATGTCGCCCCCCTGCCTTCGATTCGAGATGCCAGATTCCAGCCGGTGAGCATCAGCTGTCGCCCATTGTCGGATCGCACTCCCACGAAGATGCTGGCGAGTCGCCTTAGCAAGCTTTGACGAGTGGTCTGTGCGGAGGATGCTTCGGCTGTGATTGTGCGATGGCACAGATGGGATACAGACTGATTTCTGTCCACGTCCGACTCAGGAGTGCAGAAGATCGCAAGGGTCAGTTCGCTGCACTCTGCGATGCTTCGCAGCAAATGAAATGATCTGACCGCACCACCAGTGCTGGCTGCACAGGGATCAACGGCTGTCAAGGCGATAATGCGACATTTCTGTGGCGACTGGTGGAGCTGATTCACGGGAATGGCATTTGCTGCTGGGGTGTCAAACTACCGGGGGTGGCTCAGGACGAAAAGGCAGAAGAATTCTGGTCGAAGTGCGCTGAAGATCAATGCGTGTCCGTGATCAGCATCAGAGTCAGCTTTTGTGAAGGGACAAGTAACTTCGATCGCTGGCTCAGAACTCGCCGGTGATTTCGCCACCGCTTCTAGTGCCAAGCTTTCTCCACACACCAGAGTCAATAGTGTCACTGATGCTACGGACTGAGCCATCCATGAGTACCACCTGGACAATTCCTGTGTGCTGGCTTCGCGATGTGATTATGGCATAGGACGGACTGCCGTTGATTCCATTTTTTCCTTCCTGCCAGGAATTGTAATCACAGTCGAAAGTCGAAGTACCGTCGAAACATCTCACGTACGAGTTGGGGGTGAGCGTCGTGGTAAATCCCTGATGGTGAACGCGTCCATCGGGCCATTCCGTGTGACCAGTTGACTTGAATTGTGCGCCTGAGGCGACCACAGCTTCTGCTTCTGCAACCGAGCCAGGTATCGAGCTGGATGGTGGACCACCATTGCGACGATACGCCGTCCACGCCTTGACCTCGGAGGCCATCAGAGTATTACTGGTGCCGTCTGTGACTGCAGCGAATCCAAGCGATGAATTCGGATAGAATGCGCCGTCACCACCGCGATTGCTTTGCGGGTCATAGATGAACCAGGTACCAAAGTTGAAGCCGTAGGTGGTGGGAAACAGTACCGGAAGTCCTTGTCCGGGATTACGGGATTCGTCGCTGCGCGGATCACTGGGGCAGGAATAACCGGGTATCTTCAGCCCATTGATGACAGGCTGAAAATCCCAGCCGATCGTGAGATCCACCTGCTGGAACAGATTTCCCTGCTCAAGGAATGGCAGCAATCGCCCATGGATACCCCAAGACCCGTTGTTTCCCGTTGACGTTGCGGACAGATCGATGCAGGCGGAGGGAGGTAGTTTGCCGCAGATGTCGACATAGTTGTGCATTGCAATCCCGAGCTGCCGCAGGTTGTTGCGGCACTCGGTTCTGCGCGCCGCCTCTCTGGCCTGCTGGACTGCCGGAAGCAGCAGCGCAATCAGGATGGCGATGATGGCGATTACGACCAGCAGTTCAATCAGGGTAAATCCACTTGTGCGAGGAGTCTTATGCATAATGGTTTCAGTATAAAGCAGGGAACGGCAACGCTGCAGGACATGCGAGCGAGAATTCGTGAAGCAGACCGTGTTCGGCCATCGATGGTACCTGAACTGGCCCGGATCAGAGTGCAGGAGAGGATACTGACATACACATGATTCAATGTCGGAGGAGATCGCTCTGCTGTCAGATTCTGTTCAAATGTACAAATTGAGACTGCACAACTTGCAAAACCTTCGGCGGTGGCGTCAGCGGGTAACCACGAGAACAGGCGAAAATACCGATGTCACAATACGACTGCATAATTCTCGGGGGCGGCGGAATGGGAGCCGCGACCGCTCGCCAGCTGTCAAAGCGTGGCGCCCATGTTCTGCTGCTCGAACAATTTGGTATGGCTCACGATCGTGGCAGCTCCCACGGAGAGACACGGGTGATTCGAAAAGCGTACTTCGAGCATCCGGACTACGTGCCATTGCTGCGGCGTGCCTATCAGCTGTGGTCAGATCTGGAAGCAGAATGCGGCAGGCAGTTGTACCACCAGACGGGATTGTTGCTGGCCGGTCCGTCTGATGGGGAGGTAATCCGTGGAGCCAGACTGGCATCATCTACCCATTCCGTTCCACTCGTCCAGTTGTCACGGAATGAGCTGTCCGCATGGCCGGGATTTCAGTTCCCGGAGGAATTTTCGGTGCTGCTGGAACCGGAGGCCGGATACCTGCTGGTTGAGGACTGCGTTCGTGAAAATCTGACTGCAGCTGCACGAGCTGGCTGTGAAGTCCACAGCCATGAATCTGTGCTCCACTGGTCGTCTGATAATCGCAGCGTTTCGGTGCGCACAGCTGACGGGAAGTACACAGCGAAGGCATTAGTCATTACAGCCGGAGCGTGGTCTGCTGACATATTGAGACAGTCATTACCACTCAGCATTCTGCGCAAACCTATGGTCTGGCATGAGATTCTGCCTGAGGCAGGGAATGTCTACTCTGAAAGCCCCGTGTTTCTGTTCCAGATGGATGACGGTGCCTTCTATGGCTTTCCGTCAACCGATGGAGTGACAGTAAAGGTCGCGGAGCACAGCGGAGGGGAACGCATTGAGCACCCGGAAACTCTTAACCGCAACTGGAGCCCACGCGACACAGAAGCAGTTTCAAGATTCGTGCAGCAGGTAATGCCCGGCCTGAGCAGCACGCCCTCGCGAGGTACAATCTGCATGTACACGACGACCCCCGATCAGCACTTCATTGTCGACGAACATCCTGAGTACAGCAACGTGAGCTATGCTGCCGGATTGTCTGGTCACGGGTTCAAGTTTGCTTCTGTGATCGGCGAAATCCTGGCCGACCGAGTGGAATGCAGACCGTCTCAGGTCAACGCAGAATTTCTGCGGCTGCAGGGACGATTCTGATCGTCACGTCAGCGGCGGCGTTGTACTGATCCGTTGCTGCAATGCTTACCGCGCTGCAGCGGCTTCAGTTGCGCTGCATCAGATCTGCTGAGCAGGCGTGTTCCCGGCGGAAGACGCATCACAGCCGCCCAGCGATACGAGTTGCGGACTGCAGCATCCGGATTCCTCGTACAGCTGATCCTTTGCGTCAGCCTCCAGTACGACAAAAACTTCCCATTTGTGTCCGTCAGGATCCACCACCCAGACCTTGTCCTGAACCGCGTAGCAGCAGGTCGTTGCTTCCTCCGTAATGGTTGCAATACCGGCTTTGCGAAATCGTTCGATTGCTTCATGCACGGCAGCCACTGTTTTCACCTGGATGCCGAAGTGGGCGGACCCCGCCTGAGGCGATACTGGGGTATCGATCTGATTCAGCGACAGGTTGACTGATGGGTCCTCCGGCTCAAATTTAGCGTACCGAGGGCGTTCCTTCGACGGATCTGTATTGAGCAGCAGTCGATAGAACTGAGTCGATGCATTGACATCAGACACGTTCAATGCAACATGGATGCGGAAACTGCCCGGGAACTCAACTGCAGACTGACTGGTCATCAGGCGTCCTCCTGAAGCGAGTGAAGATAGTCACCAATTGCATTTCTGATCTCATCCCGGACCCGCCGAAAAACGGACAGCTGTTCCTCGTCCGAACCTTTGGCCTCAGCGGGATCATAGAAAGGCCAGTGCAGGACCTGACCGTCACCCGGGAACACCGGGCACGATTCCTTCGCGTTGTCGCACACGGTCAGCACGACGTCAAACGATTCATCACGGAACTCATCGAGCGACTTGCTGCGATGTCCGGAGATGTCGATGTCAAGCTCTGCCATTACTCGAACAGCCAGCGGATGCACATAGCCAGAAGGCCTTGATCCTGCGGATCGTGACTCCCAGACACCGTTACCGATTTGCTCCCAGAGTGCTTCGGCCATCTGGGAGCGGCAGGAATTGCCTGTGCAAAGAACGAGTACCCGTTTCATGTCGCCGGTGGCTCCATTGTTGATCTGCTGAAGAGAGAAAATCTGCTCACAATTCGTCGCTGCCTGCCGGTCGCAGAACTCGCTGGACGACGACGGCCAGCAAGGTTCCCAGTGGTGGCGCCGTGAGGTAAATCCAGAGTGATGACATGTGGCCGCTGACCAAGGCCGGGCCGAGAGAACGTACTGGATTCATGGATGCACCACAAACAGGGCCGGCGAACATAGCCTCAAGTGCGACCATTCCGCCGATTGCCATGCCAGCGAACCAGCCCTTCTGCTCTGCTCCGGTAGTGATATTCAGAACAAGAAACAGCAGCATGAAGGTGAGCAGAACCTCGAGTATGAATGACTGCGATGCCGATCCGGCAGGCTGAGTAGCCCCAAGTGTACCGTGCTCCGGGAACAGAAAATGGAGCGTTACACTGGCCGTCACGGCGCCCAGCGCCTGTGCTGCGAGATAGGGAATCACACGGTTCCCGGGAAAACGCCCGGCAGCCCAGAATCCAAGTGTGGCCGATGGATTGATGTGTGCTCCGGAAATATCGCCAATACTGTAGATCATCGTCATGACGATGAGTCCGAACGTGATTGCGATGCCAGCATGTGTGATCGCATGGCCCTGCAGGTCATTGATTACAATCGCCCCCGTGCCCGCAAATACCAGGCAGAATGTACCGATTGTCTCTGCCAGAAGTTGTCTTCGCATTGGATTCTGCAATCACAAGGAAACGAATCTGATTCTACTGCTCGAAGTGTTCGCACAAGTCGTGACTGGCAGCAGTGCCCGTGAGTTGAATCGCGGTAAACATGCGGTTCAGCCCCAGACCGAAAGATGCCAGGTCCTGTCAGCACGGCATTCATTTCGGAGCTGTCAGTGGAGGAATTACCCAAAAAGGTGACCGGGCTCGCAAGTCGGAGCATTCAGTGCAGAGCTAAGCGACATTTCCTGTGTAGTCAACACTGACACGACAGACTTCACCAATTCTTCGTGCACTGTGAATTCAGGTACTGCGTTTTCGGCCACCAGTCTGAGCACAATCACGCCAGACATTGAGTGTCTGCTCTGCATTCACGACGGGGTTGCAGTTTTCTGCAATGAATCGCCGGCCGCCCTCAACAATCTGATGTCTCGCTTCCGGAGTGAGCAATGCAGCGCGCATCATTGCATCTGCAATGCTTTCCGGACTCGGGTCTTCATACAGCAGGCCACCTCCACTCGACTTGATCAGTTCAGCAGGACCTCCGGATTCAGACCATGCAATTGGGAAAGAACCGGAATCGATGGCAGCAAGCATGACGCGGGGAAATGGATCAAATCTCGATGGACAGAGCCATGCTGCACAACCTTCACCGTAATCGAAGAAATTTGACCTCGCCCCCAACCACTCGCAGCAGTCGGAGACATCAAGATCAGCAGCCAGCTCTTTCAGCGTCTCAGCAAAAATACTTCCCGGTTCTGCATCTCCCACGAATCGCACCCGGACTGGGTATCCTCGATTCTTCAGCACTGCGATTGCGCGCACCACAAGATCCTGCCCCTTTGAGTGTGCAAGTCGGGCGACACAGACAAATTCGTCGGGGTTGCGCGGCTGGTCCACCGCTGATACTGCCGTCCAGTCAAACTGCGGCACGTATGGATCGTAAATGAGCTTCAGTGAGTCCTCCGGAATCACTCCTCGCCTGAGGAAATCTGCGCGAATGAATCTGCTCACACAGATGATGCTGTCGAGCTGCTGTCCGGCAGGAGAAGACAGATATGCGATGTCTTCAACAAGTTTCACACCGGCCACAACCGGAACTCCCCAAAGTTTCCTGGCCCAGACCCCAAACTTCGCACAGCCACCCGCGCTGAGGTAGATCAAATCCGGGCGAAATCTTCCGACGACCCGAAGAAATCGCAGCAACGCTGTCAAACGCGCGAAGCGTGACTTGCGATGGAGATTCGCCGTAAAGCACGGGAACATTGGAATTCTGCGCTGCAGGAACTGCTCAATAATCGGCACATTCGGGGGGCAGCAAACTGCGAGTTCCACGGATCCTGGTGGCAGGGAGTCAATCAGCTCCAGCAGGACACGCTCAGACCCCCACAACTGGCCCGAGGGCTCAAGAATCAGCACTCGCATAGATCGTTAGCCACCTTGCCGAATCGCGTTCAAATGTGACCTGAAATTCACGCCCGCTCAGTGTAGTGCTCACCGTACCTCTGGTAGAACTGCAGCGTTCTTCTGATGCCATCCTCGAGCGATGTTTCCGGAGACCAGCCGAGTACTTCACGAGCGAGAGTGATATCAGCGATGAAGTCACCTGTCTCGACATTGATGTACGAATCCGGCCACGGGATTGAAGAAACACTTCCGCTGCCAACAACTCGCACCACAGTTTCGGCCATCTCTCTGAAGCTGGTCCCTCGACCTGATCCGAGATTCATCACCTGTCCCTGAGCAGAGTCTGAGGCTCCGGCTGCGATCAGGGCCTCTACCAGATCGTCAATGTAGATGTAGTCCCGAATCTGTGAGCCGTCTCCGAAGACAGAAATGTCTTCCTGCTGCATCGCACAACGGATGAAGTAGTTGACGATTCCATAGCGGGAGTGCTTCATCTGCCCGCGAATACCATACGGGTTCGTAATCCTGAACATCACGCTGTTGATACCGTGCAGGCGGTAATAGTAGCGATACATGCTTTCGGCGACTGTCTTGTTGAACGCATACGGTGTTTCCGGGTTGAGCGGGTGGCTTTCATGCGTCGGTACTGTCGTCACTTTGCCGTACTGCAGACGCGAACCTGAATAAATGATACGGACGTCCGGGTTGTTCAGCCGAGCGCTCTCCAGAACGTTCAGATGCCCGAGGTAATTGATCTGTGCATCACTCCACGGGTCCTCAATGCTGTCGTTGTGACTCACCTGTGCGGCAAAATTAAATAACAGGTGCTGATCCCTGATAAAATTGTCAACCGCGGCTTTGTCACGGATATCCGCAGGCAGCAGTGTCAGGCGGTCTTCATACCCGGAGATGTTGAAGTGGTTCCCGCCGTACTGCGACAGCATCGCGTCGACGATGGTGACCTTCGCACCAAAATCGACAAGTGCCCGAGCCAGGTTACTGCCGATCATCCCCATACCGCCGGTTATCGTGACGTTCTTCTGGTGGTAGAAGCCGGCGGCTGCTGAGACGTCGTACACAAATCCCCCCTCATTGTGTTCCGCAGAGTTTGACCTGACCGGCTGGCCAGTCTGCAAGAAGCCATGATCCGTTCAGAAGTCCTGACTCTTCGGCCTGGCAGGCCTGTCAATCGAGCGGACTTCTGCAGAAAATAGGCTTGCCCGGCACTCCTGTCGACGCCGATTCACGTAGATTCTGCACTTCCTGTAATTGCTGCTGTGCTTTTGTGCCAGATGCTGCGTTCCTGCCCGACCACTGCGAGCATCCGCTATCGTGGCAGCAGCCGCAGTGAGACGAATGCAGTGAGACGAAACACAACAGTGTGAGCACAACAGTGTGCGCACAGACTCAGCCAGGGCGTCTGATATGGATAGCCTGCCAAAAGTTGAACCGTCCAATGTAAAATCCGCGGCACGGAGTATGGCGTCGACACCGCAGACTGAATTCCCGGGGCGGGTCACGAAATACTGCGAAAATCCCAGCGTGCTCGCCGGCCGCAACCGCAGTGCTTGCTGAACTTCCATGTTGTACACGAGAACTGACGTGCCGGCGATGGCTATCCTGCAGGAATTATCCGTCGCTCGGACCACACAGACACACACACACACACACACACATCCAGATTGATCCTCGCACTCTGCCCAG
>JALQUR010000704.1 GCA_023260695.1 Planctomycetaceae bacterium
GTCTTCCTTGCGGATGGCCTTCTGGATTTCGTTGGAATCGCCGACTTCACCGGTGACCCGCACTTCAAACTTGCCGTCGTTGCGAACAAGTTCAGTGGACTGACCACGCTGAGCAAGGATGCCACGGAATGCTTCCCCGTAAAGGATGCCCGAATAGCGATCACCTGCTTCAAAGTCAGCCTGATAGCCGCCAATCCTCCACTGCCCATCCGGCAGTTCAAAACTGCGGTACTGGATTCCCGAGTTGCCATTGACAATCTTGTATTCCAGTTCCAGTTCGAAGTTTTCCAGTTCCCCCCCGCGCCAGATGATGAAGGTGTTTTTTGTCAGCTTGTTTTCATCGGTGGTGCGTCCCGTGATGGCCCCGTCTTCCACGGACCAGATCTTCGGATCACCGTCCCAGCCTTCAAGAGACTTGCCATCAAAGATGGTCTGCCAGTCATCAGCCTGAACGCCCCCTGCCACAGCAGCCAGCGCCAGCAACAGCGAAAAACATGTTCTGAACATCAAAGTCCTCACCTTCCGAAGTAACAATCCCGGACGTCGCAGCGATGATTGCCCTGCCGACGTCACCCGTGATTCCTGTGTGTCTGTCCCTGAATTCCATCCTGCCTGAACGGTGGCGTCGCTGCGGAGTGCCGGAGTCGGGCTTTCATGAAGTGACGGCCGTCGGCTGTGCCAATCAGAACGCCTCAGTTGAGGTGCGTTCATTTCCGGAACCGGCAATGGTCTCTCGCATCAGTGTATCAGCCTGAACGTTCCGAAGTTCGTAGAAGTCCAGGAGTCCCAGTTTGCCGCTGCTGAATGATTCCGCAATTGCCCGCGGTACTTCTGATTCGGCAAGTACAACAGCGGCCTTGTTCTGCTGAATGCGGGCGATCATTTCCTGCTCAGCAGCCAGCGCTGCTGCTCGACGCTGCTCAGCTTTCGCCTGCGCAACCTGCATGTCCGCTTCTGCACGATCCGCCTGCAGTCGAGCGCCAATATTGATGCCTACGTCCACGTCCGCAATGTCGATGGAGACGATCTCATAGGCTGTCTGTGCTTCCAGGCCCTGCCGGAGCACAGTCCGTGAGATGCTGTCAGGATTCTCCAGCACCAGCTTATAGGATTCAGTGGACCCGATCGCCTGGACAATTCCCTGTCCAACGCGAGCAATCACCGTTTCTTCGGTTGCTCCGCCGATCAGCTGCTGAATGTTCGTTCGCACTGTGACTCGAGCTCTTACGCGAACTTCAATTCCGTCTGCCGCGACCGCCGAGAGCGAACCTTCTGAACGGCTCGGATCCGGGCAATCGATCACTTTGGGATAAACGCTGGTGGAAACAGCCTCCAGAATGTCGCGCCCGGCCAGATCGATTGCCTGAGCCGTGTTCCAGTCGAGCGGAATGGCGGCCTTCTGCGCCGCGATCAGAGCTCGAATCACGTTGGTGACATTACCACCGGCCAGTGCATAGGCCTCGAGACCTTTGGTCGAGAGGGCACCTTCATCCCGCAGTCCGGCCTGAACGGCCATGATCTTGGCGCGGACAATGATGGCGGGGTTCACTTTGCGGAACCGCATGAAGAGCAGGTCCTTGATCCCGATTCCAGCACGCGTCATCTTGCATTGCAGCCAGAGACTTGCGAACTGAGCAAAAATGGCAAGGAATACGAGGATCGTGAGCAGTACGATCACCAGCAGAACCCATTGCCAGCTGGTTGCTGCAGCTGCAAGGACTGGTGCAGTGGCAGAGACTTCTGAAATCAGATAACTGGCAAGCATGAGCACTCCCGTCTCTGTCTGACGGTCAGAAGGAACGTGTCTGGTCTGAAGAACATTCGGCGGAACAGCCTTGGGTTTACTCTGCAGGGATATCGAAGTCAAGCAGGTCGGGTTTCGACGCAGCGGTGTTCGGTGCTGTCCCGAGTGGCTGGTCCTCCGGAGGAGTGATGTTCTGCGACACAGTATCTTTCTCGGCAGCAGGTCTGACCAGCAGGCGGGTGCCTCGAATGTCCGCGACGAACACCGGTTCACCCGCCTCAATCAGCATGCCCAGGGATTCTGCGTGATAACGCTGACCATCGATGAGCACAATGCCGCCGGGGGTCATCACGTTGGCGGCAGTACCTGTCCGGCCTTTCAGCTGTTGCAGTTCGGGAGAGACTGCAGGTGCCTGATTCTGCGGTGGTTCCAGACGCAGATGACTTCCCAGGCGAGTTCGTTCAATGATTGTGACGGCCAGCAGCAGCGAAGCGGGAACGCCGCCCACAAGGACCGCTGTGTAGCTCCAGAAAAATGTCGGCTCAGTTCCCCACCATGCCTTGCAGGCGGCCCAGAAGGAAATGGCCAGAGCCGAAACCGCGCCCAGCCCGATCATGCCAAAGCTGGGTATGAAGAATTCCAGCGACAGCAGGAACAGACCGACGACGAGCAGTATGGTGGCGAGTACAGCGGCATCCGGCATCAGCTGAACCTTCTGTTGAGGAAGTTGTGGCTGTCGAACCAGGGCGACCGCCAGTCCTGCGAGCATACCTGCGGAGCGGAAGCGGGAATCTGTCTGCGCAGCCTGCCGAGTTGCAGGCAGTGAGATTTCGGAAGCTTCCGCCGACAGCACTTCGTCGCGGAAGTCTAACAGATCGTGCTGTGATTGACGAGAATCTGCCGGACATCCGTGGGGGAATCGAAGCCTGCAGGGATTCGGGTCATCGCAGCGCCTGACGGGGACAAGGTGGTCAGGTCGGGATCACACCGAAGTGATCTCCCACGTGCACAGCTGGCTCGCCAGTGAGCCAAAAGCACGGATGCTCCGTTTCTGCCGAACATGCTGAGCGTGCAGCCGTACGTCGCGGGGTGTTGTTTTGCCGCAAAATCCGATTCTTCAGAACACCCGACTGGTGAATGTTCAGGAAAACTGCGTCCCCGCCGGGATTCAGAATGCATGCTGTCAGTATGGGATGGCTGCTGCCTGACAAAATCCATCAAGGCAGGCCGATACAGACTTGATCGCGGCATGTCATGGCGGTGAGCGACTGGCCGCACGATGTGAGTGATGCAGTTGCCGTCTGCTGGCACACGACATTTGTGGCAGAGAGATCAGAGAAAATGAATCGTTACGTTACCCTGGCAGTGTTTTTTCTGCTGACATCCACAGCCGAATGCGGTCTGGTGACGTTATACAGCGGTACGGGGCTGCCGGCGAATGAAGCGTGGCTGTCCTATGGCAATGATGCTCTGATTTCCGGTGGCAGTGCGACTCAGAATAGTGTGGCCGGTGGTGTGGAACTGCAGACGAATCTGGCTGTCAGCGCCGGTTACAGCAATTACCTGCCAACCTTTTCGCTGAAGAATGCAGCATTTCCGTCGCTCAGCCGGACGGATGGGTTCGCACTTGATTTTCGCCTGCAGGTGCAGTCGGAAAATCACATCAGCAATGATCGGGCCGGATTCAGTGTAATTCTGCTGGATCAGGATCACACAGGCATTGAGCTGGGGTTCTGGGAGAACGAGATCTGGGCGCAGTCAGACAGTCCGCTGTTTCAACACGCTGAGTCTGCTGCGATCAGTACAACAGCGGCACACGACTACCGACTTGAGATTCTGGGATCCGGTTACTCTCTGTTTCAGTCCGGCACCCAGGTGCTCAGCGGCAGCCTGCGTAACTATGAGGCGTTTTCAGGCCCGGTCGATCCGTATGAGCTGGCTCAGTTTCTGTATCTGGGTGACAATACGTCCAGTGCCGAAGCCAGCATTCTGCTCGGGCCAGTGGTGCTGACGACAACACTTGCAGCTGTTCCTGAACCTCGGACGTTCGTATTGACGGGGCTGCTGCTGGCCGGGTTGGGTGTCTACAGCCAGCGTCGGCGATCAGTTCTGTCCGCCGGTTGAATTGTGATCCGGGAGTACGCTGTCCCGAAGCGGCATCTGAACTGCATCTGAGCGGGGCTGCCTGGCCCGGCGTTCCAGTCAGGCAAACGGGAAGATCGCTGCTGCCGCACGGATTTTCAGGACATTGGATAGACCCGAATCGCGGCTGAGATTAGCCTGAGCCGGCAGTCGGTGAGCTGAACTGCTGCATCCGTGTCGCCGCTGTTTCGACGGCCTGCGGCAATCCCGCCGGTGGGATCTCTTTCAGCCACAGGTTGCTGTCATTCCCGCCATTGCCGGCGGGCGACATGAGTCCCCTGCTGAATATGGAACGCACATGAAGGATTTTGTTCGGCAGGAGGTATTCCAGTCGTGCAGTACAGTGATCGTCAAAGTTGGCACCAATGTCCTGACGGACGCTGGCGATCGCCTTGATCCGCAGCGGATTCGTGATCTGGGGACGCAACTGGCACGCCTGCGGCAGACGGGGCGTCGCGTGGTGCTGGTGACCAGCGGCGCTGTTGGTGCGGGCATGGAACTGCTCGGGCTTGCCGAACGTCCCCGTTCACTTCCGGAGCTGCAGGCAGCAGCCGCTGTCGGCCAGCCATTGCTGATTCGCATCTGGAGTGAGTCATTGGGAGTGCATGGTCTGCAGTCGGCTCAGCTGCTGCTCACCGGGAATGATTTCCGGAATCGCAAGCGTTACCTGAATGTGCGCAACACGCTGCGGACGCTGTTCGATTACGGGGCCATTCCGATCGTGAATGAAAATGACACGGTCAGCGTTGAAGAGATTGCTCTGGGTGACAACGACCAGCTGGCGTCCATGCTGGCAACGCTGGTGAATGCGCCGCTGCTTGTGATTCTTTCCAGCATTGATGGACTGTTCGATGGCCCGCCTTCTGATCCCGGTGCAAAGGTGATACCGATCGTGAAGCGACCGGATGAAGGGCTGTTCAGATTTGCTTCCGCCTCGCAGTCGTCGCGTGGACGTGGTGGGATGCATTCCAAGCTGAAGGCAATTCTGGCGGCGACAGGCATGGGTGAAACTGTCATCCTGGCAAACGGCCGGCAGGACAATGTGCTGGATCTGATTCGTGAAGGCGAGCAGACCGGAACCTTGTTTCTGCCACATTCCGGTGTTGTTCCGGCGTGGAAGCGGTGGCTCTCATTTGGTGCGCCGCCGGCCGGAACACTGGTGCTGGACGCCGGAGCCGTCCGTGCCGTTCAGGAGCAGGGACGATCTCTGCTGGCGGTGGGGATACAGCAGGTCAGCGGAGAATTTGATGCAGGTGCGCTGGTTCGTCTGGTGACGCAGGACAGCGTTGAAGTGGCTCGCGGTCTGGCCAACTATTCTGCCGAAGATCTGCTGCGAATTCGGGGATTTCGGTCGGAACAGATCGCCGAAACACTGGGGCACGTGCCGTTTGCTGAAGTGATTCACCGGGATAACCTGTCACTCACACGCCACTGACATAACAGCGGGCGGGGCAGTAACAGCGGGCGGGGTTCAGCAGGCCGGCCCCGGAAGCGATCTGCCGAGGGTCTCGGCGGAGTCTCAGCCCCGGTACGCCGGAATATCAGCGGGCGTTGAATTTCCAGTGGTGGCCGGGGCTGGTGGATGTCTGCGAAACTGGCGAATGCGGCGAATCATGCTCTCCCGAGCAATGTAACCGGACTGTCTGGACAGCACTGTGCCGTCAGCTGAGATGATCAGGTTGGTGGGATAGCCGCGAACGCCGAAACGCCGCGTCAGTTCACCCGGACGCGAGGCGTCGACCAGGACGGGGATGATACCGCTGCGAAGTTCCTCGGTCACTGCCTCGGCATGCAGGACATTCCTGACCATCTGCTGGCAGGGGCCGCACCAGCGGGCGCTGAAGTGAAGCATCATGGGCAGATGTTCAGTTTCAGCTCGTTTCTGAGCTGCTGCAAAGTCCGTGTTCCAGACTTCTGTCTGCGTTGTTTCAGGTGATTCATCGTCGGCGAATTCTGTCAGGGGAACTGCCGCAGTTGCAACAGCCTGCATCAGGATGGCAAGACAGAACGGTGATAAGCACGGGTACGAGTGAAACACGGATGTGGTTCCGGTGATCGGGCCGGACAATGCCGCACAGAAAACGATGACTGTGCTGTGGCGATGGCATGCAGGTGAATCTGGGAGTGTTGTAGAGAATGGGTGCCGGACAGATGCCGATCTTCCTGCAGTTGCCAGAGAATTCTCAGTGCCAGGGCAGAACACGGTCGCAGTGAACTCCGGATCCATGGGAATCTGGTGCAGTGCGGAAGCTCATGATGCTCTGTCACAACAAGTGGACAGGATGTCAGGCTCAAGTCAGCCGCAACTTCCGCGTCGGCTTCCGCAGGGTTGCATCCGAAGGCGATCAGGCAGACAATGCGGAGCTACCTGCACCTCAGGCGACAGACGCTGCACCGGTGCCCAATACTCACCACCGCGATTGTGAAAGTTCCCACATGTCCAGCCGAGATCCCGGGTCAGTACCTTCGGCAGCGGAAGTCTCTTCCGCATCAGTTGCGGAAGAGGAAGTGTTTTCTCCTCAGCCTGGTTCATCTGAGATGCCCCCGTGGACCGTTGCAGAACTGCCGGAACCACCTCGATTCAAACTGGGCCAGATGCTGCTGATGGTTGGTCCGGGGCTGGTGATGGGTGGAGCAGCGATTGGTGGCGGTGAATGGCTCACTGGACCGGTTGTGACAGCTCGCTACGGCGGAGCACTGCTCTGGCTGGCGACATTGAGCGTGGTTTTCCAGGTGATCTACAACGTAGAGATCAGCCGCTACACGCTGTACAGCGGTGAGCCGATCTTCAACGGCAAGTTTCGCATCGCGCCGCATCCGCTGTTCTGGGTCTTCTTTTATCTGATTCTTGACCTGGGGTCCTTCCTGCCATATCTGGCGTCCAATGCGGCAATTCCACTGGCAGCGATGATCAACGGCAAGATTCCCGATGCTTCAGTGGCTGCCGATGCAGCGCTGCTGAAGACGCTGGGAGTGGGGATTTTTGTTTCAGTCTTCATTCCGCTGTGTCTGGGCGGCAAGGTGTACAACTCCATCCGCGCGATCATGACATTCAAACTGATCTTTGTGCTCACCTTTCTGATGTTTCTGGCAGTTCGATATTCCGAGTGGGAAACCTGGAAAGAGATTGGTGCCGGATTCCTCCAGTTTGGCAATGTGCCGGTTGTGCCAGTGGAGGATCTGAACGCCAACGGTATTCGGGATGCTGGTGAGGCAGTTCACGGTCCCAACGTGGACAACATTTTCTCCGCGATGTTCAACGGTCGCAACCTTGCCTTCGATCTGTCGCTCCTCGGAATTCTGGCATCAATGGTGGCGATTTCAGGGAACGGGGGCCTGACCAATACTCCGATCAGTTCATTTACACGTGACCAGGGCTGGGGGATGGGAAAACATGTGGGTGCGATTCCCAGCATGGTTGGCGGACACGCCATCGAACTGTCACATTCCGGAAAGGTATTCCGACTGAATCCGACATCGCTGGAACGCTGGAAGGGCTGGGTTGCCCATGTCAGTCGTGAGCAATACATGGTCTGGTTACCGGCGTGCTTTATCGGGCTTGCCCTGCCCAGCATGCTCTCTGTGCAGTTCATGGAGCGGGGGACAATCCTGCAGGACAAGTGGCAGGCAGCCGCGATGACTGCAGGGAGTGTTCGCGATGTTGTCGGTCCTTCAATGGGACAGACATTCTGGTACTTGACGCTGTTCTGTGGATTCCTGATTCTTGGCAGCAGTATGGTGACAACGGCTGACGGAGTCCTGCGTCGCTGGGTGGACGTGTTCTGGACATCCAGTCGGCGTCTGCGAATGTGGGATCCTCGAGATATCGGCAAGCTCTACTTCGGTGTGCTCTGCGTGTACATGGTTGGTGGTATCGTGATGCTGCTGACTGTACGTGGGGATACGCTGCTGGTGACGGCAACCGGCATGATGTACAACTACGCTCTGGGAATCAGCTGTGTGCATACGCTGATCGTGAACTGCACTCTGCTGCCGGCACCATTGCGACCAAAACTGTGGCAGCGAATTGCTCTGGTGCTCGGGGCAGTATTCTTCATCAGTGTCGGTGGCATGGCGACATACGCGGAATCCGGAAAGCTGAAAGCCAGCTTTGAGGCGACGTTTGGAACCGCTGCTGCAACCGCAGATGCGGCAGAGTGACGGGATGTCTGCGGACGGTCCGTCATCGTTACGCTCCCTGCAGTATGTGACTGACAGGAGTGTTGCAGGTGTCTCTGTTGAGAACCTGAGTATCCGAATTGGTGATCGTCTGCTGCTGAATCATACCAGCGCGGAATTCCCCGCCGATCGGCTCACATTGATTCTGGGGTACAGCGGCGCTGGCAAGTCCATGCTGCTGAAAATACTGGCCGGTCTGATCCCTTCGGAGCACGAGTTCATCAGAGCGACGGGTACGGTGCGATTCGGGACTGTGGTCTCCGGTTCGGATCCGGCCAACGCTGGCGAATCGCCGGAGGCAGCAGTTTCCAGCAGGGACGGCAGTGATTCCGAATCGGCACCGTCCGGAACGGCAGCAGTCGCCCTGGGAGAGGCGGAATCGGCTGCTCATGGCAGCGCGGTCTCGATTGTCTTTCAGGACTTTGCGCTGTTTGACGAGCTGACTCCGGCAGAGAATATCCGGATCGCGCTGGATCATGGTCAGCAGCGTCTGCAGCCAGCGGAGTCCGAGCGGATCACAGCTGATCTGCTTCAGCAACTGGGTGTACCAGATGACCGCCCGGTATCAGTGCTCAGCGGCGGACAGCAGCAGCGTCTGGCAATTGCCCGCGCAGTCGCACCGGGAACACGCGTCATTCTTTACGACGAACCGACATCCGGGCTGGATGCCGCGACCGCAGTGCAGGCGGCGCGACTCATTCGTGAGACACATGATCGTTACCGGCGTACGTCGATCGTCGTCACGCATGATTACGAGCGACTGTGTCCGATTGCCGATCGCATTCTGCTGCTGGATCATCAGCAGGGCGTTCTCCGGGAACTGTCGCCCGAAGACATGCTTGATCCGCGGGCTGCTCTGGGTGACGCCCCGGAGGCATGGGCTGCCGTACAGCCGCAGCGCAGTTTCGCCACACGGCTCTGTGCACCGTTGATTGCGACCGGTCTGCTGGCAGAAGAACTGATTCGCGTGCCGTGGAACATTCTGCCGCGCTGGAAAAGTGCTCGCTGGGGTCTGCGCTGGCTGAGGTTCTATCTGCGTCTGGTGGCGGGGGGATCGGCTGTTGTTTATGTGGCAACCGCCTGCATGCTGCTGGGTTATGTGGCTCAGGATTTTGTTTTTCGCTACCTGCCTTACCGGCAGTTTTCAGAGCCACTCCTGCTTGAGAATCTGCTGCATGCGACCGGATTCTCGCTGTATCGATTTCTGGTACCGATACTCGCGACGCTGCTGCTGGCAGCTCGATCGGGTGCTGCAGTGACTGCGAATCTGGGCAGCAAGGTCTATGGTGGGCAGCTCGATGCGTTGCGAAGCGTGGGCGCGGATCCGCGGCGGCTGCTTCGAACAGCCGTACTGATTTCCTTCATTGTGGGCATCCCTGTGCTCAGCGTCATCGGCTATTTCGTGGCAGCGTGGAGTGCTGGTTATGCGTTTCTGCTGGATCATGGCGAACTGGGAGTTGCGTTCTGGAATGCACATTTCCATCAGCAGCTGTTTGTCGACGGCAGGTTTCTGTACCGGGGGACGGGGTGGCTGCTGCCCAAACTGATCTGCTGCGGCGCCGGGACGGGAGTAATTGCCTGGCTCAAGGGAACTGCTCCAAAACAGTCTGCCGCAGAGATCAGTGATGCAGTGACATCAGCGATTCTCTGGTCAACGCTGTATGTGCTGCTGGTGCACTTCCTGTTTTCGCTGTTTGAGTTTGTTCCGCAGCGCTGAACAGGCTGCCGGGCAATGAGTGTGAACGAGTCGGCGTGGTGCTGAACTAAAGCTGTCCACAGTCGGCATGGAACCGCTGCGGCATTCCCTGACGCTCCAGTTCATCATTGAGCACCGTCAGGTAGTAGGCCAGGCGTGCCGTGGCATCATCAAGGCTTCCGCCAAACGATCGTTCTTCCGGGAGGTAGATCCTGGGGACCGCAAATTCTGTGATCCGCCAGCTGAGTGCAACTGCCTGAACCCATAACTGCAGGGGCATGGCGTATCCGTTCACGGAGATCTGCAGATCACGCAAAGCTGCCACGCGATAGGCCTTGAATCCACAGAAGGCATCCGTGAGCTGCAGGCCCAGTTTCTCATTCAGGCAGGCTGTGATGCGGCGGTTGATCTCCCGACGATCCTCGGGGGCGGAGTTGTCATCGGCGAACTGCGAAAGATAGCGTGAGCCGGAGACCATTTCAGCCGGGTGCAGCGGATCGGAGATCAGTTCGGCAATCTGCTGGACAAAGTGCGGCTGATGCTGACCGTCACAATCCATGGTCACCAGCACGTCGTATTCGTGTTCAACAGCAAACTGAAATGCGGTTCGCAATGCGGCCCCGTAGCCCTGATTCGGTTCGTGCCGCCGAATCGAGATATCGCTGATTTCAGCGATGACATCAGAAGTTCCATCGCAGGAACCGTCGTCGACGACCAGAATGTCATCCACGTGTCGTCGGAGTTCCGCGATGACGCCGGAGACGTGGGCAACTTCGTTGTAGACGGGGACTGCGGTCAGGATGCGTGGGCTCATGGCGTGATGGTAGATCTTCCCTGTCTGATGTCAATTACAGCAGGTTGCCGTTCCGAACATCCAGAGTGCGGTGAGATGAAATGCTGTCGGATGATTCTCGTCAATTTGCGGATTCCGGCCGGACTCCGGCAGACCGGAATCGCGGATTCTGAACCGAAAACAGTGTTTCGGGCAGTTTGTTCCGACTCTGCACTGACCTACAATGTGCCACAGTTGTACAGGCTGTCGGATAAGCGCGAAGTACTGTCCGGAAGCAATTGAGATGGGGTGCTCAGGTGCTGTGCCACCGAGTTCTCCACCGAATCATTGTTCTCCGGCCCCGTTGCTGAGCCCCATAGCTGAGCCTTAATCTCAGAGAACGCTGCTCAGCGATGTTTTTCCGCAAGCCTGCTGCCGGACGTTTTCTCTGATTCTGCGACCTGAAGAAATCCTGGAGTGTTCTGATGCCGTATTCCTTACCTGATCTTCCCTATGCTCATGATGCGCTGGAGCCTCATATTGATGCACGTACCATGGAGATCCACCATGGGAAGCACCACCAGGCTTACATCAACAACGTGAATGCTGCTCTGGAAGGTACTGATCTTGCAGACAAGTCCGTTGAGGACCTGGTCAGCAATCTGGATGCAGTTCCGGAAGCAATTCGCGGGGCGGTTCGCAACAATGGTGGCGGACACGCCAATCACTCCCTGTTCTGGACAGTGCTTTGCCCACAGGGTGGCGGTGAGCCTGGTGGAGAACTTGGGGAAGCGATCAATGCGACCTTTGGGTCATTCGACCAGTTCAAGGAGCAGTTCGGCAAGGCTGCTGCAACTCGATTTGGCAGTGGCTGGGCGTGGCTCAGCGTCAATGCGGAAGGTGGCCTTGTCGTTGAAAGTACTGCCAATCAGGACTCCCCGCTGTCTGACGGCCGCACCCCGATTCTGGGGCTGGACGTGTGGGAGCATGCCTACTATCTGAATTACCAGAATCGTCGTCCGGACTATGTTTCAGCATTCTGGAACGTGGTGAACTGGACTGCCGTTGCAGCGCGTTACGCTGCTGCAAAAGGCTGAACAGCCCATAGCTCCGGATCACACCCTCGATGAAGCCGCTCAGCAGTTTTGCTCAGCGGCTTTTTCTATGCACTGCGGGAGCGTTATGACAGCCAGAATCCGTACAAACCGCCTTTCGATCCGGTTTATGATCAAAAACACCTTGTGGGGGATTTCAGAGATCACACCTGGGGTGGCGATCAGCATATTGTTGACAAAGAGAAACAAGTGATGTCGCTGGGGTCGGCGCACGCGGCGATGATGCTGTCACAAAGAATCACAGCTCCGGAAAAGTCAACTTGTTGCAGCTCGTCACAGGCGATTGATTCCCGTTCACAGTGCTTCAGCAGAATTGACACAGGCAGGCTGCAGAAAGGCCGATACGATGCCCCGAGTCTGGACCTTTCCGCGGGTTACTCGCGGTGCAAAGATCTATCGAGTGGAATGGACGGGCAATCGGCCGAAGGTTGCCGAGTTTGAAGTGCAGACTGCAGCGACATCGACGGTGGTTGTCCATGACGCAGACGGCCGGGAGCAGATTCTGGTCGGCAAAATTACATTGAGGCAGTTCGGGGCTACTGCAGAGCAGGCTGTGCAGCGGGAGTTTGAACGGCTGGCGACGACGGTAGCACGCCACGGAGTCAGTGCTCGAAATGTTGTTGAACAGTCACGGCAGCTCGCGGCACTGCTTCCGCACGTCGTTCAGTGAACCGGGCATGACCTGGCTATTGCAGCACAGCCACAGCGATGGTTGTCAGCCCCGTCACTACCGCCGAAACCGCCCAGAAGCTGCGCACAATCTGCGGCTCAGAAATCTTCCGGAATACGAAATGGTTGTGCAGCGGGCTGCACAGAAGCAGTCGTTTGCCGGTCCGCTGAAACCAGAATACCTGTGCAACGACGCTCAGGGTTTCGAGGACCAGCACCAGCCCGCAGGCTGGTAACAGCAATTCCTGCCCGGCAGCAAGTACTGTTGTCGCCAGTGCTGCTCCGATTGCCAGAGCGCCAGTATCGCCCATGAAAATCCGTGCCGGGTAGCGGTTGAACAGCAGGAAGCTGGCTGTTGCCACAGCAAGTATTGCCGCTGCAGTGCCAGGTGCAGAGAATCCTGTAGTGCAGAGAATCAGAACTGTCATACCGCAGCTGATGATGGCAACGGTTCCTGCGGCCAGTCCGTCCAGACCATCGGTCAGGTTGACGGCATTGACTGTGGCGATCAGGATGACAGCGCACCAGCCTGCATCAGGGATCAGGGACCACTGCAGTGATGGCTGCAGTGCAGTATCCGGTGGGAGCAACTGCTGGCGGTAACGAGCCAGCAGGAATCCTGCCGGGACAGCCACAAGCAGCTGCAGCAGAAACTTGTGTCTGGCGGAAAGTCCGCGACGCTGAGTACGGGATTTGATCAGGTCGTCGGCTCCGCCGATCGTGGCAAACAGCAGGGGAATGCTCAGCAGCAGCGGGAGCAGCGGGCGTGTGAAGTCGAACGGCAGTACGAGCAGTCCGGCAGAGTAGCCTGCGAGAATCAGCAGTCCGCCCATTGTTGGAGTTCCGGCTTTGCTGCCGTGCATCTGATTCAGCTCTGGCGAGGCGCTGTCGATTCGTTCAGTCAGCCGCGAGCGAAGTATTCTGATCAGCCACGGGCCGGGAATCAGCACAGCCGCTGCTGAGACTGCGCAGGCAAGCAATGCAGAGTGCGTCGTCACAGGCATCGTTTCCTGATCGCTGAGGGCTGCGTCGTGCGCGGCGAGAAGATGTTCTGATCAGGTGTCCTGGTGCAGTTCGGGCCGGAGCCAGACCCAGCTTTTTCCCAGTCGTCCTCCGTAGTTTCCGGCGGTGATCCGAACAACCCCGGGAACATTCTGAGCGGCGTGAATGGATGCCTGCATTGCGTCACTGACGGTCTGCAGATCGCGGCCGTTGATGATGATCTCCATGACGGAGGTCACACCATCCGGAATCTCAGACTGTACACCGGGCGTACCCTTGAGTGTCGGGCAGAAAGGGTGATTGGTGCTGGCAAACAGGAAGGAGTAATTGCTGCCGGCCTTGGAACCGCTGGAAGCAACACCGCCGGGGAATGGAGTAATGACCCCGGGTGACTGCAGGCACGCTTCCACGGCTCGCTCTGCAGCTTCGAGTGATGCGTCTTCCGATGTGGCCATGAACCACAGGTTTCCTCCCATGACTCCGTCGTGCCAGCCAAAGCGGCGATCGATGCAGAATTCTCCGCCCATGGTCGGCACAACCCACATTGAGCGCCCGAAACGTTCCTCGGTGCGTTCATGCCCGTCACCGAACCAGGCCAGCTTGCGACCGATGCGGAATCCATCAGTGGACGGCGTTACGGCAAAACAACGGGTTGTGGGGCAGGTCAGCACATTCTGGCAGACTCGGGCCAGCAGTGCTTTCTCCAGCGCCTGTTCGCGGTGCTTCCAGAACCGGGGAACATGGAACTGGCAGATGACACCGGGGCGACCATCGGGGGTGTCAAATGATGTGTCGCCCCCTGGACCAACATAGCGATCCACCCCGGCCTCGCAGTCGCACATAATTGAGGAGGAACCGTGACCTGTAGCTGCGTGGACTGCATGGTCAAGCCAGCGTCGATCACGAGCTGTGATCAGAACCTCTGCATAGATACTGCGAAATGCTTCGGCGTAGGTGTCTTCGATGAGTGCAGTCATGGGAAATCCGGCATCGGCGTCGACAGAGATGCTGCTGTCGGCCACTGCGGGACGAGCAGTTGACTGTCGTGATCAGTTGGTGTGCGACCGAGTGTGAGCAAGTGGCAGCCGCCGGAATTGTCCGGCGGGCTGCAGGGAATTCACTGTCGGGAAGAACAGTCCGCGGCAGTTGTTCAGCCGGACACTGTGCCGCGTCCGAGTCCCTGGTAGACAGCGTCTTCAGTGATGATTTTGTCCATGAAGACATCGTGCGCAGCCACAGGGATTTCTTCGAACAGCTGGCATTCGAAGGCGAGTGCCACGAGCGGAGTATCAGGTCGGGCATGTTCCAGCAGCTTGTCGTAGTAGCCCTTGCCGTGCCCCATGCGACCACCGCGTTTGTCGAAGCCGACGCCGGGGACCATAATCAGGTCCAGTTCGCTTACCGCGACCTGCTTTTCCGGAAGGTGTCGAAGTTCGGCCTTCGGCTCCAGAATGCGATACATTCCGATCTCCAGCTCATCCATGCTGGTGAGCCGGAACAGTTCCAGTTCCCCATCTTCGTTGCACCAGGGAACAATGATGGTCTTGCCGCTGTCCAGCGCCTGTTCGAGGTCCAGACGAGTCCTCACTTCGCTGCGAACGTCGATGTAGAACATCACGGTTTCTGCTGTTGCGTACTCAGGCAGAGACATGAACGCACCGACGATGCGGCGGCTGAGTTCATCCTTGTTTTCCTGAGCATTTCGATTGTCGTGTGCCTGGCGGCGGAGCGCGTTCTTGCGATCCTGAATGATATCTGTACTCATGAGATTCCGCACATGCTGCTGGGAGAGGAAGTCGGAGAGGACACCAGCCTCGGTCAGATCACTGATCCCCCCGGGCTGCCTGTTTTATAGAAATCTCCAGCCCGTCCCGACAGGCAACAGCCGAAAAAAAACAGTTTTCCTGAGCTGCTGAAGTGGATCATGGTGTCCGGGCTGCCGGCGGCAGCTGCCAGATCCACGGATCACATTCCGCCGGAATTGCCTGTGACTCACCGTGCGTCGCTTTACCGCAGCACGCTTTCGCACGACACTTCTACAGGCTTTCGCAGGATCATCTGAGCGTTGTCCAGCGGGTATAAGAATCGTCAGAGACAACGCTGCCGTCTCTGCCTGGCTGCGGTCTCTGGTCGGCTGTGTCAGTGATTTCGTGCTGCTTTGTCCTCGGCATTGTTCATTTCGGATCCCGCGTTTTTATGAATCAATCCAGACAATACGGGCTGGTTACGCTCACCTGCATCGTGATTGCCAGCATGATCGGTTCAGGAGTCTTCACTACCTCGGGCTTTACCATCGCTGCTCTGGGATCCCCTGAGCTGGTGATGCTGGCGTGGGTCGTGGGCGGGATCATTGCTGTGTGCGGGGCGATATCCTATGCGGAGCTTTCTCGGAGACTGCCCGTTTCCGGCGGGGAATACACATATCTGAGTCGCAGGCTGCATCCGGCAGCCGGGTTCATTGCAGGCTGGGTCTCCCTGACAGCAGGGTTCAGCGGGGCGATCGCACTCGCTGCGGTCACCTGCGCTGCATATCTTTCGGGGCTGGGACCGTTCTCTGAAATCCCGCAGAATACCATTGCCGCTGGTCTGATTGTCACTGCCGGAATAGCTCACGCATCTGGTTCGCGGCAGGCCGCTTCGCTGCAGAATCTGATTGTACTGCTGAAGATCGGTGTGCTGCTGTGGTTTCTGGGTACTGCAGCGTCGATGTTCTCATCGCACCAATGGTACTGGGTACAGAGTCCTGCGGAGGTCAGCAGCGGACCGTCAATTTCCGTTTTCGCGCAACAGGTCATGTGGATCAGTCTGAGTTACACGGGATTCAATGCTGCAATCTATATCGCCTCGGAAGTGAGAGATGCGCAGGTCACGGTACCGCGGGCACTGGTGCTGGGAACTGTCGTGGTGACAGTTCTGTACCTCCTGCTGAATCTGGTGTTTGTCACTGCAGCGCCGGCAGAACTGATCGCACATCAGGGAGATGTAGCTGCTGTCGCGGCAAGAAACGTTGGTGGGGCCAGGCTGGAAACTCTGATGCGGATTGCCGTTGTTCTGGGGACCGGCTCGTCCGTTGCGGGGATGATTATGACCGGTCCCCGCGTTTTTTCGAAGATGGCGGAGGATGGACTGTTCCCACGCTTCTTTGCTGCAGCAGAGGGGGGAATGCAGCGGACAGTTCTGCTGCAGTCCGGGATTGCTCTGCTGCTGGTATTCACGGGAGATCTGCGGGACCTGCTGAACTATCTGAGCAGCGTGCTGGCCTTGTCGTCCGCGATCACGGTACTGACGCTGCTGATTCCCGGCAGAGGTGAATCGGAACGAAGCCGGCCTGCAGCAGCGACGCTTCTGGCTGCCGTCTGTTATGTTGGCGGAACGTTGATCACAGCGGCATTGCTGATGAATCGTAAGCCGGAGGAGCTCTACGGGGCGTTGATTACCATTGTCACCGGTGGTGTACTCTGGCTGGCTGTGGGGCGAAACTGCTGGAGAGGATCAGAAGTGCAGGAATCTTCGACATGATCATCTGGCGTCGACCGGGAGTGGATTCGCAGCGTGGCAACCCGCACATCAGGCAGTTGCAGGGGTCGCCCATCAGGCAGACATACGAGGCATGAAGACGGTGGCCAATTGTGGCGACAGCAACCGCCGTAGTTCAGCAGGACACTGGAAGCGCAATTCAGCAGCATGAATTCAGAACCAACAACCGAAGAGCATCTTCGCCAGCTCCGCGAACTGGTTGAGCGGCGTCTGCAGCAGTGCGTGCAGGGACGTGAATGGCCGGAACGCCTGGCGGAGGCGGTGAATTACAGTCTGCTGGCCGGTGGTAAACGGCTGCGTCCGCTCCTGGTTCTGCTCAGTGCCGAAGTCTGCGGTGGCAGCATTGAGGATGCGTTACCGGCGGCATGTGCCATCGAAATGATTCATACTTATTCACTGATACACGATGATCTGCCGGCGATGGATGATGATGATTTGCGTCGGGGCAGACCAACGTGCCACAAGGTCTACGGTGAGGCGCTGGCGATTCTGGCCGGTGATGCTCTGCTGACGTTATCCTTTGAAACGCTGGCGGCGTCCGGCAATTCGGCTCAGACGATTGCTGCTCAGGTTCTGGCACTGGCAACTGCCGCAGGTGGCGGCGGTATGGTTGGCGGACAGATTCTTGATCTGGACGCTGAAAAAATCATTGAAAAACCTGAAAAAGCGACCGGCGGGTCTGCAGAGAATTCCGAGGAAGCCAATGTGGTTCCGGTTGAGGCGGAAATGGATTCAGAATCTGCCCGGAATTGTTCCAGCACCCCCCCTGTTTTGTCCGTAGAACACCTTAACTGCATTCACCGCATGAAAACCGGGGCATTGATTCGCGCTGCTCTGGAAATTGGTGCGGTTTCGGCCGGAGCAGACGTGAATAAGGTGCATTCACTGCGGACATACGGGCAGTGCATTGGACTGGCGTTCCAGATCGCCGATGATCTGCTGGACGTCACCGGCGACTCATCGCGACTGGGAAAGACTGCCGGTCGGGATGAGGATCTGGGGAAATTCACCTATCCTGCACTCCTGGGGCAGGAGGCCAGCAGAAATCGGGCCCAGGCCCTTGTGGATGAGGCCTGTGTTTCTCTGCAGCAGTTTTCTGCTCCGGGAAGGCATCTGCAGCAGCTGGCAAAATTCATCGTTGAAAGAGATCACTGATGTCCTTTGACATACTCCGCAGAATTTCCGGTCCGCAGGATCTGCGGGCACTGCAGGATGCCGAACTGCAACAGCTTGCCGGAGAGATTCGCGAAGCGCTGCTGACGGTGGTTGAGGACAGGGCTGCGCATTTCGCAAGCAATCTCGGGGTCGTGGAACTCAGCATTGCTCTGCACCTGACCTTTGACTTCTCAAAGGATCGTCTCATCTGGGATACCGGTCACCAGATCTATCCCCACAAACTGCTCACCGGACGTTTCCCTGAGTTTTCCACAATTCGTCGTCGTGGGGGGCTGATGGGGTACCCCAACCCTGTTGAGAGTGAATACGACCTGTTTGTCACCGGCCATGCGGGCAGCAGTGTGTCCACGGTGCTGGGAATGAAAGCTGCGGACGATCTGCTCTTTGAGGACAAGCGACGGTCTGTGGCAGTCATCGGCGATGGGGCACTGCCGTCAGGAATTGTCTTTGAGGCGATGAATAATGCAGCGGGAATGGAATCAGACCTGCTGGTCATTCTGAATGACAACAAGATGGGAATCTGCCCGCGTGTCGGAGGGCTTGCCAGCTATCTGGACAAGGCTCGCGTCGCACCGTTCTACAATGGGCTCAAGCGAGATATTTCCTGGCTGCTCAATCGCCTGCCTGTTGTGGGTGAATCCACCGAGAAAGTGCTCAGCAGCTTCAAGGATGCAGTGAAGTCCTTTCTGCACGGTGGCATGCTGTTTGAGGAAATGGGATTTCGCTACATCGGTCCGGTTGACGGTCACGATCTCGATTCACTGCGCAAGTATCTGGAACTGGTGCGTGATGTTCGCGGGCCGGTGCTGCTGCATGTGCTCACTGAAAAAGGCCACGGATTCGAACCGGCCTGCAAGGATCCGGTTCGCTTTCATACTCCTTCGCCATTCGTTCGCGACGAAGAGAATGAGATTCTGTCGGTTTCCACCGGTTCCAGCCGCAGTTACACCGAAGTTGTTTCAGATGCTCTGCACGACCGGATGCAGTCCAACGACAGAATCTGTGTGCTCACGGCGGCAATGTGTGCCGGAAACAAGCTGGAGCAGATTCGGGCCGACTTTCCGGACCGCTTTTTCGATACGGGAATCTGTGAGAGTCATGCCGTGGCGTTTGCTGGTGGCATGGCCAAATCGGGTATGCGTCCGGTGGTGGACATCTACAGCACATTTCTGCAGCGCAGCTTCGACCAGATCTTCCAGGAAGTTGCTCTGCAGAATCTGCCCGTGGTGTTCTGCATGGACCGCGCGGGGCTTTGTGGACCGGACGGACCGACTCACCACGGCGTCTATGACAACTCGTATATGCGGATCTTCCCGAACATGATCGTCACGGCCCCGGCGGACGAACAGGAAGTCCCATTGCTTCTGGACTTTGCACTGCAGTCATCATCACCGGTTTCCCTGCGATATCCCAAGACGGCTGTGGATCATGTGGAGCGACAACTTGCTCCGGTGGTGGCAGGTCGCTGCGAAGTGCTCAGTGAAGGTACGGACGGCACAATTCTTTCCTGCGGTACGATGCTGGCTCAGGCGGTACAGGCTGCGGAACTGCTGCAGCAGCAGGGGATCAGCGTGGGTGTGGTCAATGCTCGATTCGTGAAGCCGATCGATCAGCAGATGGTCATTGAAGCTGCCGCCCGGGGATTCGTGATCACCATCGAAGAGAACACGATTGTCGGTGGATTTGGGAGTGCTGTTCTGGAGGCTGCGGCAGCGCACCAGCTGAGTACCGACCGATTCCGTGTGCTTGCTCTGCCCGATCAGTTCGTCGAACACGGTGACCGTGGTGAACTGCTGGCGGAGCTGGGACTTGACGCGGCCGGTCTGGTACGAACAGCAACGGAGCTGGCCGCGGTCCAGGCCGGCAGTCACTGACTGCGCAGCAACCGGCGAGTGAGCAATTTGCGATCAGGGGCGATCATCAGACGCGATCAGGGGATGAATGCCAGTTCGTTGCAGTTCAGCAGAGCGCGACAGAATGTGGGCAGCCCGTCCTGTTGGATAAGCGTCAGGGCTTCCTGCAGTTCGTCCGGTTCAGCACTGCGGCCACAGCATAACTGCATTGCCAGCTGTA
>JALQUR010000709.1 GCA_023260695.1 Planctomycetaceae bacterium
ACTTAGAAGAGAAATGTCACCGCTGTGACTTCTCTGAGCGTAGAGTTCTTGATTATAAGATGCCTCCAGCCTGGGACGCTTTCGGCTGATTACCAGTGAGCATTTTGAGGTCCGCATGGAAGCACGGGAAGCGGACATCTACGGAGAGACTGTTCTGAATCTGCTGGAGCGTGCCTGGGACGAAGCAACCACACGTTACGACTTTGAGCCCCGGACACCGGTGCGTGTCGAAATCTATAATCGCATCGATGATTTCGCCGTACGCACATTCGGCATTCCGGATGTTGCGGGTTTTCTGGGCGTCTGTTTCGGGCAGGTGATCACAGTGAACAGCCCGGCCAGTCGTCGAGACACACCGTCAGACTGGCAATCGGTGCTGTGGCATGAGTTCTTCCATGTGGTGACATTGCAGAAGACGGGCAACCGCATTCCACGCTGGCTCAGCGAGGGCATCTCCGTCTACGAGGAGCGCCGCACCAATCCGCTCTGGGGCCAGCGAATGTCACCGGGGTTTCGTGAGCGGGTGCGACAGAATCAGGTCACACCTGTCGATCAGCTCAGCGGAGCATTTCTGAATGCCGATTCCGGTGAGGCGATGAGTTTTGCCTATTACCAGTCATCGATGGTGGTGGAGCACCTGGTTGAGCGTCACGGCTTACCGGCGATGAACGCGGTGCTGACGGATTTGAATCAGGGACTGAATATCAACGATGCACTGGATCGGCATTGCGGTGGTCTGGAATCACTGCAGCAGTCGTTCAGCGAGTCCTTTCAGGCACTGGCGGATGAGTATGCCCCGGAGGCCGTCTTCGACGCTGAGTCACTGGCGGAGGCAGCACCTGCGGCGCTTGAGGATGTGATGCGGTTCTGTGCCGAGAATCCGGGGCACATTCCGGCTCTGGCACAGCTGGCAGCTCTGCTCCAGAATGCCGGAAAGCAGGACGAAGCGATTGCGATTCTGGAACAGATGATCAAGGCCTTTCCGGAAGATGAAAGCTCTTCATCCGCCAGAACTCGACTCGCAGCCATTCGACGTGAACAGGGCGAGACCGCAGAAGAAATGCGTCTGCTGGATGAGCAGCTGCAGCATTCGGGCGATGATCTGGTGTCTGCGATGCGGCTTCAGGAATTGCAGCAGGCCGCCGCTGGCTGGGATGAAGTGGTGGCACTGGGTCGCCGGATCTATGCCATTGATCCGTTTCGCACTGCGGCGATTGAACGCTGGGCTGATGCGGCGGAACAGACGGGTGCGGCGGATTCCGGACGGCAGGCGCTGCTGACACTGACGCAGCTGCAGCCGGATCGTGAAGTGCGTCTGCTGTATCGACTTGCGGTGCTGTTGCGAAAGGAACGGCCAGAGGAGGCGAAGCGTTTTGCCCTGCTCTCCCTGGAGAAAGCTCCCCGGTTTCGTGAGGCCCATCGTTTGCTGCTGGAACTCCGAGAAGAGGCTGCTGCTGGCTCCGCAGACAATCCCAATGCGAACGATGCAGAGCCTGAGCCGAAACCACCGGCGGCTGATAAGGAGGCTTCGGGCAGCAGTGAATCAAAGCCGGATGCTGCCGATCCTGACGCTCAGAGTGCAGA
>JALQUR010000713.1 GCA_023260695.1 Planctomycetaceae bacterium
CGACAATAACTGTTGCCCCCCATCCGCCCGATCAGGTGCAGCAGCTCCGGGTCTGCGTAACCGTGAGCATCCACGACGGAATCATCCAGATGCAGGTGCAGAATCCGACCGATGACAATGTTGGCTCCCCCCGGCCCGTCACCCAGTGACAGATGCTGCTGCAGTTCACATTCAAGACTCACCGGCGACTCGCGCACGCGCGGCACAACAACCCGCTGTGACTCGGCACAATGCAGACCGGCCAGCTCGAATTCAGACTCTTCACTGCCAATCTCTGCAGCTGTCAGATTCATTGCCTCTGCCGTGGACTCTGTGACCACGTTCACAACAAACTGTCCGGTCTCAAGGATATTTCTGAGCGTATCCTTGGCTGTTCCGTCGCGGCGATTTGCCGGACAGAACAGCAACGTCGGGGGCCGCGAACCAACGGCGGTAAAGAAACTGAATGGAGCCAGATTGGTAATGCCAGCCTGCGACCTGGTGGATACCCACGCAATCGGGCGCGGCATCACTGTCCGCAGCAGGTGCTGGTAGACTGAAATCGCCGGGATCTCTTCGGGATTGATTTCCATAGCAGTCTGTCCTTGCCGAGCGACAGCCAATAGTCCGGCGCGGCTGATCACAGTGCCTGATCAGGCGACACGATCCAGAGGGATCAGTCTCGGAATGGCAATTCGTACTCCCATCACAGTCCCCACCTGCTTCTGCAATTCATGGAAATTGAATCGCAGAAAATGCGTCAGCTCAGGCGCGGGCTGCTGCTTCAGGTACTCCCGCACAAACACCCCCATCTGTCGGTCATATTCCTTCTGGCTGCCTGTATGCACGTAACATGTGCCGGCAAACCTGCGGATGTCACCGTTGAAATAAGGGCTGATGTGGTACAGCTCATGAAACACGGTCACCAGCTTCTCTTCATACGTCTGATTCAGAAACCGCGGCAGATAGAACGTGAGAATATACAGAGCTTCCTCACCGCGATGAATCACCCGCTGAACAGTCCACAATCGCCCGTTCCGACGTTCCACCCTGTTTCCACCCTGGAATCGCAATGGCGTGAGCTTTGCCTGCAACCCCCACTCAACCGGAGACCGCGTCTGAGCAAAGGTGACGGCAACGCGATCCATCCGGATATGACGGAACTGCGGATGTCTCGCACAGACATCCTCACACAGTCGAGTCATCGCTCGACAGAAATCAAATCCACCCTGATCCCTGCTCACCCGTTCTGCTCCCGAATCCATGGGGCCACATCCGCAGGATTCTAGGTATCCCGATGATTCAGAGCGAGACAGAACATCGATCCGGAGAGGCTTCGGCAGAATCAGCCGATCGTCAGACTCAGCCATCGTTTTCGAATTGCCAGCTGCATCGGAAGTATCACAAACAGCCACGTAGAGAAGATAGTGACCGCCCATGACAGCAGACGGCCTGGCACGAAGTTGTGCGTGATCATGACGGCATCGACAGTGGGCGGAATCATCAGCACCGGAACAACGATGATGAAGAACGCAAAAAAGGAAATCACAGCCGTCAATGGGAGTGCTGCCCAGCGTGAATACAGAGACAGCAACGCTGCAAGGTGACAGCTGAAGACCAGCATGATGCCCCATGCCAGCACCACATCCCGTTCCCGCAGCACCACCGTCTGCGGGTCTCCCACAAGCACGATCACCACGATCCAGAACAACACCGGAATCGTGGAAAGCACGCAACCGAGCATTTTTTCGAGCAACAGGCGAGTTGTGCCAACAGGTGCCATCGCCAGCGCCGAGTGTGTCCGGAGTCTCAGCTCAGAAGACAACACGCCTGCAGAATACAGCAGCAGTTCCAGACTGAGCTCGGCCGCAAAGCAGAGCAACGCCAGATCCGTCAGATCATCGTTCAGCCGCCATTTGTATCCCTGACCATCCTGCGACTGCAGCCAGAAAAAGATGGCCAGCACCGCAGCTCCGCCCAACAGCTTTGTGACAGCAAACTGCAGACCTCCGGCAAAGAAGTGAAATTCCCGCCACGCCATGGCCAGCGGCCATGCCCGCCCGGCTGCCTTTCTCAGAAAACGCGGCCCCAGCTGCAATTCGTCGTCATCTCCGGACCTCGTCCACGCATTCAGACGCCAGGTGCTGATCCCGAAGCATGTGAAGCCAAGCAACAGGCTGAGCCAGAACTGGGATGAAAGAAAGGCCGTTGATTGCCACCGGAACAGGATCTCATTGAGTCGCTCCAGCGGATGAATCTCCAGCATCAGAGCCGGTATGCGTTCGGAAAGACTGATCAGCAGCGGGTGCAGACTTCCGGCAGGCAACGCCGCTACAGCAGCACTGATCAGGTGTGGCAACAGAAAGAACAGCACAGCAGTCGCCCCCGCGACAGTGGCTGCGCGTCCGGATGTACGACAGCGAGCACTGCAGAGCAGGGCCACATTGCAGACCAGCACCATCCAGGCTGCCAGCGAAAGCCATGCTGCGATCACCTGCTGCCAGAGGACACCTCCAAGCGTAACTGCCAGCAGAGAAAACGGTATCTGAGCCACCAGCAGCATCAGGCTGCTGACCAGCCTGGATGTGGATTTCCCCAATGTGATTGCCAGCGGGTTCATTCCCGCCAGCTGCAGCAATGCCATCGTCCCGGCGTCTTTCTCCTCCGTCACTGCAGTGGAGAAATAACTGATGCCGCACATCGTAATCACCAGCACATTGAGTCCGCAGATCGCTTCAAAAAAGAGTAATCCCACCTGAGTTACAGCGACGCTGTTCGCGTAAGCAACACTCAGAGCAAACAGGATCACCAGCGAAAACAACCCCCGCGCGGCATGCGGCCAGAATGAACCAGCGTCCGACCGCAACGACCAGCGCAACAGTACTGTGGCTCCGGAAAACATCACCGCACGCCTTCCGTCGTCAGATCCATAAAGGCTTCGTTCAGATGACGCTTTACCCGACCGAAGCTGATGATCGGCAGATCCATTGGCAACAGCTGCTGCAGCAGCTGACTGGCGGTGACACCCATGTCAGTCACCAGCTGAAACACATAGCCGTCCGAAAACTCCACTTCCGTCGCTGTGGTCACGAGCGACAGGGCTTCCAGCTTCTCCAGCAGGCCATCAACCAGCCTGCTGAGCTGCAGGTTCCAGACTGCTGCAGCTCCCTGCTGCTGCTCAAGAATTCGCATCGGACCGCTGAAACGAATCTCACCACGATCGATGATCGTGACTGCATCACACAACTCAGCCAGCTCACTCAGAATGTGTGAACTGATGAAGATGGTCTTTCCCATCCGTCGCAGTTCACGAAGAATCCCCGTCAGTTCAATCCGTGCTCGCGGATCCAGGCCACTGGCGGGCTCATCAAGCAGGAGCAGATCCGGGTCATGCACGAGTACCCGGGCCAGACCCACGCGCTGCTGCATCCCGCGTGAAAGTCCGCCGATCAGACTGTCACGCCGACCAGCCATGTCTGTCAGATCCAGCAGATCCGTAATCGCTCGGTCGCGTTCCTTCAGTTCCAGCCCGTATGCTGCAGCAAAGAAATCCAGATACTCGAACACCGTCATCTGCCGGTACATGCTGAAGTGGTCCGGCATGTAACCAATGCGCCGCCGAATCTGCTCCGGCGCTGCCTGAGTGCTGCTGCCAAAGACCTTGATTTCGCCTCGAGCAGGCCTGAGCAATGTGCAGATGGTGCGCAGCGTCGTCGTCTTGCCGGCACCGTTCGGTCCCACAAACCCGTGAATTGATCCGGGCAGTACGCAGAATGACACCCGATTGAGTGCCTGAGTTGCCTTGAATGAATGCGAAACTTCATTCACTACAATTGCCGGAACCGTATCTCTGCCAGCACTTACCATGACAAAGTCTTCTGCCGTTTGAAATCTGTCTGACTGAATGCGTAATCCCCGATGACCACATCGCCCGGTCACCACAGCTGAATGCAACAAGCTCCCTGCAGAATCTTAATCGGTGGGTGCAGCGAACGACAATCCACCGCACGCGCAACTGAGTGATACGCATTCTGCAGCTTCTCCGTACTCTCAAACCCGGAAGAATCAGGCAGTTCACGCCAGCGACGATCAGGCTGACCGACACACCCGCCCCCCCGATTCCATACGGGAACGACTGCCAGCAATGCAGCTGACTTTCCAGAACGATCAAAACTCGCGAAACTGCGAGGAGTGCCCCATCGCAACAGACATCCTGCACAGCACTGCACGCTCGGAAAGTCCCGAACCATTCTCTCCCCCTGCTCACCGGCTTCGTCGGCCCCGGTCGGCCAGTTGGCAGCTCAACCGAACTCTCAGCGCAATCTGGAAAACTCCATGAAACGCTCTTCTGTCACTGCCATACTGCAGCTTGCACTGCTCACGATTCCAGGCATTCTGGCGGCAGCCGAACGCCCGAATATTCTGTTTGTCTTCGCTGATGACTGGGGACGCTACGCCAGTATCTACAACAAGCTTGAACCAGGCACCGTCAACGATGTCGTCCGGACACCTGCATTTGATCAGCTTGTGGCCGATGGTGTTCTGCTCCGCAACGCCTTCGTCAACGCCCCGTCCTGTACACCCTGTCGCAGCTCATTGCTCAGCGGGCAGCACTTCTGGAGAACCGGACGTGGAGCAATTCTGCAGGGTGCCCTCTGGGATGATTCAATCCCCACCTTTCCGCTGCTGCTGGAACAGGCTGGTTACGAAATCGGGCATTCAGCCAAGGTCTGGAGTCCCGGCACTCCCGCAAACGCCCCATTTGGTGCCGCTCGGACCGCAGTCAGCGGCGGCGGTCAGTTCAATCAGTTCTCACAGGTTGTGGATCGTGCAGATGACACCGCCGCCGAACAGCAGCGACTGACCAGCGACGTCGCTGCTGTGTTTCGCAGCTTTCTGCAGAATCGATCCTCCGAGAAACCGTTCCTGTACTGGTGGGGCCCGACGAATACCCATCGCAGTTGGATTCAGGGATCCGGAAAGAAGCACTGGAACATTGATCCCGACTCCCTGCAGGGTCGTTTGTCCGGACACTGGCCCGATGTTCCCGTTGTTCGGGAAGACATGGCGGACTACCTCGGGGAAGTCCAGGCGGTGGACGCCGGTCTGGGTGCTCTGCTGCAGGTTCTTGATGACGAACAGCTGCGTCAGAACACGCTGATCATCGTCTCAGGTGACCATGGTGTTCCGGGTATGCCCTCCGGAAAATGCAATTTGTACGACCTGGGAACTGCTGTGCCGCTGGCAGTCTCGTGGCCGGGAGTGATCCCTCCCGGGCGAGTCGTGAAGGACTTCGTGTCGCTCCCTGATCTGGCGCCGACAATTCTGGAATCTGCCGGTGTACAGATTCCCGGACAGATGACCGGACGCAGTCTGTGGTCAATTCTGAAGTCAGATCAGGCTGGTCTGGTGGAAGCAGATCGAGATGCTGTTGTCTGCGGTCGGGAACGGCATGTCGCAGCTGCCCGCACGGATCGATTGCCTTATCCCCAGCGTTCCATTCGCACGGCCGATTTTCTGTACATCCATAATTTTGCGCCGGATCGCTGGCCGATGGGTACCGCTCCGGGATTTGGACAACCGGATGCGTCATTGCCTGCAGCCGGAGAACTGTCTCAGAATACCTTCGCCGCATTCGCAGACCTTGATGCCAGTCCGACGAAGACCTGGCTGATTCAGAATGGACTCTCCGATCCGCAGTATCGTCCTTATTTTGATCGTGCCTTTGCCCGGCGGCCCCGGGAAGAATTGTACGACCTGAAGCGGGATCCGGAACAACTGTACAATGTGGCTGATCAGCAGGAATATCAGCAGCAGAAGCACCTGCTGGCTCAGCGACTGATGCAGATCCTGAAGGAAACCAATGACCCTCGTGTGACTTCGGATCCGGTCATCTTCGAGCTGCCTCCGTTCACGGACGCCTTTCAGAATCAGCGGAATTCCACACCGAAGAAACGCTGATGAATCATCATCTTTCCTTAATCAACAGGAACAGCCGCTGTCGGTCGCCGGAAACTCTGCGCTGCAGGTGAACCGTATGCCGATAACTCGTGTCCAGTGGACTGATATACCAGCGTCATACGCACCTCCAGTCTGCATCCCGAACAGCAAATCTCATGAACGCAACTCAACTCGAACAACTGGGCATGCCCAGCTGGACAGTCCCTCTGGCCCTGCAGGCAATTGGAAACATCTGCAGTCGGACTGAATTTCCTCGGTCCCGACTGATGGAACTGATGCAGACGGTCGTCGCCAGTCCGGCCGACTTTCTGCAGCATCCACAGCTTTCATCACTGGCGGCCGAGTTGCTGGCTGATCAGGAGGAACTGCAGACACCGCTTGCCCCACCTGCCGACATAACATATCGCTCCTGGTGTGGCGACGCGGACGCAGCGACCCACGACCAGATGCGTGCTGCGTGTCGGATACCCGCCGCACGTCAGGGTGCCCTCATGCCCGACGCTCACGTGGGCTACGGACTTCCGATTGGAGGAGTACTGGCAACAGAGGGCGTGGTAATTCCCTGGGCTGTTGGTGTTGATATTGCCTGCCGCATGAAGATTTCCATCCTGGATCTGCCGCCGCAGACCCTGGATACGCACTTTCAGCAGTATCGCAGCGCATTGATGGACGGCACATTCTTCGGCGTTGGCTGCGAGCACTCCCATCCTCAGAACCATTCCGTTCTGGATGAAGACTGGTCGATCACTGCTGTCACCGCTGACAGGAAGGACCGAGCTCGACAGCAGCTGGGTACCTCCGGCTCCGGCAACCATTTCGTTGAATTTGGCACATTAACTGTCACAGAATCCCAGCCGGACCTCGCGCTGACTCCCGGAACGTACGTCGCTCTGCTCAGTCACAGCGGAAGTCGTGGTGCTGGCGCTGCAGTATGTCAGAAGTATTCAGCCATCGCACGTCAGCGGCTGCCACGGCGATATGCAGACTATGAAAAACTGGCGTGGCTGGCCCTTGAAACCGAAGCAGGACAGGAATACTGGGCTGCCATGAATCTGATGGGACGATATGCCGCAGCAAATCACGATGTTATTCATCGCTTTGTATGCAGTCTGCTCGGTGCCGAGATCCTCACCGGTGTGGAGAATCACCATAACTTCGCATGGCAGGAGCGGCATGGAGACCGAGATCTGATCGTCCATCGCAAGGGAGCAACGCCCGCCAATGTCGGCGAACTGGGCGTCATTCCTGGATCCATGGCTGACTCTGCGTGGGTGGTCAGGGGGCTGGGAAATCCGGACAGCCTGAAGTCCGCATCACATGGAGCCGGACGCGTCATGTCACGGACAAAGGGCAAGGAGATGTGGGACTTCAAAGTGGTGCGACAGGAGCTGCTGGAACGCGGAATCCACGTGCTGTCTGCCGGGGCCGATGAGGTGCCTGGAGTCTATCGCCGAATTGAGGAAGTGATGGCGGCACAGCAGGATCTGGTACAGCCGATCGCTCGTTTCGATCCGCGCATTGTCCGTATGTGCGGCGATGGCAGTCGCGCCGAAGACTGAAGACGCAGCCCTGTTGAGACCGCCACTGAATCGCCGCCAGGAAAATCGTCAGGCTGCGGGTTCACTGACAGTGGCCCCGAACTGCCTGCCGTCTCAGCCCGCCAGCAGCGCCGCGAGCACAATTGTAAACAGTCCCAGCAGCATCACGCCGGAAACAATACTGCCGGCCAGTGCCAGACCTCGCGCGCCACTGGATGCGATATAACCAATCAGATTGAGTACAAGGGCAACAACATTGCACATTGCACCGCTGGCACCAACGAAGATCAGGCGTGTGAGTGCCGGAGCATTTGCCCGCACCGCTTCAAATTCGGCACGATCCTCCGGAAGCTGAACCAGCATCTGACGCAGGATCACGTAAACCACAACCGTAAGCACCGTGAAGCCGAGTCCCGACCAGACAACCAGATTTACTGCCAGAGGATGTTCTTCCTCTGAAGACTCGTTGGAACGATCTGTCGACATGACATTCCTGACTGATGGCGAATAACTGACGCCTTCAGACTACCATATTCGATGCCGCAGCAAAGGCGTGATTTCTCTGCAGAGCGATGAATTCCCCGGGACCGGATTCGAACGGACGGGAATCACAATGGCAGATTTTCCAGCGACTGCTCGCTTTTCACGAATCTGATAAACTGCAGCCAGCCGGAACGATTGACACTGCAGCACCGGTCACACGCGACCGCTGCCCGCGGCATTTCAGGAGAAGTCAAATGACCAACGTCGCAGTACTTGGTGCAGGAGCCATGGGGACAGCCTGCGCATGGCTGCTTGCGGGTTCAGAGCAGACACACGTACGACTCTGGGCGCGCTTCAATCCATCGGCAGAAGAACTGAATCAGACCCGCTGCAACGAAAAGCTGCTTCCCGGGGTTCAGCTGCAGCCGTCGATACTCATCAGCGATGATCCGGCAGAAGTGCTGCAGGACGCGAACATTGTCATTGTCGCGGTGCCCATGCGAGGACTACGGGATGCGATGTCCTTTGTCTCAGCTCATATCCCGGCAGATGCGATTCTTGTCAGCATCATCAAGGGTATCGAAAACTCAACCCTCAAACGTCCCACCGAAGTCCTCCACGAATTTGTGCCGGATTGTTCACTTGTAGCCATCGGTGGCCCCTGCCATGCCGAAGAAATCACGCAGCAGAAGCCAGCAACAATTGTCGCCGCCTCAGACAATCAGGCTGCAGCAGAAACAGTACAGCAACTGATGTCCCGGGATTTTCTGCGGATCTACGTCAACTCAGACCTTGTTGGAGTGGAACTGGGCGGGGCTCTGAAGAATGTCATCGCCATTGCCGCCGGAATCTGTGACGGACTGGAATTCGGGGACAACGCTCGAGCTGCAGTGATGACACGTGGACTGAATGAAATGGTTCGATTCGGTCAGGCACTCGGTGCGGAACCGGCAACATTCTACGGACTCGCCGGCATCGGAGATCTGATCACCACCTGCTGCAGTCGCCACAGCCGCAATCGTCATGTCGGTGAACAGCTCGGCCGCGGTGCCACACTGCAGCAGATTGAAGCATCCATGCATGCGGTGGCCGAAGGCGTACTCACCTCACGCAGCGTGTTCACCCTCGCTCAGGAACGTCAGCTGGAGATGCCGATTGCCGAGCAGATCTACAGCGTGCTGTTTCAGAACAAACCTGCCAAAGAGGCCACAATGGATCTGATGAATCGGCCGCTCAAGTTTGAATCCATTCCCCTGGCCGCAGAGGATTCCTGAACAGTTTCCGTCGCCAGTTTTCTCCCGTCGCCGGTTTTCACTGAACGCCGGCAGACCACGACTTCATTCAACGAATCCAGCGTGCGGACCTGGCAAAGCTCACATCACCTCGCTCCCGTCATTCCAGCACTGGTTTAATCCCATGCCAACTCAGCTGACCAGCGGTGCCATCACCGTTGAGATTACCTCCGACGCGATCCTGACTCCGCGACCACAGGCAGTATGCGGTGAGATCGAGGAACAACTGCGCGAGGCACTCGAACATCCGCTGGGACTGCCCCGGCTGAACCAATGCTGCGTCCCCGGAGATCGTGTTCTGCTGGTGATTGATCCGCAGACCCCATGGCTCACAGAGATTCTCACAGCGCTCCTTGCAGAACTCCGTACTGTAGCTGAACCGGGGTTGTCGCTCGGGATTCTGCTCCCGCCTGATCCAGCCGGCAATCACTGGGACTGTGTCAGACAACAGCTTCCACACGAACTCAGAGACTCTGCGTCCTTTGTCTGCCATGATCCTCGGGATCTTGCAGGAAACAGCTATGTCGCCAGCACCGAAGCCGGAGAACGCATCTACCTCAGCAATGAAATTGCTGAAGCAGACCTGCTGATAACAGTGGGAATCCTTTGCTTTGATCAGCTGCTCGGCATTCGCGGAACGACCAGCGGAATCTTCCCCGCTATGGCTGACAAGGACACGCTGGAACGCACAGGGATGCTGGACGCGCGTCCGGCAACCAGCAATCGGTTGCAGGAGCGTCGTGCATTGATTGATGAAATCGGCTGGTTGGTCGGCGCGCAGTTTTCCCTGCAGATTATTCCAGCTCCCGGTGGCCCGGGGGCCTTGATTGCCGGCAGCCCGCAGGATGTCATGGATGCCGCTCGACCACTGCTCACGGAATTCTGGGAACTGCAGCTTGAGGAACAGCCGGAAGTTATTCTGACTTCGATTCCGGCAGGTCAGTTCGGCTGGTCCATGGCGGCACGCACACTTGCCAGCCTTAATGAACTGCTGGATGCAGACAGCCGTATTATCCTGATCGCTGATTTGCCAGTACCTGATGGTCCCGCCGCACGCGCCCTGCGCACGACACAGGACCCCGCTGAACTTGCGCGACGGTTGCGAAAGGAATCGGTCGAGGACGGGATCGAAATCGGGCAGTTGATCGCTGTAACGCAGGAACAGCGAGTATATCTGCTCAGCTCCCTCGAAGCAGAACTGGTCGAGGACCTCGGATTACTTCCGCTTGCCAACCAGCAGGAGCTTGATCGCCTGCTCCAGACGATTCCTGATTATGTGGTCATCCCTGATGCATGCTACGCACGCTGCAGACTCGCGTGATCGCGTTTCCCGTCGCTGAGCTCCCTCAGGCAGGCCGCCATGCGGCCGGCGAGCTTCGCGGCAGCAAACGTGTTAAACCGGCTCACCAGGGCACTGCGCACGCAAAAGGGATCCGTTTCAGACGGATCCCCTGTATTGCAACCGAATCTAAACAGACCGGAACCCGGGAGACATAATCCCGGATGATGGCCAGTGCAGGTCAGGCCAGTGCAGGTGTGGCCAGTGCAGGTGTGGAACGGGGGACGCAGGTCTGATGCACGTCTGATTCAAAGATACAGCAGCAGCCCCCCAGCACGGAGACGATCATTTTTCGTCGTCCGGCCCCTTCTTCTTCTTCTTTTTGCCCACGACAGCCTTGCCTACGCGAGTTTTGGGCAGACCGAATGGACTTCGTCCGTCATCGAAACGATCTTCCTCACGCAGTTGAGCGATCCGTTCGGCACGCTTCAGAACGTTGCGTGCACGGCTACTTCCCAGTCGGATCTTGAGAGACTTGTCGAGAGACACGTTGCTACTCCAATCGCACAAAGCGAACAGCAAAAACCTGTAAAACCAACTAAACTTCCGAATCAGGACAAGGCCGCGACAGTGGAACAGCCCTGAGTGGAACAGTCCTGGGTGGAACAGTCCTGGGTGGAACAGTCCTGTAGTTGTCCCCTGGCGCCAGTTCCTGACGACAGTCAGC
>JALQUR010000718.1 GCA_023260695.1 Planctomycetaceae bacterium
CACAGGCAAGGCCGGTAAGATCACCAGTCTGGAGGACACGATTCGCAGCTTCGAAGAACTGTGTGACGGCAAGTGGGACCATCTGCCGGAATCGGCCTTCATGTATGTTGGGGCGATTGAGGAAGCAGAAGAGCAGTACAAGCGAATGCAGGCCGAAGCGTGATTCGATCGGTCTGCGTTGCTGGATGCAGGCCGGTATGGAGTAACAGATGTCAGATCTTCAGGTAGTTCTGGTCACCCCGGAAAAGACGCTCTTCGATCGTCCGGTACAGTCCGTGAGGTTACCATTATTTGATGGCTCAGCGGGATTCTATCCCGGGCGCGCACCGCTTGTCGGTCGTCTGGGTGTGGGAGAACTGCGACTGGAGTTTGAAGGTGGCGCAGGTGAATCGCTGTTTATTGACGGTGGTTTCGTGCAGGTCAAGGGCAGTGTCGTGTCGGTGCTCACCAACGCCGCTGTTACCGCTGCATCTCTGAATCTGGAGGCTGCGAAGAGTGATCTTGCAGCCTTGAGCTCTGAGCGTGTTGGTCCTGAGGACTCCGACTATGCAGACCACCTGCATCGATCCGCACAGGCTCGAACAAGGATTTCTCTGGCCAGTCGTAAATGAAGCTGCGGTCTTCATGAACTGATATCAACAGCCCGTCGTATGTTGCATACGGCGGGTTTTTGCTATGCTGCCCCGATATTTCGCAACACGTGCTGTGCCTCCGATGATTTTTGGAGGCCGCTTACAGTCCAGGAGTAATCTGTCGATGGCCAAGTTTGATCCCAGAGTTGACGCACTTGTCATGGAAACACGGACGGTCTGGGATGCGTCTGTGGGTGATCTTTCAGCGGAAGATCGCCGCTGGGTATCTGATTCGATTCACCAGCAGGCGGCATTGGCGACGAATGTCAGCTACGAGCGTTCGCATACAGGGTTCACCCGCGTGATCACAGTCACGGTTGAAGACATTCAGCGGCTGTACCTGTCGCGAAGCTGATTTCACAGGTCTCGACTGTGCAGAGTCAGATCTGCCTGGGCACTGAACTGAGAGTTCAGTCCGTCGATACTCTGGTCAGGCGGGGACTCACCATGAGATACAGAGTTGCGACAATCTTCATGTGCCTGCCGATTGCATTATTGGCAGCGTCTGTCGGTGGCTCTGCGTCCGGTTCAGACTACCACATCTATTGTTCTGTCACGGGGCAGCAGGCGATTGTGCAGCTGCGGCTGGACTCCGAATCCGGAACGCTGCGATCGGAGCATCGAATCGGGACGCCTGGTGAACCCGGTGCATTGACGGTGACTGACGACGGCCGTTTTCTGTATGCGTCGATGCGTTCCACAGGGCGTCTGTGCAGTTTTGCCGTTGATTCCGCAAGTGGCCAGCTCTCGCTGCTTAATGCGGTCGATGTCGGTGCGGATCCCGCGCATGTCTCTGTTGCTCCGGGCGGACGGTTTCTGTTTTCGGCTTACTATGTCGAGGGCGGTGTCGCAGTTCATCGGATCGAGCGTGACGGCACGTTATCTCAGCAGGCGTTGCAGTGGGTTCCTACAGAGCAGCGTGCTCACGCGATCGCAGCGGACGCAACCGGGCGTTATGTGTTTGTTCCGCATACCAGTCCCAATCGGATCTATCAGTTCCGTTTCGATGCTGACAGCGGACTTCTGAGCGCCGCTGAGCCGGCATTTCTGCAGCGTCCGGAGAATACGGGGCCGCGGCACCTGACCTGGGCTCCGATGGCTCCGGTGATGTTTGTGGACAATGAGCAGGGCAGTTCAGTAACGTCCTATCGGATGGATGATCAGGGACAGCTCACAGCGTTAAGCACTGCAACATCGCTGCCTGAAGATGCAGCAGTCCGGCAGAACAGCAATGCGGAGGTGCTGATTCATCCGCGTGGACGCTGGTTGTACGTGGCCAATCGCGGTCACGACAGCATCGCGTTGATTTCTGTTTCCGAAGCTGGCAGCAGGCTGAAGTTCGAGGGCGCGTTTGCGACGCAGCAGACTCCACGGAGTTTCAGTGTCACCGCTGATGGCCGGTGGTTACTGGCGGCGGGGCAGGCCTCCGGGAATCTGGAAGTTTACCGCATTGACCCGGACAACGGGGGACTGACTTCAGTGGGTGTTGCGCGAGTGGGCACTCAACTGTGGTGGGTGACAACGCACCCGGCTGAGTAATTGCCGGATGCGGCGTTCTGACCGACTTCGTGTTGTCGGCAACGAGCTGGTGCAGCTCAATGCCGTTGGTGCAGCTCAATGCCAATGGCCGGGCCTCAGGACTCAGAATACAGGTCCGGGCATCCACGGGCAGAATTCTTCGTCTCCAATACCCTGCTGTTCACTCAAGGTCTGTCTGCCACTCGCAACCGCAACCATCTGGTCAAAGATTTCTCTGCCGACCTGCTCTACCGATGTTCCTTCGAGGATGGTGCCGGCATTCACGTCCATGTCGTCCTGCATGCGTCTGAACATTGGGGTATTCGTCGCGACTTTGATGGTCGGCGACGGTTTGCAGCCGAAGCAGCTTCCTCGCCCGGTGGTGAAGACGATGAGCTGGCAGCCCCCTGCGACAAGTCCGGTTACGGACATCGGGTCGTACCCGGGTGAGTCCATCAGTGTCAGACCGCGTGCGGTCACCTGTTCGGCGTAGAGATAGACATCCTGCAGTGGTGAAGTGCCACCTTTGGCGACAGCGCCGAGGGACTTTTCGATGATGGTGGTCAGTCCGCCCTGTTTATTTCCCCACGAAGGATTGTTGTCAATTGAGGCAGAGTGGACGCGAGCGTATTCTTCCCACCAGCGGATGCGATCCAGCAGTTTTTCGGCAACGTCGCGTGAGATCGCTCGCCGAGTGAGCAGTTGTTCGGCACCGTAGACTTCGGGTGTTTCCGCAAGTACGGCACCGCCGCCATGGCCGACAAGAAGATCGCAGGCGTATCCGAGGGCCGGATTGGCTGTAATTCCACTGGCGCCGTCACTTCCGCCGCACTGCAGGCCAACGGAGAGTTCACGGAGTGGAATTGGTTCTCTGCGGACACGGTTTGCGTCGGGCAGGAGTTCTCTCAGCACAGCAGTGGCTCGTTCAACGGTCCTGCGAACGCCGCCCATATCCTGGATATTGAGTGTCATCGGCAGCTTGCTGGTTTCCGGTGAAGAGCCGCCGAGCTGAACCAGTCCGTGAGACTCCTGCAGGTGGGACGCCTGAGCCGTTTCGCAACCGAGTCCAAGCACGATCGCGGCGGCAATATTCGGGTGCTGGGCAAATCCGGCAAGTGTCCGATTGAGCATCTGGTGATCAGGACTGTTCCACGCAAACGCACAGCCACTTTTGTGCACGACGGGCAGGATGCCATCGATGTTCTCGTACTGGCTCAGATCCAGCCGAGTGAGTTCCTGAGCCACGTAGCGTGAAGCAGTGGCTGAACAGTTCACTGTGCTGATGACGGCGATGTAATTTCGAGTTCCAGCAGAGCCGTTACTGCGACGGTAGCCGAGGAACGTACCAGGAGGATCGGCGGCGACCGGCTGATTGATCTCCGTAGCAAATTCGTAGCCTGCATTGGCTTTTTCGAGGGCAACGTTGTGTGTGTGAACCCAGCTGCCAGCCGTTACTGGTTCAGATGCTGCACCGATTGGCTGACCGAATTTGCGAATCAGGTCACCGGCGGCGATATCAGCAATTGCCAGTTTGTGGTTTGCGGGAATAGCTTCGCGGGTCGTCAGCTCTGTTCCATTGAGCTGAATGGTCTGGCCTGCGTTGAGCGGCTGCCTTGCGACAGCCACGTTATCAGATGAATGAAGCAGCAGCACGGGAGACAATGTGGACAACGTGATCGCCTTGATTGGAGCTGTTGAGAGCGGGGAGTTTCGAGAAGTGTGAATGCCGTGAGTAAACGTGCGTGACGGTCTGAGAATGGTCAGATGTCACAGATTTCGGCAGCATGCCGCAGAGACTGTACCGGATCATCCCATGTCGGAATGAATTCCTGTGCAACAAATCCCTCATAGCCGGTGTCGAGGATAGCCTGCATCACTGCCGGATAATTGATTTCCTGCAGATGATCGAGTTCCCGGCGTCCGGGATTTCCGGCTGTGTGGTAATGCCCGATCAGTTCATGGTTCTGCCGGATGCGGCGGATGACATCACCATTCATGATCTGCACATGGTAGACGTCGAAGAGCAGCCTGAAGTGGGGTGAGTCCATTCTGCGGACAAGGTCAAAGCATCGTTCAACATCATCGCCGAAGTATCCCGGGTGTCCCTTCATCGGATGGGAATCATCCTTTGAGTTGAGGTGTTCCAGGCAGAGAGTGATGTTGTGCTGAGCAGCGTATTCGATCACACGATTCCAGAGATCGATGCAGTTCTTTTCTGCTGTGGCGTCGGACATTCCGGGGACTCGCATTCCCGTAAACGTGATGACTCGCTTTGCCTCTGCCTTGACGGCAGCATCGATGGCAGATCGCAGCGCCTGCTCACAGCTTTCATGGTTGGCTCGGTCGACAGGCCCGGTGGCGAAGCTGTGGCTGCCTACGAGTGAGATCTGCAGGCCTTTCTCACGTGCGAGCGGGTAAAATTTTCGATCAATTCCCTCAATCCCTTCAAGGCCGATGGCAACGCTGTGATCGATCAGCTCCGGGACCGGCATGGGATTGAAACACCAGCCCATCACCGACTGGTGAATTCGTCGACGAGTGATCCGAAAGGCAGACTTTTCATCGGCAGCAGCCTGCACGGACAGCAACCGGGGCAGCGGGGCTGCGGCAAGGATCGAGAGGAATGCCCGACGGCGTGACATTGCTGAGAAGGAGTTCATGGCAGTACCTGTCAGGACAGTAGAATTGGTGAGACAGATTACTCTGATGCTGGTCGTTTAGGCTGGTGATTATCGCCAATGGAACGGTATGCAGGGAAGGGAGCTGACACGGGAATTGTGGAGTCGCCGCAGGAATCATCTCCGGGCAGGGGCGAGCAGTCTCTGCTGCTTTCGCCGAAGTGGATTTCGTAATCGGCAATTACTCGGATTGAGGCCGATTCTGGCTGGGAATTTGGGCAGATAATCCCACAGAAACAGCGGGAAAGTCGTAGAATGTGAGTCATCCGCGTTGATGATATGTGCCGTTTTTGTCGTGATTCGCAGTTGCCATGGAAGAATGTTTCCACGGGGGGCGGTGCAGGTCGGCGGTGCAGGTTGTTATTGAATACTGCCGATTGTCAGAGTGTTGTTCAGTTTCGCAGCGACGGGGCGTTACAGATCAGTGTTGATTCAGTGTTGATGTCATTTGCTGTCACTGTTCATTCTGTCCCGGATTTCAAAGGAAGCTGCAGATGAGTAAGATTTCAGCATCCTCAGAGCCTGCCACGTCGGTACAGGAGCAGGCATGGACCAGTGATATGCAGCAGGGTCAGGCAGATTGCTCATCCGATGCGCGGGCGGCAGAGCTGACAGGCTGGGGGGCAGATGTCATCGACGACGACTTTGAATACGTCCCGGTGTCGCCATGGGCCCCTGCGGCACTGGTGATGGGGCTGCTGTCACTGACAGGCTTTATGGGACTTTTCGGGCTGTACATCGCGGCATTTTCTACCTTTCTGGGATTCGCCGCCGTTTCACGGATTCGTGCTGCCGGAGGTGAAGTCAAGGGCAGGGTAACGGCTGTTCTGGGACTGGCGCTGGCGATTCTGAGTTTGTCACTTGGCAGCGCGAAGCAGGTCTATGCATATTCGAATGAAGTGCCGGACGGATATCGTCGAGTGAATTTCCCGAAGGAAATTGCAGATCAGCAGTTCATTTATGTTGGCGGGCGGCGGAAGATTCCCCCTGTGGTGGCACCCTTGCTTGGCTCAAAGGTCTACCTGAAGGGGTTTATGTGGGCGACACAGGCGACAGAGGGCCTGACTCGATTTATTCTGCTCAAGGACAACGGCGAGTGCTGTTTTGGCGGTAAGCCAAAGTCGCATGACTTCATCACTGTGACTCTGCGTTCGTATCCGGACGGACAGCGACCGGAACTGGCTGATCGTGCTCGGGGGATGAGTGACAAGACTCTGTCGAGCGAGGAGCAACAGGCACTGGGGGCGGAATTCGTGAACCAGCTGACCACAAAGGCATTTATCGGCAAGGTGGCGGTTGCTGGTATTCTGGCTGCGGATCCGGCAGCTGGCGAGGGAGCGGGAGAAGACTACGAGTATGCACCTGTTTATACGATGGATGCAGAACTCATTGAGGAAGCATGGACCAGTTTCTGAACTCTGTTGCCGGCGGTCTGTTCCTGACAGTTTTCAGAGAAGCAGTGGCGATGGCGGGGGTTGCGGGCATCGGGATATTCAACGGTCATGGCTGCTGTTAAGCTTAGCGGTGTTGGCGAACGTGGCGGTCCAGTGGGCTGCGGTAAAGTTGTTTCCCCTTCGGGGTGGGAGAATACAGTGAACGCGACCGTGCAGACCTGGTATCGTTGCCTGTCAACTTCTCTGCTCACCGGAATGCTGGCATTGTGTGCAGGCTGTTCCGACAGTTCGGACGACTATGTCAGTTTCGATGCACTCCCGGGCAATGAAGAAACGTCCATCGCTGAGGATGCGGTGACAGGCATGAAGATCATGTCTGTGAAACTGCCTCCGGGGCCGGGGGTACCGGTGGCTGGTCCGGATGAAACCATGCAGGCGGACTTCGAACCGGGCACGGCAACTGATTCCGGCGCAGAAAATGTGGCGGGTGAGGAATCAGTTGCAGGAACAGTGGAAACTGCCGGGGCGGCACCAGGCAGCGAGGACAACTCAACCGGTCCGCAGCCGGGTGCTGACAGTGAGGCTGCCAGCGATGTGGCGGCAGCGGCACGCAATGTACGATCAGAACAGTCGGGTCTGACCGGGCCGGCAGACAAGCCGACGATCGATCAGGGGGCCAAAGCTGCTGCCGGAGAATCGCAGCGAGCAATTGAGCTCCTGATCCCCAGTAAGCGGTTTCTGAAGGAACGCGGTACCGAGGCGATGCGTGTCACCTACGATGACATTGATCTGCTGAAGATCCTCAACATGGAGCCGGTGCCGCCTGACGCTCAGAAATATTTTCCGGACTGGCTGGAGGCACTGGACGGTTCGGTGGTACGGATTCGAGGATTCATGTATCCCACGTTTCTGGCGACCGGGCTGACGGAATTCGCGATGGCTCGTGATAACGGAATCTGTTGTTTTGTGCGGCAGCCCAAAATCTATGACATTATCTCCGTCAGTCTTGATGAGGGGGAGACCACCGACTACATCGCCAATCGGCCGTTTGATGTGGAAGGGGTATTTCGAATTGATCCGGAGTCAGACGACACCAGCCTGACTCGACTGTATCGAATTGAGCGTGCACGGGTTCTGCAATAGAGCTTTGTCGCTGAACTATCTGCTGAAAGGCAAGTTGCCATGCGCTGGATCCACTTTGTTCTGGCTGGACTTCTGACTGTTTCCTCGGCCACAGCGGCCATCTGTCCATTCTGCGACGCGCCCACACTGGTGCTTGCTGAACAGGTTCAGATGTGTGATCACCTGCTGCTGGGGAAACTTATTGGTGGAACTCCATCGACGGACATCACGGCGGGGACCTCACGATTTGAAATCGTGGATATTGCCTTTTCGAAGCAGGACAAGTTTCAGAAGGGACAGACGATCGAGATTCCGTTGTATGTCCCCGGGAAGAAT